>NZ_CVTT01000088.1:0-74521 GCF_900006605.1 Pseudomonas sp. 58 R 3 | reverse complement strand
ATGGCGGGACTTTTCAGCCACTAAGGATCGTTCCCACGCTCTGCGTGGGAATGCCTCTTGTGACGCTCTGCGTCACGCTTTGGGACGCGGAGCGTCCGGGCTGCATTCCCACGCAGAGCGTGGGAACGATCAACGGTGTCAGGTCAGAACAATTGGGTGAACAGCCAGTACAGGCTGCCCGACAGCAGAATCGCCGCTGGTAATGTCAGCACCCAGGCCATCAGCAGATTGCGGATGGTCTTCATCTGCAAGCCACCGCCATTGGCCACCATGGTGCCCGCCACACCCGAGGACAACACATGGGTAGTGGACACCGGTAGCCCGAACATATCCGCCGCACCGATGGTCAGCATCGCCACCGTCTCGGCCGAAGCGCCCTGGGCGTAAGTCAGGTGCGTCTTGCCGATCTTCTCGCCCACCGTGACCACGATGCGCTTCCAGCCGACCATGGTGCCCAGCCCGAGGGCGATGGCCACGGCGATCTTCACCCACAGCGGGATAAAGCGCGTGGATGCGTCGATCTGGTCTTTGAACAGCTTGAGCTTGCCTTGGGTGTCGGCGTCGAAGTTACCGACCTTGCCCTTGTCCATCAGGCGGATGGTTTCACTGGTCAGGTACATGTCATTTCGCACGTTGCCCACCGCTTCAGCGGGGACTTTGGCCAGGGAGCCGTAGCCTTTGACTTCGTCACCAATCTGGCCGGCGAGAGCGGCGAGGGCCGGCACCAGGTCCGGGGTGGCTTCCTTGGTGCGTACATAGGTCGAGAGAATCGGCCGTGGGTCGCCCGGTAATACTTGTGGTGCGCTTTTCACCAGTGCCACTTGGGTCACCTCAGCCACCGCAGCAAACTGCAAGGACTGTTCGGCAGGCATGGTGCGGTTCAGCGCGTACGCCATCGGCAGCGTACCCACCAGGATCAGCATGATCAGGCCCATGCCTTTTTGCCCGTCGTTGGAGCCGTGGGCGAACGACACCCCGGTGCAGGTGGCGATCAATGCACCGCGAATCCACCACGGCGGCGGGGTGTCGCCCTTGGGCGCCTTGTACAGCGAGCGGTTTTTGACAAAGGCGCGCAGGGCCAGCAACAGCAGGGCGGCAAACGCGAAACCGATCAGCGGCGAGAGCAGCAGGGCGTAGCCGATCTTGGTGGCCTGGCTCCAGTCCACACCGCTGGTGCCATCACGCCCGTGCATCAGGGCATTGGCGACGCCGACGCCGATGATCGAGCCGATCAACGTGTGCGACGACGAGGCCGGCAGGCCCAGCCACCAGGTGCCGAGGTTCCACAGGATCGCCGCGATCAGCAGCGCAAAAATCATGGCGAAGCCGGCCGAGGAACCGACCTGCAAAATCAGCTCGACCGGCAGCAAGGCGATGATGCCGAATGCCACCGCGCCGCTGGACAGCAGCACGCCGAGGAAGTTGAAAAAGCCCGACCACACCACCGCAAAATGCGGCGGCAGCGAGTTGGTGTAGATCACCGTCGCCACGGCGTTGGCGGTGTCGTGAAAGCCGTTGACGAACTCGAAACCCAGGGCGATCAACAGCGCCACGCCCAGCAGCAGGAACGGCGTCCAGGTGGTGACCACCGTGCCCAGTTCGTGCATGTCGTGCATCAGGCTGTAGGCGGTGAACAACAGGCCCATGGCAAGCACGGCGAAGAATATGATCACGGTGAGCAGGCCGGGTTTTTTATCCAGCCGGGGTTTGGGGTCTGCGGGTGAGACGACGTCGGAAGCAGTCAGGGAAGGGGTGGCCATGCCGGAGCATCCAGTGTGGGGAGGATGCTCCTGATGATCATTGCAGAATGTTACAGAGATGCTGCGGCAGGTCAGTGTTTAAGGAATTGAGCCTACCGTTGATCTATAAAACCCCGCAAAGCTAATGTCAGAGTGCAATCAATGTGGGAGCGAGCTTGCCTGCGATGGCGGTGTATCAGGCAACAAAAAGTTGGCGGGTAGATAGCCATCGCAGGCAAGCCCGCTCCCACAATTTGACCGTATTTCAGGGTTAGTAATCTTTGCGCTTACGGAACGCCCAGCGCCCGGCAATCAAGGTAAACGTCGCCACCAGCGCCACCAGGATCCAGAACCCTTCCGGGTCGGTGGAAAGCGGCACGCCGCCCACGTTCATGCCGAAAAAACCGGCGATGATATTGATCGGCAACGCCAACACCGTCACCACCGTGAGGGTAAACAGCGTGCGGTTGCTTTGTTCGTTGAGGTTGGCGGCGATTTCTTCCTGCAACAGCTTGATGCGTTCGCCCAGGGCCGTGAGGTCGTTGATGATCAGCGCAAACTCTTCGGTGGATTTGCGCAACTCCTTCACGTCCTCTTTTTGCAGCCACTGCGGCGGGCGGTTCAGCAGGCGCAGCAGCGAGCCCGGCTCCAGTGCCAGCAGGCGTTGCAGGCGCACCAGCACCCGGCGCGCAGCCCCCAGTTCGGCGCGGTTGGTGGACAGGCGTGAGGACAGCAACTGGTCTTCGATATGGTCGACGCTGATACTGGTTTTACGCACGATCTGCGTGAGCACTTCGCCTTGGTCGCGCAGCAAATGCACCAACAGTTCCAGCGGCGAGCGAAAGCGTTCACCGGCCTTCACCGACGAGCGCAATTTATCCACCGAGTGCAACGGTTGCAGGCGTGCGCTCACCAGCAAACGGCTGCGTGCGCACACCCACAGGGTGGAGATATCCGACGAAACCATGCTGCTGAAGTTGAACACCACGTCGTTGACCACCGCCAGCAAGGCCGAGTCGACGTGTTCGATACGGGTGGAGCGCGAGCCTTCGTGCAGGGCTTCGAAAAACTCGTCGGGCAATGACAGGTTGGCCTGCATCCAGCGCTCGCAGGCGGCGTGGGCCAGGTTCAGGTGCAGCCACAGGAATTCTTCCGGGTCTTGCGGCGCTTTTAACGCCGCCAGCGCGGTCGCTGAATCAATCTGCTCGCCCTTTTCACCGGGCCGAAAACGAAAACCGTAAAGCAAGCCAAACAGATCGGGATCCTGGTGGCTGTGGTCGATGCTGTGGTTCATGGCGGCTCGCAGAGAAAGCGCCTGTAGGACGTTTCACAGGTTCGCGTGGGCGAATCATTGCAAGGCGTGATGACGATTTTGTGACAATTTGAAAACTCGCTCAGCGGATTTTCCAGGCCCAGGCCTGCGCTTTGTCGGTGTAATGTGATTAACCCTTCGGGATGGCTGGCGAGCAGGCATAAAAAAACCGCGCCACTTTAAACGTGGCGCGGTTTTTTTAAACCATGACTCAGGTGTCCAGTTTGTCTTCCAGTACGGCGCCGGTCTTGGCGTCGAGCTTCACTTCAAAGCGTTTGCCGGCGGTGTCGGTCAGGTCAACTTCGTACACCAGTACACCATTTTTGTGGTCCAGCTCGGTGTCGGTGATGCTGGCACCGGCGTGTTTGGCCACGGCGGCGGCGTTGAGTTTTTCGAACGGCATCACGGCGCCGGACTTGAGCAAACCTTCAATGTGGTCAGGGCGAACATCCGCCTGGGCCAACCCGGCAGTCAGGGTCAGGGCGGTGGCGGCGAACAGGGCGGTCAGGGTTTTCATAGTGTGTGTCCTTCTTCGGTGAGCTGTTTAAGTGGCGCCAGATTAACCAGCGCAACTTAATTCATCCTTAATGGCGCAATGACACCCACCAATTACTCAGTAGCCGTTGTCCTTGAGCAGGTCCTGCACGCTCGACGAAGGCCAGCGCTTGTAGAACTTCAGCAGTTCGGCGGCGCGGTTGGTGAAGATGCCGTCAACGCCGGCCTTCATGACTTTTTCGAAGTCCACCGGCTCATCGACGGTGTAGACGTGCACCAGCAGGCCTTTGTCGTGGGTCAGCTTGTTCATTTCAGGCTTGACCAGGTCGGTGTAGCTCTGGTCGCCATGGTTGGTCAGCTCGGCCGAAGGGCCGGTGCCGATGGCGCCGAGGCTCTTGGCTTCGTCCACCCATTTTTCGAACTCGGCGGCGTCTTTGGGCTCTTGCTTGGCGTAGTAGGCGGCCTTGGTGGTTTCGCCGGATTCGGCGAAGGTTTGTGCCGATTTAGGCTCGATGCTGCCTGGGCCGACCCACAACAACAGGATTTTCGGGGTGTTGGGCATTTCTTTTTGCAGCTCTTTCAAGCTGTCTTTTTCAAACGTCTGCAGCACCACGCGGCCTCTTCCCTGGCCCACGCCGGTGTTGCTCTTGCCCAGCTTGGAACCGGCGGAGCTCAACCAGCCTTTATCCAGCAGCTTGTTTTTCAGGTCGGCTTCGATGCCCGGGAACTGCTTGGGCTCCTTGGTCTCGATGTACAGGCCAGGTTTGTGCTGCGGGTTGCCTTCGGCGATCTTGATGATCTCGTCCAGGCTCTGGATTTTCAGGCCGACAAACGCCGGGCGGGCGCGGTCCGGGTAGGCGGCGTTGAACCAGCTGCCGGCGTCCAGGGTGCGCAGTTCGGCCCAGGTGAACTCGTTGGCCGGGGCGTCTTTACGCTCGGGGAACTTGGTGGCCACGTCGGTGGTGCGTTGCAGGTTGTTGTCGTGCAAGGCGAACAGCACGCCGTCTTTACTGCGTTGCAGGTCCATTTCCAGGTAGTCGGCACCCAGGTCGCGGGCGAGCTTGTAGGAAGCGGCGGTGGATTCGGGGGCGTCGTAGGATGCGCCACGGTGAGCAATGACAGCCGGGTACGGAATGCCTTCGTTTGTCGCCAATTCAGCCGGGCTGATCGGGTCGGCAGCCTGTGCCTGACCAAGGCCGAGCATCAGAGCGAGCAGCAGGGCGCTCTTGGTAAACGTAACAGGCATATGCGAAGTCCTTTCGTGGAGGTAACTTTGAGAAGGCGTCCTTTTTAACAATTGATTGCGAAAGGCGCTATCACCAAACCGACATTAAGGTACTCACGAGGCTATTTTTGGGCTTTTTTGTGCTGCGTTGCAGTATTCTTGGCTGAAGCTGCCCCGTCAGAGGGCAGTAATTTCTGCCACGCGTGTAAACCATCTTTCCAGTCCCTGTGGGACTTTTCAGTGAGGTTTACCATGCGCATCACTTCCGAGCTTATCTGCCAGGCCGCCGACCAACTCCAGGGTTTTGTCGGCCTGAACCGCAAAACCGGCCGCTATATCGTGCGTTTCAGCGAAGACGCGTTCGGCATGGACGTGGCCGATGACGGCATCATCCCCACCGCCGAATTCGTCTGGCTGCCGGCCGCCGACCACACCATGACCCTGTCGCGCGAGCGCCTGCAGTTGCTGCTGGACCAGAATATCGATGACCGAATCAACATCACCGAGCCGTTGCGCGTGTATATGCGCCGGGTGGAGATCCCGCAGATCAGCGCGTTGCGCAGTTTGGTGAGTTAGGTCCAGGCAAGTGGAGATCAACCTGTGGGAGCGGGCTTGCTCGCGAATGCGGTGGGTCAGTTGCAGATGAATTGACTGACACATCGCATTCGCGAGCAAGCCCGCTCCCACAGGGTTTTGCAGGGGGGCTTGAGGCTGTGTTTCAACGCTGGAAAGTGTAAGCCCGCTCCACCTTGCACACGCGTGTATGAAACGCCGAATACCAATGGGCGCGGCCTTGTTCGCGTACTTGGCTGTGTTCGGCCTGTAGCTTCCAGGCCAGAATCGCCGCTTCGCTGGCCCAGTAGGAAACGGTGATGCCCAAGCCGTCTTCCCGCGCCGACTCAACACCCAGAAACCCCGGTTGCTCGCGCGCCAGTTCCAGCATGCGCGTGGCGGCCTGGCCATAGCCTTGATCGCCTTCGGTACGCAACGAGCTGAAAATCACTGCGTAATAGGGTGGGGCGGGCGTGTTGGCGATCATACCGATTGCGCCTGGCAGGCGTTGAGCAGGGCAACCGCCAGTGGCGGCGTAAGCCCTTTAAGTGCCGCGCGTTCGGGCTGAAACAAGGTAGCGACGAAAAACGGGTGGTCCAGCAGTTCGACGGCGCGCAGATCGCCCGCCGAATCGTGGCCGCTGGGGATAAGGTCGCCTCCGAGCAACGCATGGGCGAACGCGGGGTTGATGCCGTAGCTGCAACGGTAACCTTCGTGGGTGTCCAGGCTGGCGTAGGCCTCGGCGATGCGTGTGTAGGGCATCAGGCGGATGCTGCCGGTGGCCTCGACCAGGGAACACGCCAGCGGCGTGATAACCGCGCGCTGGGCCTCGGGCGCCAGTTCGCCATGCTCCGCATCCGTCCAGCCGAGCACGTTGCGGGCATATTCGATGACCGCGTGTTGAAAACCACCGCAGGTGCCCAGGAAGGGGCGTTTTTGCTCGCGGGCAAAACGAATCGCCCGCAGTGCGCCGTCGGCATCACGGTAGGGGCTGGCGGGCACGCACCAGAAGCCGTCAAAGGCCTGCAGCTCGGTGGCCGGGGTGATCGAGTCGGTCTCCAGCCAGTGCAACTGCACGTTCAGGCCCAAGGTGTCGGCAGCCTGTTGCAGTGCCACGGGGATGGCCTGGTGGGCTGTTACGTCAGGGTTGTAATCACCGATCAGGGCGAGGTGCAGCAGGGTGGTTTTCATCGTGTACATCCCATGGCTTGTGGTGTCCTGGGGCTCACTATAGATTGGCGCTCACGCAATCAAAATTGGCGTTTGCCCACATGCTCAATGCAGCCGCGCACTATCAACTGGATTACCCGGACCTGTCGCTGATTCTCGCTCTGGTGCGTGGCGGCACCTTGGCGCGGGCGGCGGCGCTGCTGCGGGTGGACGTGTCCACGGTGTTCCGTGCGGTGCGAAGGCTGGAGGCGGCGCTGGGCCAGACCTTGTTCGAAAAAAGCCGCGCCGGCTACCTGCCCACCAGTTTGGCCAGCCACCTGGCGCAGCAGGCCGAACAGGCCGAGCAGGCGCTGGAAGCTGCGCGCATCGGGGTGGAGCAGGGCGGCGAAGTGATCAGCGGCACCGTGCGCCTGACCTGCACCGACTCGGTGTTGCAGGGTTTGCTGTTGCCGGCGCTGGCGCAGTTCATGCCGGCTTACCCGGCGTTGACCCTGGAATTGAGCACGTCCAATGATTTTGCCAACCTCAGCCGCCGCGACGCGGACATTGCCCTGCGCCTGACCAGGACGCCGCCGGAGCACCTGGTGGGCCGCCGCCTGGGCAGCGTGGCTTATCAGGTGTGCGCCAGCGCCGGTTATGCCCGCCAAAACCAGGGGCGTGAGTTGGCCGAACTGGCGTGGATCGCGCCGGATGACTTTTTGCCCGATCACTCCACCGTGGCCTGGCGGCGTGAACACCTGCCGGGCGTGCGCCCCAGTTATCGCTGTAACAGCATATTGTCGGTCGCCGAGTTGGTGCGGGCAGGGTTGGGCGTGGCAGCGTTGCCGGACTTTCTGTTGCAAGAGGGTTTGCAACCGCTCGGCCCCGCGCTGGCAGGGCGTGAGACCGCGCTGTGGTTGCTGACGCGCCCGGACTGCCGGGCACTGCGTTCGGTGGTGACCTTGTTTGATGAGTTGGGGCGGCATATTCGGCTGCCTTGAGCCGGGCTGTCAGCCAAGGATGGACCGGATACCTGTGGCGAGGGAGCTTGTTGTGGCAAGCCCGCTCGCCACAACAAGCCTGCCAGCCCCAGGAGAACTCCTCTGGCAGACGTTTCAGTTTTTTCGCACAAACTGCTCATGCATCTCGCACGTCAACATCTCGATACGCTCGGTCAGTTGCTTGGTCATTTCCGTCAGCCGGGTGTTCTGCTCCAGTAACTCCAGCAATTGTTTGGTGGTTTGCGCGGCCTGGGCCTGGCGTTCGGTATTGGCGATGGCCAGGGCTTCGCGGTGCTGCGCATCGGCGTCGGACTGGGCTTTGTCGCGGGCGGCCTGGCGTGTCTGGGCCAGCAGGATCAGCGGCGCGGCGTAGGCTGACTGCAGGCTGAATGCCAGGTTGAGCAGGATGAACGGGTACACGTCAAAGTGCGTGACGCCGGTGATGTTCAGCACCACCCACAACACCACGATCGCGGTTTGCGCGCCGAGAAAGGTCGGCGTGCCAAAGAAACGTGCAAAGGCTTCGGCCTTGAGGGCAAAGGTGTCGTTGCCAAAGGTCGGCGCCAGATGGGCGTGGCCGCGGTGGAAGCGCAGGTGATCGACAGGTACGGCTTCTAGCTTGTCGGGGGTCATGGCGGGCTCGAATCCTTAGCGTTAAGACAAGCCAGCACTATAGACCGCGCCCCCCGACAGACACATGAAGAACCGGTCAGTTGTTGCCGCGCTCGTTAGCGAACGCGCTCACCGCCTGCACCGCCTCGGTGGTGCCTTCGCGAATCTGCAGGATCACCGTGCCCGCACGGTTGGCCAGGTCGACCCCGAGCGCCGCGCGGTCGCGGGTGCTGTCCATGCTCTCGATGGCTTGGCGGGTTTCGTCCTGGATCATCGCAATCATGCCGGAGATTTCCGCCGTCGAGCCGCTGGTGCGGGCTGCCAGTTGCCGCACTTCGTCAGCCACCACGGCAAAACCACGGCCTTGCTCACCCGCGCGTGCCGCCTCGATGGCAGCGTTGAGTGCCAGCAGGTTGGTCTGGTCAGCGATGCCGCGAATGGTGTTGACGATGGCGGTGATCTGCTGCGAACGCTCACCGAGCTTGGCGATCAGTTGCGAGGACGTGTCGATGTCGGCGGCAATTTCGCGCATGCCGCTGGCAGTTTGCTGGATCACGTCGGCGCCTTTTTCGGCCACATCCCGGGTGTTCAGGGAAATATGGTAAGCCTGGGCCGCGCTGGCGGCGTCGGCAGCGTGCTGCTGCACCCTGGCGGTGACGTCCGAGGCGAACTTGACCACTTTGCACAGGCGCCCACTGGCGTCGTAAACCGGGTTGTAGTTGGCTTCGAGCCACAGGATCTGGCCGTGTTTATCGACACGCTCGAACTGGCCGTTGAACAGTTCACCCTGGTTCAGGCGTTTCCAGAACTCGCTGTACGCCGTGCTGTTGGCCAGTTCCGGCGTGCAGAACAGACGATGATGTTTGCCCTGGATCTGCGCCAGGCTGTAGCCCATGCGCTGCAGGAAATTGTCATTGGCCGTGATGATAGTGCCGTCGAGGTTGAACTCAATCACTGCCATGGCGCGGTCAATGGCGCCCAGCTTGGCGTTCGCTTCGCTTTCGGCTTGCAGGCGTGGGGTGACGTCCATGGCGTACTTCACCACTTTGACCACTTGGCCGGCCTCATCGCGCACCGGGTTGTAGCTGGCTTCCAGCCACACTGACTGGCCATTGCCGGCCAGCCGCTCAAAGGTGCCGGACTGGAATTGGCCGTTGCGCAGTTGCGTCCACAACTGGTTGTACTCGGCGCTGCGGGCGAACGCGGGTGTGCAGAACATTCGATGTGACTGCCCCAGGATCTGCTCGGCGCGGTAGCCCATGGTCTTGAGGAAGTTGTCATTGGCGCGCAGCACGCTGCCTTGCAGGTCGAATTCAATCACGGCCATGGAGCGCTCAATCGCGTCGAGAAGGCTGGCCTGCTGGGCATTGGTGTGTTGCAGGGTACTGATGGTTTTTTTATGGGCGTTGAATAGCATGTTCGAGGGCTCGGGGAAGCACGCGTCAGAGGTATCCATGAATAGGCGCCTGACCCCGTATGGCCCTGGGCCTTACGGTTGACTTGCTCATTGTCAGCTTCCTGGTGCTGACAGAGGGGGCGGAACAAGGGATTCAGAGTGATCAGCCTGCCAAGAAGTTCGCCGTTAGGGCAGGACCATTATTGGGCAGGCGACCAGTGGCGGCATTATGCTATCGCTGCGCGGCGCGGGCGTAAGATTCAGACGAGGTGTTATCAGACAACTCGGGCGGAATGGGCGACCACGTAATCGCTGACATTCACCCGGTTACGCCCGGTTTCCTTGGCGGTGTACAGCGCACGGTCCGCCGCGTTGAGCCACATCGCGGCATCGCTGAACAACCGTTGAAAATCGGCCAGGCCAATGCTCAGGCTCACGCGCAGTTCCGGGATCTGGGTATTGCGATAGTTGCCGAACGTTTCGCGCATGCGTTCCATGACTTGCGCGGCTTCTTCCAGCGGCATTTGCGGCAAAATCACACAGAACTCATCGCCGCCATAACGGCCGGCCAAGTCGTTTTCCCGCAGGTGCCGGCGCAATTCCTGGCTGAGTTGGCGCAACACCGCATCACCGACGATATGGCCGTAGGTGTCATTGATCTGCTTGAAGTGATCGATGTCGATCAGCGCGATGGTGGCGTGGCTGCCTTGCTGCTGGCACTTATGGAACTTGAGGTGGAGCAGGTCTTTCCACGAGCCATGGTTGAGCAGGCCGGTGAGGCTGTCGATACGGCTCAGCGCGCTGAGGGCGCGTTTGTGTTCCGAGAGCTTGATTGCCAACTGATAGCAGACCATACCGATGGCCATCGGGTAGAGCGTCAGCATCGGCAGGCAGGTGTAGACCTGGCTGAGGCTGACGGTGGGGTTGAACTTGACCCCGAACAGGCCCCATGCCACCGCGATACCCGCCGCTTGCGCCAGCAGCCCGCGCAGAAACAGGCGCATGCCGCCGGCGGCGACATTGTTCATGGTCATCATCGACAGCACGGTCACGGCCGTCAGGGGCGTGAACTGGGTGGCGGCGGCCCAGAAGCCGCCGAACAACGAGTCATAGAGCAGGTTGCGCTGTTCCGCCTGATAGGGAAATTGTGATCGGGCTGAAAGCTGATACGCCACATGCGCCCAGACAAAGCCATTGAACAGCATGAATGCCCACACCCAGCCGGGCATCGCCAGGGGGTAAAGGGCACCGGCCACACTGATACAACCGATACCCAGCCCGATGATCCTTGGCTTGTAGATACGTCTGGCAAATGAAAGCCCTTTGCCTCGTCTGTTTTCCATAGTGTTCCGGGTCAGCTCTGTTTTGCGGGTACGACAGCGTGCGTCAGCGGGTAGAACCGTTGATCGGGTATTAACGGTGAATATTGTCAGTTATTCGCGTGGGAATAATCAGTGTCCTTCCAGGCCATTTGCGTAGCACCGTGTGGGAATACGCCAAAAGCGACCTGGAATGTCGCGCCTGCAACAGGGTTTACTGCGGCCCAGGTGCGCGCACTTCGTAACCGGCCAGGAACAGGTCGATGGCCGACTCGATCACGCTGGCCTGGCAGGCGGCGTCCAGCACAGGTTGGCCCAGGGTGATCTGCGGCCAGAACGCGAAGGCCTTGAGCAGGCTTTGTATCTGGTGGGCGGCGAAGGCGGGGTCGGTGCAGGACAGCCTGCCGTCTTCCTGCGCAGCGCGCACCCACTGGGTGAAGCCTTCTTCGCGCTTGCTCAGGCGGTTGACCATGTCTTGTGCGCGCTCCGGCGAATGGATGGTGGCGGCAATCGCCACACGGGCCAGGTCGAGGAAGTTGGCGTCCGACATCATCAGCATCTTGGCCTCCAGCAGCCCGCGCAATTGCTCGCGTAGCGGGCGGTCGCCGGCGTAGCTCACGTCCAGTTGGGCAACGCTGCTGGCCCACAACTGGTGGAGGATTTCGGCAAACAACTCTTCCTTGCTGGGGAAGTGGTTGTACACCGTGCGCTTGGAAACGCCGGCGGTGGCGGCGATTTTGTCCATGCTGGTGACCTCGAACCCATTCGCGCGAAACTCGGCGATGGCGGCTGCCACAATGGCTTCGCGTTTACGGTCGGTGAGGCGCAGAGGTGCAGTCATGGTCGGCTCTAAAAGGAAATTACACTCGGTAGTTTACTTGCTCAGGGTTTTGTTGCAATCTAGAAACTACACTGTGCAGTGTAATTGGTCTGCGCGGTGTATTTTATGAGCCGACCCTGGAGCCACTCTGCAATGGCCACGATTTCAACCCGTCTCGACCCCGCGCCTGCTGCGCCAAAGGCTGCCGAGCAAGCGCCAGGGCATTTCAGCAACGATGCTCCGGTGCAGCACGGTGGCTTTGGCAAAACCTTGCGCATTTTCTGGAACATGTTGTTCAACAAGCCACGCAGCACGCGCCCGGTAGGCAAGATCCCGGTGCAACCGCTGACGCGTGAGCAGCTGTTGGCGGCGCCCGATCACAGTGTGTATCGCCTGGGGCATTCCACCGTGCTGCTGAAAATGCGCGGCAAGTTCTGGGTCACCGACCCGGTGTTTGCCGAACGTGCCTCGCCTTTCAGTTGGGCCGGGCCAAAGCGCTTTCATCAGCCGCCGATCAGCCTTGAAGAGTTGCCGCCACTGGAAGCGGTGATCCTTTCCCACAATCACTACGACCACCTTGACCGCAACGCGGTGATCCAACTGGCCGACAAAACTCGCTATTTTCTCGCGCCGCTGGGCGTGGGCGACACGCTGGTCAAGTGGGGCGTAGATGCCAGCAAAGTCCGGCAACTGGATTGGTGGGCAGGCACCGAGGTCGAGGGCATCCGTTTTATCGCTACCCCGGCCCAGCATTTTTCCGGGCGTGGCCTGTTTGATGGCAACCAGACCTTGTGGTGTTCCTGGGTGATGATCGACGGCGCCCGGCGGATCTTTTTCAGCGGTGACACCGGTTATTTCGACGGCTTCAAACGCATCGGCGAACAATACGGCCCGTTCGATCTGACGCTGATGGAAACAGGTGCTTACAACGTCGACTGGCCCCATGTGCATATGCAGCCTGAGCAAACCCTGCAAGCGCACATCGACCTCAAAGGCCGTTGGTTGCTGCCGATCCACAACGGCACCTTCGACCTGGCCTTCCACGCCTGGCACGAACCGTTCGACCGCATCATGGCCCTGGCCTGGGAACGCAATGTGTCGATCACCACGCCGGCGATGGGGCAGGCGTTCAGCCTGAACCAGCCGGAACGCGGGCATGCGTGGTGGCTGGAAGTGGAAACTCAAGGTGCGAAAGAACACGCCGCGGGTTGAAGCATTGCCGTCTGGAAAAAGGATTTTTCAGGGTGTTTCAGGGGCACGACAAACGCCAGATGAGAGTGCGATGATCCCGCGCTATCAATTGTCGGGGGGGCGAGTTCTGATGGAAAAAGACTGTAGGGAACATTGGCGGTTGGGGATGCCGTGTCGCCCGGGACTTTCCTTGCCCGTGACGGAGAAGGCGGACAGCGCAGGGCACGCGGCCGAGCCCGTTGAAGCTGAACCCGAGAATCTGAGCCGCGCAGGTATCGTCTTCGGCGCGGCGCAAGTGGTGGGCGCGGCGCCCATTCCCGGCTACAACGCACCGGCCCTGCCGGCAAGACCTGCGCGGGATCCCGCGTTATCACTCGCGGCTTTAAGTGGTATCGACCCCACCGGGCCGGTCATGGTGGAAGTCCCCCTGGTGCGCAATAACACCAGCTTTACCGCTACCCAGTTGCTATCGGGTTGGCGTATCGGGTTTGCTGACCGCTATGTGCAAGGCGAGCATCGTGAAGCCGTCGAACACAGTAAAGCCTCATGCGCAGCCTTCGACCGCCTGCGCCAGGCCGGTGCGCAATTGGTGCCGGTGGACGCGCGTCGTGACGACAACAGCCTGCAATTCTCCCTGCAAAGCAATGAGATCGATGACCTCGTGACCGCGCATCGCCTGGATGCGCTGGTCTCTGGCAGCGAGAGTGGTGCGTTTCATCGTGCCTGCGTCAGTGGGTATCCTTCACTCAGCGAACCCTTGGGCGATGGGGCGACGCTGTGGTTTTACGCTGCTCGGTGGTCGCGTGATGCATTGCCGCTGTTGTTGCGTGCCTACCGCCAGGTCAGCGTTCGAACAACCACGGAGCATGCTGAACCCTCCTACGATGTGAGTTGACATGACCTAAGGCGTTAAGCAACGGGGATTCATAAAATCATGCGAGGGTCGAGGTACGCCAGTGTTCGCGAGCTTGGCGAGCAAATGGCTCGGCCAGGAGGCCTGACGTCGGTTGACCTGTCAATTTTCTGCAAGAACGTATTCGGACACTGGACCCTCAATTGCGCTCTGCCTTCTGGGAAGAATGAGGATGGCTTGCCGACCGGTGCCTATTTCTTCGGCACCCGCTGGGCTGAACGCACTTTGCTGGCAATCGCTTACGGTTACGAGCAGGCAGCCCAAGCCGATGTAAAACCCGAGTTTTAAGTGATGCACAGCGTGCTGCAAACCGCGCGTATTACACTCACTGCCATGGAGGGCAGGCATGGCCTACAAAATTCACATCCTCGGCGCTGCGGGGGCCGGTACCTCGACCTTGGGCCAGGCGCTGGCCAAACGCCTGGGCGTCGCCTATTTCGACTCGGACTATTTCTACTGGCAGCAAACGTCAGAGCCTTTTACGGTCGCCCGGCCCAAGGATGAACGCATCCGCCTGTTGCAGGAACAGAGTGCCGGCCTTGAGGGCTGGGTACTTTCCGGCTCACTGTGCGGCTGGGGCGATGCCATGATCCCGCAGTTCACCCATGTGGTGTTCCTGCGCCTTGACCCACAGGTACGGCTCAAACGCTTGCAACTGCGCGAGGTGCAACGCTACGGCGAGCAAATCCTGGAAGGCGGCAGCCGCCACGCCAACAGCGTCGCATTCCTGGCCTGGGCCGCTCGTTACGATGGCGGCAACCACAGCCTACGCAGCCTGCGTCGGCATGAGAGCTGGTTGAAACCGCTGACCTGCCCGGTGATCCGGTTGGACTCTACGCACCATTCGGCTGAGGCGTTGGTGAGTCATTTGATGCCGTTGCTGAGCCCATCAACCGCGAGATGAGGCTGGGTGCGGCGGGCTCGGCAGGGGCGGCCTCAAACCTGCGTGCGCTCATCCCCCAGCCCGGCGCAAACCCTGGAAAAAACACCAGGCCTTCAGCCTCCAGCCGGAACGCGAGGGCTAACCGAGCTTGATCCTCCACCTCACCCAGGCTTTCAAAACGCTGAACCACCTCCACCGCCAAACCGGCCTGACGGGCCAGGTCTTCACGGCTCCAGCCCAGCATCACGCGGGCCTGTACGCTGTGTTTGGCGGTGAATTGGTGCAGCACGATCTGCTGTTCTACGAAAGAGCTCATTGCCAGAGAGGACATGGGGTTTCTCCAGGTTCGACGGGGGAAGGCAAACTATACTGTGTTTTTGTACAGTTGTTTGCGCCGTTCATCAACTGGTTTTTTTTTGATGGTGGCCAAGCGAGCCATTACTCCAACCCCGGTGCCTCACGAATGATCAAGTGGTCCAGGTTCTCGATATTGGCGCTGAACACCCCGAATGTCTGCTCGGGGTTCTTCTTGCTAGGCACCTGTTTGAGCGCCGGCGTCACGCCGTAAAAGAAGCAATACAAGGCCCGTTCGCTGCTGGCTGCCGCCTTGATCTGCTCCAGGAACGCCGTGCGCTTGCGGTAGTTCTCGATGAGTTTTTTGCTCAGGTAGACGTTCACCGAGTAGGGCTTTTTGTCGAGCCACACCTTTTTTTCGAAGTCGATGCGAAAGCTGCTGGTGTAATCCTTGATCGCTTTGATCTTGCCCCAGTAGATCAGGCCTTTGTTGTCTTGCAGGTATTCGATCTTCTTGAAAAACGTCCAGTAGGTAGCGGAGTGCTCGCCAACCTTCAGCGGCATGGACTTGAGCTTGTCCTTGTCGTCGATATTCGACACATAGCACTCGACCGGGTGTGCGAAGACGCTGGTTTTGTCCGGGGTTGTGTCGCTGCTGACGTGGGATGAGCGGGTACTGGTTGCAGGCGCCTTTGCCGAATCTTGTGGGACGCTTCCCTCAATAACGACGGGCGGTGTCTTGCGCTGGTACTGACGCCGGGTCAGTACAAATTCCGATGGGAAATTGTCTTCGCGCTCGTCGTCGCTTTCACCCGTTGCGCTCTTGTGCGTGCTGGCATAGCGGCAGCCGTCGATATGCCGGGTGCTGGTCTTGTTCTTGAAGTGGGGCGTGCGCTGATAATTAACGTTTTTCGCGTTGAACGTGCTCAGCGTATTGCCCGTTTCGAATGCTGCGCGGCATTCATCGTTGGGGCACAGGAAGCTGTCCTTGTCGGAGTCGAAGTCGGCGGTTTCGTCGAAATTCAGGTCTCGGACGTCGTAGATCGACAGCTTGTCGTCGAGACTCAGGCTGTAGGCCGTGTCGAATTTCATGGGGCTCGGGTCCGTGAGATGAATGGCTGAATACTACGCAAATACCAGAGATTACGGAGAGCAAAATGTGGGAGCAGGCAAGCCAGCTCCCACTTTAGATAAGCGGCGTGCCAGCTACACGGCGTCCGCTTAAGAAACACAGGCTTCCACCGATAGCCGTCAATGCACCCAACGCATAGAACATGCTGGTCGGTGCAGCGTTGATCAGCAAATAGCCGCAAATCACCGGGCTCATCGCTCCGCCAAACGCCGCCAGGTTTTGTGCGCCGTAGTAACTGCCGCGCAATGCGTCGGGGGCGATGGTGTCGATAAACAGGAATTCCGACGGGTAAATGATCATCTCGCCCAGGGTAAACACGAACATCGCCAGGCACCACGTGAGCAGGCTGTGTGCCTGGCTGAAACCGATCAACCCGGCAATGAACAGCAACGTGCCCAGCACGATCCAGTAACGCAACTGTTCGCGCTTGAGAAACCGGCCAATCTGGTACTGCATCACAATCACGGTGATGGCGTTGCAGGCCAGCACTGCCGACAAAATCTTCAGCGCCTCGGCGGGTTTGTAGGCCACCAGCAGAAACTGCGACAGATACAGGGTGTAGCGCCCGTGGACAATGGTGCTCAACAGGCTGCCACTGGTGAACAGGATCAGCGTGCGGTCACTGCGCAAGGTGCGCAGGGTGCTGAGGAAGCTCAAGGGTTTGTGGCTGTCATCGCGCTGGGTTGGTGGAATGCCGATCATCAGGAACAGGCTGCCAAACGCAATGGCGCTGGCGATCAAAAACGGCGCCAGTGGCATATGCCCGGCAATCACTACGCCGATCATCGGCCCTGTGGCGTAGCCGACGTTGGTCAGTGTGTAACGCAGGGAAAACACCTTGGCGCGATCTCCCACCGGCAGGTTCTCGCTGATGATGGCTTTGGAGCCGATCAGGAACAGCGCCGAGGCGGCTTCGGTAATCACCAGGGTCAGGGTGGTGAGATAGAGGTTGCTGGCAAACGTCAGCAACAGAAAACCGATGGAGCTGGAGAGCATGGCCAGGATCAGCAGCTTGCGCTTTTCCAGGCGGTCGATGATGTAGCCGCCATACAGGCCCAGCAACGTGGCGATGAACACGGCAATGCCCATCAACAGGCCGATGTCCTGCTGGTTGAGGCCCAGTCGGGTACTCAAGAGCAAGGCCAGCAAGGGGCTGGTCATGGCGCGGCTGACCACGATGGTCACCGAGCAGATCATCAGGCGGCGAATTACCAGGGAATAGGTGGCCACGGTGGGGGCGAGCGTCCTTGTTATTACACAATTCAAATCTGAACACAGATCCAATGTGGGAGCTGGCTTGCCTGCGATATCGGTGGGTCAGCTTGCTTATTGCTTACTGGCCCACCGCTATCGCAGGCAAGCCAGCTCCCACATTCTAGATCGTGTGTTTACTGGCCTGCATTGATGGAGATTTTTTCCACCGCACCTTGCTCCAGATCCCACTTCTTGAGGATCTTGCCGTAGGTGCCATCCTCAATCATGCCCTGCAGCGCCTCACTGATCGCCGTGACCAACTCGGTGTTGCTCTTCTCAATCCCCAGCCCCGTGAACTGCTTGGAAATCGCCAGGCCCACCGGCTTGTACTTGCCCTTGTCCAGCGACATCAAATAAGGAATCGTCTCGCTGCCCTGCATCGCCGCATCCAGACGGTTCTGCTGCAACTGCGCCCGCGCATCTGCCGAGCCTTCGGTGCCGATCACCACAATGGCTGGCTTACCGACCGCTTCGCAGTTTTCCTTGCTCCACGCGGCAATTTCCGACGGCCAGGTAGTACGGCGGCTGGTGCCGACTTTTTTACCGCACAGGTCAGTCAATGCCTGGAGGTCTTCACGCTTGGCCAGGGTGTACAGCTGCGGGCCACTGGTGAAGTAGTCGATGAAGGTCACGGACTTCTGGCGTTCGGCGGTGTCGCTCATGCCCGACAGCACAATGTCGACGCGCTTGGTGGTCAGGCCGCTGAGCATCTGCTCGAAGCCGGTTTCCTGCCACTTGATCTTCACACCCAGGCGCTCGGCCAGGGCATTGCCCAGGTCGAAATCCAGGCCGGTAAGTTTGTTGGTGGCGGTGTCCTTGAAGTCCATCGGCGGGTAGTTCGGCACGATGGCCGCGCTGATCTCACCCTTGTCCTTGATTGCCGCCGGCAATGCCGCGAACACAAACGTGGAGGCCATCAGGCCTGCGAGCAACGTGGGGATAAACAATTTTTTCATGGGGGCGTTCTCGTTAGTTTTTTAGTTAAGTGCGAACGGCAGAAATAAAGCTTTGGGTACGCGGGTTTTGTGGGCTTATTAGAATTTCTTCAGGGCTGCCGGCTTCCACAATCTGGCCGGCATCCATAAACACCATGCGGTTGGACACTTCGCGGGCGAAGCCCAGCTCATGGGTGACCACGATCATGGTCATGCCGGTGGTGGCCAAATCGCGCATCACCGACAGCACTTCGCCGACCAGCTCCGGGTCGAGGGCTGACGTGGGTTCGTCAAACAGCATCAGCTTGGGGCGCATCGCCAACGCACGGGCAATGGCCACACGCTGTTGCTGGCCGCCCGACAATTCCACCGGGTAAGCATTGCGCTTGTCCGCCAGCCCCACGCGGGCCAGCAACTCCAGCGCGTCTTCGATGGCTTCCTTGGGCGAGCGCTTGAGCACCTGCACCGGGCCTTCGATGATGTTCTGCAACACGGTCATATGCGGGAACAAATTGAAGCGCTGAAACACCATGCCGGTGGCCAGGCGCTGGCGGGCGATCTGCGATTCATTCATCTCATGCAGTTTGTTGCCGACCACCCGGTAACCGACCAGCTCGCCGTCGACCCACAGGCCGCCCTTGTCGATTTTTTCCAGCTGGTTGACGCAACGCAGCAGGGTGCTTTTGCCCGAGCCGGACGGGCCGATGATGCACATCACTTCGCCTTGCTCGACCTCGATATTGATGTCGCGCAGCGCGTGATACTGGTCGTAATACTTGTTCAGGTTGACGGCCTTGACGATGCTTCTCATGGGGCAAATCTCCTCAACCCAAACTTACGAACGCTTGCCGGCGCCGCGGGCAAAACGACGCTCGAGGCGGCTCTGACCAAATGAAAGAACAGTCACCACCGCCAGGTACCAGATGCCGGCCACAATCAGCAGCTCCATGACCCGCGCGTTGGCGTAGTAGATGTTTTGCGCGTTGTGCAGCAGTTCCGAGTACTGGATCACACTGGCCAGGCTGGTCATTTTCACCATGCTGATGAACTCGTTGCCTACAGGCGGAATGATCACCCGCATGGCCTGCGGCAGAATCACCCTACGCAGTGCTTGCAGGCTCGGCATGCCGATGGACTTGGCGGCTTCATACTGGCCCGTGTCGACCGAGAGCAAACCGGCACGCACCACTTCGGCGGTGTACGCGCCCTGGTTGATGCTGAGGCCGAGCAGGGCGGCCACGAACGGCGTCATCAGGTCGACGGTGTCGATGCTGAACAGGCCGGGAATCGCGATCACCGGGAAAATCAGCGCCAGGTTGAACCACAGCAGCAGCTGCAAAATCAGCGGCGTACCGCGGAACAGCCAGGTGTAAGTGATGGCCACATAACGCAGGATCGGGTTGGCCGACATGCGCATGATCGCTGTGATCACCCCGATCACCACGCCGAGCGCCATCGCCAGGATCGACATGACGATGGTGTTGACCAGGCCCCAGAGGATGGCTTCAGACGTGAGGAACTGGCCGATGTAGGACCATTCGATCTGGCCATTGGCAAATGCGCGCAACAGCGCGGCCAGGGCGATCACGATCAAGGTGGCAAAAAACATCCGCCCGTAATACCGCCTCGGCACGTGCTCGTACTGCGTGATATCGAACTGGTTCTCGGACAACTTGCGCTCGGCTTCCAAGCGCTCCGCCGGGGTTTGGTTCATGGTGATTCTCCAAAAAATACGTGTTGCTTGATCGTTCCCACGCTCTGCGTGGGAATGCCGCCTCGGACGCTCCGCGTCCCGCTGTTAGTGCGTGGCTTGGCGACGCGGAGCGTCACAGGATGCATTCCCACGCAGAGCGTGGGAACGATCGTCAAAAAACGACTACCGCTGTACTCGGTCCCACGGTTGAAACCCGATCCAATGTGGGAGCTGGCTTGCCTGCGAAAGCGCCAGTCAGCTCACCACACCGGCCCAGGCCTAAATCCGAAACCCTTGATAACCCTCAACCCACTTCTGCTGCTCAGCCAACGCCACCTTCAACCGCCCAATCTGCTCTCTCACCCGCTCCGGCGCCGTGCCACCCCACCCACTGCGCGCCGCAATCGCCGCCTCCAGGGTCAGGCACTCACGCACCTCAGGCAGCAACCTCGCGTCCACCTGCGCCAACATCGCCGGCGAGGCTTCCCACAGCTCAATCTCATGCTGCTCACAGGCCTGCACCAACGCGCCGGTAATCTCATGCGCCTCTTTAAACGGCACACCGCGAGTGGCCAACCAATCCGCCACCTCGGTCGCCAAGGTGAAGCCCATCGGTGCCTGGCGTCGCAGTTCTTCCACCTGCACCTGCATGGTTGCCACCATCCCGGCCATCGCCGGCAGCACCAGCAGCAAGGTGTCGACGCTGTCCAGCACACTGTGTTTGTCTTCACTCAAATCGCGGTTGTACGACAGCGGCAAGGATTTGAGTGTCGACATCAACCCGGTCAGGTTGCCAATCAAACGCCCAGCCTTGCCCCGCGCCAATTCGGCGATGTCCGGGTTCTTTTTCTGCGGCATGATCGAGCTGCCGGTGGCGTAGGCATCGTCCAGCACCACCCAGCGAAACTGGCGCGACGACCACAGGCAAAACTCCTCCGACAGCCGCGAAATATTCACCCCGAGCATGCCCGCCACAAACAGGAATTCCGCCACATGGTCACGGCTGGCGACAGCATCGATGGAGTTTTCGCACGGCCCGGTGTAGCCCATTTCCTTGGCCGAATGCCCAGGCTGGCGTGCAATGGCAGAACCGGCCATCGCCGCGGCACCCAACGGCGACAATGCCGTGCGCGCATCCCAATCCACCAACCGTTGCACATCACGCAGCATCGACTGGGCGTGGGCCAACAAGTGATGGGCAAACACAATCGGTTGCGCCTGCTGCAAATGGGTAAACCCTGGGCAAATGCTGTCGATGTGCTGCTCGGCCTGCTCCACCAGCGCCTGCTGCAAACCCAACACCTCGCTGGTGAGGGTGCGCGCATGGTCGCGCAGGAACAGACGCAGGTCATTGGCGGTTTGGTCGTTACGCGAACGCCCGGCGCGCAACTTGCCGCCCAGGGCGCCCAGGCGCTCGGTCAATACGCGTTCGATAAAAGTGTGTACGTCCTCGTCATCCAGGGTCGGATGCAGGCGCCCGGCGGCGAAATCGTCACCGATACGGTCCAGGGCTTCGAGGGTGCGCAAGGTCTCCGACTCATCCAGCAAACCGGCGCGCTGCAACTCACGGGCATGGGCACGGGAGCCGGCCAGGTCGTAGGGCGTCAGGCGGAAATAGCGCTCGGGGCAGCGCGACAACGCCGCCAAGGCAGCAGACGGACCGGTCTTGAAACGCGCGCCCCAAAGACGATCGGTGGGCTGGGACATCGGTATTCCTCACGCTTGTTTTTAGAAGAGTCGGAGGCAGTAAAAATAAGATTTCAACTAGACTGAACCAGCGTCTGACGCGCCGTATTCAAGGTTGCCAAGGGCGGATGTTTATGTTCATTATCGCCGCCTGGCTATGTTCAAGGATTGGGTTGAAGCCTGTTGAATATGGCACTTGAGGTCAACGCGTATTATGGAAACCCCACTTTCCACTTCTGGAAACGTGCCGCCAAAACCCGGCACACGACCGCCCCTGCAACTGAGCGGGCTGGACTTCAAATTGCTGCGTGTGTTCATGGCCGTGGTCGAAGCCGGCGGCTTCAGCGCCGCACAAAACGAGCTGAATGTGGGCCTGGCGGCCATCAGCAAACAGATCTCCGACCTCGAAATTCGCATCGGCATGCGCCTGTGCACACGGGGCCGCGAAGGGTTCGGCCTGACCGAAGAAGGCAAGTTGGTGTATCAAGCGTCCATCGAGTTATTTACCTCGGTAGACAGTTTTCGCGACAAGCTTAGTTCGGCGCAAAACGAGCTGATTGGCGACCTTAGTGTCGGCGTTATTGATAACACCGTGTCCGACGTTAATTCGCCGCTAATTAACGCATTAGGGAAACTACACAGCGAATCGCCAAAAATTAGATTGCGCCTGCATGCCTCGCAGTTGGACGAAGTTGAACGCGGCGTGGTGGAAGGGCGGCTGATTGTCGGCATCGTGCCGGTGTACCAGCGCCGAGAAGAATTCGACTACTTCCCCCTCTACGAAGAAAAAGCCCACGCCTACTGCGCCGTAGGACACCCGCTGTTCAACGCGAGCGACATCACCCCAGAGGTGCTGCGCCAATACGAAGTGGTCAACCACCGGTACGCGATCCATAGCGACAAAGCCAACTTCGTCACCTACGACAGCCAGTCCGCCTCGGCCTCCCAGGTGGAAGCCGTGGCCATCCTGATCCTCACCGGCCGCTTCCTGGGCTTCCTGCCGGAACACTACGCAGCGCCACTGGTCAGGGAAGGGCGCCTGCGCCCAATGTGCCCGGAACAGGTTCACCTGAGCACGGCATTCAACCTGATCCTGCGCCATAACGCGCCGAGAAGCCCGATGGTGAAAGCGTTTGCGACGGCGCTGGGCGTGGACCTGAAATCTCCCGTGTAATCCGTTTATTGATTTGAAATTGGATTGATTTCTAACGGCTCTAAAAAACTGTCAGATCTGACAGTTCCAGGGCGGTTTCTCTTGGCTCAATCATGGAGGTCCATTATTTCAGTCGAGGAAGCGCCATTATGAAAATGCCAGTTCGTAAACTCAGCAGTTGCGTTGCAACCTGTCTGATGATGTTTACGTGTGCAGCGTATGCCGCAGATGCTACGTATTCTTGCAGGTCCGTCTCGACGAAAGGGCCTCTCACTACGGTGACGGCAAGCTCTCAAGCGGATGCAGAGAAAAAGGCTTCCGAAATGTATAGCGGCCGCGCCTTCAGTTGTACCAAGCAATAACGATGCTGATCGTCCCCATAAGAAAGCGTTAGTACACGGTAAAAATCAGAGGGGGAGTTTTCTCCCTCTCTAATGAAGGCGAGTTCAAACGTGTTAATGGCTGGATCGTGGATTACAGCATCAGGCACCGATGCAGTTCGCCATCCAGCCTCACATCGACCCACTGTGGGAGCTCACGAGCCCCAGCGAGGCAGCGATGGGATCGACTCGGGTTCCCCGTCGACCCCATCCACCCGCATCACCGCTGCAACTTGGCGCGCTTCTTCTTCGAATGAAAATGCCGAAAATGCGCATCCTGCGCCGCCGCCAGCAACTCCCGATCCCCACGCGTATCGCCCCAGGCCCGTAGCCGATACTCGCCCAAATCCCCATACACCGCCTCAAGGCGCAGCACCTTGTTCTCACAGCGGCAATTATTCCCCGTGAGCTTGCCCGTCAACACCCCGTCGACCACCTCAAGCTCAGTGCCGATCAACTTGATGCCGAGCCGATTCGCAAACGGCTGCAACACCAACGCCGGCGACGCCGAACACAGCGTCACCACCGCTCCCGACTTCACCTCATCCGCCACCGACTGCAAACCACTCGGGCGCATCAACTTGCCCCAGGTGCGCTGGCAATACGCCTCAGCCTGCTGCTGCACCCACGCCTTCTCCACGCCCGTCATAAAGGTGCGGATCAACTGCGCCTTCAACTCATCCCGGCTGATCTGCTGCAGCAAAAAACGCAGCCCAGGCACGGCGAGTTTGACCATCCGGCCATAGAACTCAAAGGGGCCGAAGGCGAATTTGAGGAAGGGCACGAAACTGTCGTGGTGGGTGAGGGTGCCGTCGAAGTCAAAGACGGAGAGTACTTTGGCGTCGATGGGGCCGGCTTCGAGCATGTCTGGGTTCACGGGTGGTCCTTGATCAGGTGGGGCGATTTCATAGCGTTCTGACTGGCGCTTGCCTGCCGGGGTTCAGGTTGATGGTTCAGCCGGGTCGCTGCGGGTCAGCATCTGCACGCTTTGTGTTGCGTACGACAGCCCACGCGCTCAGGGCGATACGAGTTTACTACCCCAGAGCCAGGAAGGGGATTTCTGAGATTTCGGTACGCTACATGAGCGCGAATGCAGAGGGTTCGTACACCTGATTTGGCTGACTGGTAGCGCTGCGGTTAAATTTCCTACCTAAAGCTCGTACCACTTAAAGCGAACTTTCCGATATTTCCTATTTGCTATTTTTTGTATGGTAAATGCCAAAAAACACAAGGCGTTTACCCTATGGCAAACCACGGCTATATGACTATCAACGGCAAATCCCAAGGTCTTATTTCTGCAAAGTGTTCGACTCACGACTCTATAGGCAACAAGTGGCAAGAGGGGCACTGCGACGAGATAATGGTGCTGTCCTTCCACCACAATATCGCTAATAGGGGCAACGTCAGGGCGTCGAGTCATGGGCCGATTGCCATTACTAAAAATATCGATAAATCGTCACCCTTACTGGCGGTAGCGCTTTCCAACAGGGAAGAACTCAACTGTGTCATTAATTTTTACCGCATCGCCCAATCAGGCTGGCACGAAAAGTACTACAGCGTCGATATTCGAGGCTGCATCATCACCGATCTCACCGTCGACGTACCCCACGCTGTTTTGCATATTGATGCCGAGGCACAAGAGCATGTTGCGCTTAAATATCGCGAAATAATCTGGACTCACCATAAGGCGGGAACAAGTGGCTTCAGTACTTGGGAGACTGGCCGGTGAATAAAAAAGATGAAAAACAGAAACCGACGTTTCAAGACCTTTGGGTGGTTAATCAGGCTGCGGCGTATCTGACTAACCAGGCTTGTACGATAAGTGCTCGGCATATCAACGATGGGATTGTTCGGCTGCAATTCAATCGGGAGGTGGCTTATTACGCGCGGAGTATAGTTAGGGAAGTTGAGGAGGGCAGAAAAACTGTTGAGCTGGGATTGAAAGAAATAAAGCACGAACAAGAAAGCCTCCTAAACCAATCCCTTGAGGTGGGGAGGAAAGGCATCGGGGTTATCGCGGGCGCACTTCAGTTTGCGACGGGGGCAGGAATTTGCTACGCCTCAGTCGGTACGCTGTGTTTGCTGGCGGGCATCCCGATTATGGCGCACGGCGCTAATAACATGTATGAAAATGGTAGGAATATGGTTGAGGGGCATTCCGATACAGTTGGACCGGTCAGGACTGGGTATCGCGGCGCTGCACAGTCCCTCGGGTATGGCGAAAGTGGAGGTGACTTAGTCTACGGTGGCACAGATATGATTATGTCTTTTTACAGTCTTCGTAGGCTTGTATTGAAGCCGGATGCTTGGCGGTTGTTCAGATATATAAGGTCCGATAAGGAGAGGGCTTACAAACGAATGGGGATGTTTCCATTAGGTGTTGAGGTATATATTGATTATGAGACAGGGAAGCAGGTGTATCAGGGGATGGTAGATTGATTGTTCTCTATGCTTTTTTATTTTTGGTTTTTGGCGTGGTCAGCGCGTATACCTTAAGGGCTAGGCTTTCGGGGGAAAGACTTAATAGCTTGAAGTTGTTTTTGTGTTTGATATTTAACGGCTATTTTGCGGTGTCCTATATTGAGGTGATTAAGTATGGCGAGTTTCCTTTTTTTGGGGTTAGAACTGATTTTATTATTCAATATCCAATCATCGGGTGGTTTGCCTTTTTCGGCATATTGGCTCACGGATTTGCACTTCCGATGAAGTGGAAGGTCAGGCGCTGGTTTTGAACGAAAAAAGAGAGAACCTAGGCTTGTCGGAGGCCGGCTTCGAGCATGTCTGGGTTCACGGGTTTGCATCGGTCCTATTCTAATAGTTTTAAGTGTGCATCAGCTGTAACAGCAAGATCCTACTCCCGTGCCAACCTTCCGATTTTGGCGTAAAGCCCTTCGGTGAAAGCGTCCCGATCACTCGACCGATGACAACGCTGATGGCAATTGGGGCACAAGGCTACAGCATTGGTGGTGCGATCCGAACCCTTCAGGGCGAGGTGCTTGACGTGATGGACTTCAAGAAATGGCTGGCCATCAATCCCAGCGAAAGGCGCTGGCGAATCGCAACCTTCGCAGACCCCATTCGCAAACTGTCGAACCAGCTTACGCACATGATCGGCGCGTGCGTAAGAAAGGCTGACAGTAAACAACTGCCGTGGATTCAGAATGCCTTGTGGCTCAATTACAAGCAAAGGCTTCGAAAAAGTCGGGCGTTCGCCGGGCAGTGGCTTATCTACGACTGTCAGACCAAGCTCAGCGTGCAGGCCAGGTTTTGTTGCTAGCACCTTGCGAATACGTTCACTCACTCCGGCACCGATGTTTTTCGCAGGCATATAGCCAGTGATACGTTGCAAACCCAGCTGTTCAAATACCGCAGAGATATTCTGCATGCGATATTCAATTGACGAAGCGCTGCGCAGGTTGAGTTGACCCTCTCGCAGTAGCCGGTTCTCATCTGACTTTTTGAAGGCTTGCCCACTTCGTTCAAGCTTCAACATTTTCAGATAGCCATCGACGGACGCTTCAAGCTCCTGATCGCTCCATCCGGTATTACTTTTTTTCGTATCCATACAGCCGCCGAGGGTAGAAAACCCTCGGACGATACTGAGTAGCCATTATTGCGTCTACGAAATTTCCTACGAGTCGGTGAGGCTTGCCGTTCGCTTGCGTCAGTACATTCGCTGCTTTATTCGGAAAGGTTGGGTGAGCTTTCGCCACCATGGAGTCTTGACGGACTCCCTCCGGTACGTTCGGTTAACCAGTAGATACGGCATATCCCGAAGCCTTATCCAGCCTTCATCTTGCCAATGCAGCAGGTTCAACGACATCTCCGGCCAGTCCAGCATACTCAGCAGCGGTCGCTCCACCGATCGTGGCTGACGCTCGTCCCTCAACGTTGGAACCACTTCATGAGTGAGCCAGCTACGTAGCAGGCGATTTCCTGGTGTGTAGTGATAGACCAACAACGCGTAAGCACCGGATTCGCTAATCATCAGCATTTCTTCCGGTTGGCCATGGAATAGCAGCTTGACGGTTCTTCGTTGGTCTTCATCGAGCTTGCGAGTCGTGCGCTCATCTAAGAACCACCCCATCAAACGTCCAAGGTCACGCGCACAGAACCACGCTTGGTTTTCTAAAAGGAGCGCATGTAATTGAAGATTATGACGAGTAAAAACTAAGGCGATTGAAAGCTCGGATGTGAGCATACCTTCAGCGTTAGGCAAGTTGAGTAGATATTGGCTAGACACTTCCTATGACCTCTACGTGATTTACAGAAGGGTGGGAACCCAACGTAGAGAGCGGGTTTTAAGAAACTCCAACTTGCTTGGCCTCGATACAGTATTCATTCCGCATGATTAGCCATGCGATTTCTTGACTGTGTGAGTGAGGCTAGCAGCTACGTTGGGCGTTTCTTAGGCACCGGCAGACGAGACTATTCAGCATCGAAATTCGTATCAACCTTTCTATGGATGATTTTGGTGTAAGAAGGCTCCTATACAGATCAAGGGGGGCATAAAAAAGCCCTGAACAATTCAGGGCTTCTTGATGTTGCGAGGCTTAAGAATCAATCCCAGCTCAGCGCACCACCAGTCTGATACTCGATCACACGAGTCTCAAAGAAGTTTTTCTCCTTCTTCAAGTCCATAATCTCGCTCATCCACGGGAACGGATTCGTCGTCCCTGGGTATTCTTCTTTAAGACCAATCTGCGACAACCGACGATTAGCAATAAACTTCAGGTAATCCTCCATCATCGCCGCATTCATCCCCAACACCCCACGCGGCATGGTATCGCGCGCATATTCAATCTCCAGCTGCGTCCCCTGCAAAATCATCTGGGTCGCTTCTTCTTTCATCTCGGCATCCCACAAATGCGGGTTTTCGATTTTGATCTGGTTGATCACATCGATACCGAAGTTCAGGTGCATCGACTCGTCACGCAGGATGTACTGGAACTGTTCCGCCACGCCGGTCATTTTGTTGCGACGGCCCATGGACAAAATCTGGGTGAAGCCGCAGTAGAAGAAGATGCCTTCCAGGACGCAGTAGTAGGCGACCAGGTTGCGCAGCAGTTCTTTGTCGGTTTCGACGGTGCCGGTTTCGAACTTCGGATCGGAGATCGAACGGGTGTATTTGAGGCCCCAGGCGGCTTTTTTAGCCACCGATGGAATCTCGTGGTACATGTTGAAGATCTCGCCTTCATCCATGGCCAACGATTCGATGCAGTACTGGTAGGCGTGGGTGTGGATCGCTTCTTCGAAGGCCTGGCGCAGGATGTACTGGCGGCACTCCGGGTTGGTGATCAGGCGGTACACGGCCAGTACCAGGTTGTTGGCGACCAGGGAGTCGGCGGTGGAGAAGAAGCCCAGGTTACGCATGACGATGCGGCGTTCGTCGTCGGTGAGGCCTTCAGGGTTTTTCCACAGGGCGATGTCGGCGGTCATGTTGACCTCTTGCGGCATCCAGTGGTTGGCGCAGCCGTCGAGGTACTTCTGCCAGGCCCAGTCGTACTTGAAGGGCACGAGTTGGTTGAGGTCGGCGCGGCAGTTGATCATGCGCTTTTCGTCGACGGCGACGCGGGCGGCGGAGCCTTCGAGTTCGGCGAGGCCTTCGGCGACGTCGAGTTTGTCTAGGGCGGCCTTGGCGCGGATGATCGCAGCCGAGTCGTTGGCGGTGACGTTGCGCGCTTCCAGGGCGGCGGCAGCACCGGCACCGTCGAGGCGGTCCATGTTGGCTTCGCTGGCGTGGCCGGCGTTGGCGCCTTTGATCACCGCTGCACCGGTGTCTTCGTTGTCGACTTCATCCCAACTCAACATTGAAATTCTCCTTCCTGGTACTCGAAAAATAGGTTTTTGCAGGCTTCAAGGCATTGAAATACTGCGCAGAGTGTGGTCGGTAAATACCGGTACTGCACACTATGTAGTGGTGGTTTGTGTTTGTGGGCACACTATATGGTGTGTAACAAAACAGGTCAACGCACAAGATGTGCGGTCTTGGGTCGCGGCGCAGCGCCGGTTGAGCTATAAAACCTGGGTTCATTGGCTGCCGGTGGAATTTCAAGGGAATGAAAAAAGTACTGATTCGATCCGCCCTGCTGGAAGACGCGCAAAGTGTCTTCGAGGTGCATAAGAACTCTGTCGAAAACCTCTGCACGGGCGACTATGGCCCCGAGCAGATCGCCATGTGGCTCAACGGCCGCTCACCCGCGACCTACCGCGAGGCCATCGCCGCCGGCAACCTGTGGCTGGCGTACACCGACAGGCTGCAGGGGTTTATCGAGATCGATGGCAATGAAATCAGCAAGCTGTTCGTGCGCGGCGCTGCCGCCGGGCAGGGCATTGGCGCACGCTTATTGAATGAAGCCTTGCAGCGCATCAAGAACGCCGGCCATGCCAAGGCCTGCCTGGAAGCGACCCTCAACGCCGAAATGTTCTATGCCGCATTCGGCTTTGAAAAGGTCGGCGAGGGCACTTTCAGTCGGGGCAACAGCCCGGTGTCCATCGAGATCATCAAGATGGAGCTCGCCCTGTAGCGGTGGGTCTACCAACCACGCAGTCGCTCCCGGACCTGCACGTCACCGTTGTGCAACACCGCGTTGTCACTGTGCTCGGCACGCTCAGGGGACAGCGGCCAAATTGACGGCCTGTCCAGAACTGGATATGTTGTCTTGCATGAAAAAGACCGCTCCTGAAGAAACCACCCTCATCAGCCAGCTCGAACAGATTGCCGAAGGCTTGAGCAAAACCTTCAGCCCGTTCTGCGAAGTGGTGCTGCACGATTTGCGCGACCCGCAGCAGGCGATCCTGGCGATCCATAACAACCTCTCCGGGCGCTCGCCGGGCGACCCGACCACCGAGTTGGGCCTGGCGCGGATTGCCGACCCCGACTACCCGCAGATCATTGCCAATTACCGCAATCAGTTCGCCGATGGGCGCCAGGTCAAAAGCACCTCGATCGGCATCAAGGACACCAGCGGCAAGTACGTCGCGGCCTTGTGCATGAACGTCGATCTCTCATTGTTCCGTGGCCTGCAGGGCATGCTCGAGCAATTTGGCTCGGTCACCGGCGACACCCTGATTGAATCCCTGGAGCCGTCCGGCGCCGATGTGATTCGCACCCGTATCGACCAGTTCGCCGCACGCCTGGCCACCACGCCGCGCGCGCTCAAGGCGGCGGATCGACGGCTGTTGCTGCAAGAGCTCAAAGACTCGGGCTGCATGGACATTCGCCGGGCCATGGAAACCGTGGCTGCGCACCTGGGCGTGTCACGGGCGGCGGTCTACACCTACGCCAGGTAGCGCGCCACAGCTTCAATCTCCACCCGGTAACCGTGGTGCAACTCGGGCACCGGCACCACCGCGCGGGCAGGGCGGTGCTCGCCCAGCGCGGCGGCGTAAATACGGTCGAATTGCGCCCAATGCTGCACCCCGGCCACATACACCGTGACTTTCACCAGATCCTGCGGCGTGCCACCGGCGGCTTTCAGGATGGCCAGCAGATTAGCCAGCGCAAGCCGGGCCTGTTCGGCAAACGATGCTTCAAGGTTGTGGCGCCCGTCAGGGCTGACCGGCAATTGCCCGGAGATATACAGCGTGTCGCCGTGGCTGACGGCCTGGGAGTAGTGCCCGGCAGGCGCCGAGGCGGTCTCGGTGTGGATGATGTTCATGGCGCCTCGCTGAGCAGCGCGGCGTAGCGCGCGATGTCGACGTTGCCGCCGGTGACGATAATGCCCACGCGCCGGCCCTTGAACCGCTCGCCCAGCTGGCGCAACGCGGCCAGGCCCAGGCAGCCGGTGGGTTCGACCACCATTTTCATGCGTTGCATAAAGAACTTCATCGCGGCCACCAACTGCGCGTCGGAGACGGTGAGGATGTCGCTGACCTTGTCGCGGATGATCGGGAAGGTGTAGTCGCCCAGGTGTTGGGTTTGCGCACCGTCGGCGATGGTCGCCGGGGTGTCGATGTGCACGATGCTGCCGGTCTGGAATGAACGCTGGCCGTCATTGCCTGCTTGGGGCTCAACACCCAACAGCTGGCAATCGGGGGCCAGCGCACGGGTCGACAACGCGGTGCCCGAGAGCATGCCGCCACCCCCCAGACCGACGAACAGGGCGTCGAGGGGGCCGCTGAATTCCAACAGTTCCTTGGCGGCCGTGCCTTGGCCGGCGAGGATGTGTGGGTGGTCGTAAGGCGGGATCAACGTCATGCCATGCTCAACCGCCAAGGTGCGACCGATTTGCTCACGGTCCTCGTTGAAGCGGTCATACAGCACCACGCTGGCGCCATATTCCCGGGTGGCGGCGACCTTGGCGGCGGGCGCGTCGGTGGGCATCACGATGGTCGCCGGCATGCCCAGCAATTGGGCGGCCAACGCAATGCCCTGGGCATGGTTGCCGGAGGAGAACGCCACCACCCCGGCCTTGCGCTGCTGCGCGTCGAACTGCGAAAGGGCGTTAAACGCACCGCGAAACTTGAACGAGCCGGTGCGTTGCAGGTTTTCACATTTGATAAACACCTGGGCGCCGGTTTCGGCGTCAAGGGTGCGTGAGGTGAACACCGGTGTTTGATGGGCGAAGCCTTCAAGGCGTTGGGCGGCGGCGACGACATCGGAATAGTCGGGCAATTGCATGGGCAGACCTCATGGGCGTATCTGGATAAAATATCCACATAAAGACAAATAGTAAAGACTGGTTTGTCACCCAGGGCATAAACACGATGTTGAAAAGAGCATGGTGCACCCGCGCGATATTAAATAGAATGAATCTCATTTGAGACTCACTCGCGCCGCGCAGGTTGCTTGCCATGACTGATGCTGTTGCCCCGTCCCACACTGGCGAACTGACCTTGTCGAGTTTGTACCGTGATCATCGCAGCTGGCTCGAAAGCTGGTTGCGACGGCGCCTGGGCAACGCCTGGGATGCAGCGGACCTGACCCAGGACACCTTCGTGCGGGTGCTGGCCAGTGCCCAGCCGATTGCACACATGCAGGAGCCACGGGCGTATCTGGTGACGGTCGGCAAGCGCTTGCTGGCCAACTTTCATCAGCGCCGCAGCCTTGAGCAAGCCTATCTGACGGCGCTGGCGAGTTTGCCCGAGACCTGCGTGCCGTCACCCGAGCAACGCTGGCTGGTACTGGAAACCCTGCACGCCCTGGATGAGTTGCTTGACGGTTTGCCGCAAGTGGTGCGCCGCGCCTTTCTGTGGAGCCAGTTGGAGGGCCTGGGCTATCGCGAGATTGCCGAGCGGCTCGACGTTTCTGAGCGCACGGTCAAGCGCTATATGGCCCAGGCTTATGAACATTGCTTGCTGGTGGACATGTGAGCCGCGAGGTTGCGCGCGCCGCCGCCCACTGGTTGGCGCTGCTGGAATCCGGCGCGGCCACCGAGCGTGACCATGCCAATTTGCAGGCTTGGCGCGACAGCCATCCTCAGCACGAACAGACCTGGCAGAAGGCCCAATCACTGCGCCGGCGCTTTAGTGACTTGCCCCAGGCCGTGGCAATGGCCAGCCTCGACCGCCCGCAACCGGGGCGGCGTGCGCTGCTCAAACGGGCCCTGGGCGTGGCGGCGCTGGTGCCGACCGCTTGGTTGATCAGCCGCCAGTTGCCCATCGAGGCGTGGCGGGCTGATTTGCACACCGCCACCGGCGAGCGCAAGCGCCTGCCATTGGCCGATGGCAGCAGCCTGCAACTCAATACGGCGACGGCGGTGGATGTCGACCTGGCACAGCGGCGCATCACGCTGGTGGACGGCGAACTCGCGCTGACGGTTCCGGGCGCAGCGGCGATCAGTGTGCACACGCGCTATGGCCAGGTAGCAGTGCGCCAGGCCGACGTGTGCGTGCGGCAATTGGCGTCCGGCTGCCGGGTGTCGGTGTTCAAGGGCGCAGTGCAGGTGCGTGATCTGACCGGGCAATTGACGACGTTGAACAGCGGTGAGCAAGCCTGGTTAAGGCCTCGCGGGCTGAGTGCCGGGGCGGTGTTTGATGTGCAGCAACTGGGCTGGCGTGACGGCGTATTGACCGCGCAGAACCAACCCTTTGGGGATTTCCTGCGCGAGCTGGAACGTTACCGCCCTGGTGTGTTGCGCTGGGACCCGAGCCTGGAAACGCTGCGGGTCACCGGCAGCTTTCGCCTGGATGACACCGATCGCATCCTCACGCTGCTGGCCCAGACCCTGGGGTTCGAAGTGCGAGCGCGCACGCGGTATTGGGTGACACTCAGTCGAACCCTGGCCTAGATCACATGCGCGCGCTGCAACTCGGTCAATGCCTGTGCCTTGAGCTGCGCCAGCGCCGGGTCACGCCGGCCCCGTGGGTGTGGCAGGTCGACTGCCAGTTCCTGGCGGATACTGCTCGGCCGGTTGTCCATCACCCGCACCCGCTCACTCAAGTACAGCACTTCGTCGACATCATGGGTCACCAGCAGCAAGGCAATCGAGCAATAACACCTGCGGGCGTGAATACAGCCCGCGTGCAATGGTCACGCGTTGCGCCATGCCGCCGGGCAAGGCCTTGGGCAGCGCCTGGGCGTTGAACGGCCGTTGGCAGGCGATCACCTTTTATATATCTATATCGTATAAATAAAGACTTATATATTCCTTTTAATATCGATGCCGATAACGCATTTTGAGGGCCTGCGCATTCGTGCGGATTGACCCAACAGCCAAAAGGAAAGCCGACATGACCATCAAAGCGATCAACGTGCGCAACCAGTTCAAGGGCGTGATCAAGGAAATTCTGCTGGGCGAAGTGGTGTCTGAAATCGACGTGCAAACCGCGTCCGGCATCGTCACCTCAGTGATCACCACCCGCTCGGTGCGTGACCTGGAATTGAAAGTGGGCAGTGAAGTGATTGCCTTTGTGAAGTCGACTGAAGTGTCGATCGCCAAGCTGTAAATGTGTTCGCAAGTGTGGGCACTGGCAAGCCAGCTCCCACATTGTGCGATGTCTCTTCAGATAGTTCGTGGGCCACCGCCGCCCGACTGATGCGTCTGCGTTTTAGCGCTGACGCAGTGCACGTTCCATGCGTTGCAAACCCTCTTCGAGCATCACCCGTGGGCAGCCGAAGTTCAGGCGCACGAACTGCTGGCTGTCATCACCGAATTCGATGCCTGCGCTCAGTCCGACCTTGGCCTGTTCCAGAAAGAACTGCTGCGGGTCGGCGAGGCCCAGGGCGCTGCAATCCAGCCAGGCCAGGTAGGTGCCCTGGGGCGCGTGCATCACCACGCCAGGCAAGCGGTTTTGCACGGCGTGCAGCAGATAATCACGGTTGGCTTGCAGGTACGGCACCAGTGCGTCCAGCCATTCGCTGCATTGGCTATAGGCGGCGCGGGTGGCTTCCAGGCCCAGCGGGCTGACGCTGTCGACCATGCCGCAGCGGGCATTGTTGAAGCGCTCGCGCACCTCGGCATTTTGCACCACGGCAAAGCAGGTCTTCAGGCCGGCGACGTTATAGGCCTTGCTCGCCGACATCAGGGTAATGGTGCGTTGGGCGATCTCGGGGCCGAGGCTGGCGGTGGGAATATGGCGACGGCCGTCAAAGCACAGCTCGGCATGGATTTCGTCACTGATGATCAGTGCACCGTTGTCCATGCAGGCATTGGCCACGGCCAGCAATTCTTCACGCGCAAAGACCTTGCCCACTGGGTTGTGCGGGTTGCTCAGCAGCAGCGCACCGGCGCCGTTCAGCGCCTGGCGCATGGCGGGCATGGGGGTGATGTACTCGCCATTGATCAATTCAAGCGGCACTTCGATACGCGGCAGGTTCCAGTGGCCCGGTGCCAGGCGGATCGGCCGGTAGTTCGGGGTTTGCAGCACCACGGGCTGGCCCGGTTGTACGAACGCGTGCAGGGCCATATTGAAACCAGGCTCGACACCGGGCAGGAACAGCAACTCTTCAGGCTGTACGCGCCAGGCGTACTTGGCCCACAGGTCCGCGATGATGGCTTCGCGCACATCCGGGCCAGCCACGCTGTAGCCCAGGACCTGCTGGTCGAGGCGTGCGTGCAGGGCTTGCAGAACGGCCGGTGGCGCGGCGATATCCATGTCGGCGATCCACATCGGCAGAACGTCTTGCGGGTATCGGTTCCACTTGGTGCTGCCGGTGCCTTGGCGGGGGTGGATCGTGTCGAAATCAAAGCTCATGGGGCGCTCGTATCAGGGAGGCAGGTGCAGGAATGGCGCTGATTCTAGCCCCAGCCCCGGTGATAAGGAACAAGTGTTTTTGGGTATAAGCGAGGACGAAAACACCTTGAGACGGGGGGCTGAAAAGCAACGCTTCTAACAGAAAGTTCGCAGATAAATCTGATAGTTACACACGGTGTGTGTTTGTAGGTTAGCCCTCTACGGCATGCCTGTTACACGGGTAGCGCTTCACTTTATTTATACTTGGAAGTCTTCATGTCGCACGTCTCCTCGGCTACGACTCAACGGTTCTCTGGCTATGTTCAACCTGCGCTTACCGACACATCGCCGCCTGTACAACCCGCTGAGCACAGCCGAACCCGCAGGGATACCTCTACGGTCGAGGTTCGGGGCCGGGTAACACCGCCTGCCTCCCTACCGGATAACAAAGTGCTTGAGCATTTTGTCAGCAAGATGAGCGACGCCGCTGTGGGGCCAGGGCATGCCGATTTTAAACAAGGCTATGACACTCCCTCGGCCGTCACGCTGCCGGGGTATTCAGCAAAAATGAGCGACTTGGCGCTGATGCGGTTGGCACTGAATCAGCCATTGAGCCCGCAGCAACTGGGAGCACTGCGATACAGGGTTGAGCAACGCCTGATCAGTGGCCCGCATGACGATGCGAGAATATTTACCAAGGTGATCACGGACAACGGGGTGAAGGTCACGCCCCTGCCACAGGGTTATTACCTGTCTTTAATCAATAAGTTATCGGACGGGCAATGTTCGGGGTTTTGCCATCTTTTGTCGTTGGCCGTGGCAGAGGGCAAGCAGGATACGTTTTTGAGCAATGTTTACCAGGCGCTGGCGCATCCGGATGATCCCGAATCCCAAGTGTTTTTTCGCAAGCTGGCCGAGGTGCATGGCAAGGTTGATGATCGTAGCGTTGCGCATGACCCGGCGACCAGAAAGGTTCAAGCCTATACACAGATTGCGCCGCGACTTTACACCGCGACTGAGACCACAACCCTGTTGATCAGCGCTGACGAGCATCGCCTGACGGCAGGGGTTATCGTCGACGCTACAGGCGCTCGAACCTACTATTACAATGACCCGAATATCGGGTTTACGACGTTTTCTTCTAAGGAAGCGTTTGAAAAAGGCTTGAAAAGGATATTTACCAGCTCCGAATTGAAACATTTACATCAGCCGTATAACAAAGACAGCGCTAAACCCGAATATCTGATCAGTGTGTTCAAACCTGACCATGTGCCTGAGGTTTCCAGCGACAATAACGCTATACGTTTCATGTTCGACGCGCCCTTGAACGGCCTTGATAACGTTAAGGTGATCGACGCCACGCGTGTGCCAACCAAAGAGGCATTCGGTAAACAGGCGCCGGCCCCGGCCGCACAGGGGGCGGCGGACTATGAGAAAATTACGCAAGGCTTGGGCAAGCTGCATGATTGCCAGGGGATGTCACAATTTGATCATGCGAAAGAGACATTAAAGTCCGTTCAGGACTATATCGGGAAATACCCGGACTCCCCACTGTTGTCGCCCATGAGGGAGCTCGAGCACAGTTTGATCAACGCCATCAAGGCGGCCGCTGCGCCTGTTGGATATCCCTATGCCTTCGAGCGTATAGAGCAACAGCGATCCTCTCTGGCCAACAAACAAATCGGCACGCCATTCAATTCGCGTACCGAGGTTGTTCGAGGGACGACGTTTGATATCGTCAGCCCAGCCGGCAGTGACCCCGTCAGGTCTGAGCAGGTAGCCAAGGCGGTGGACGCAGCGCTGCAACGCATTCAGTCCAAAACCCCGAAAAAAGCCTTGGCGGTGGCCGGTGACATCGACGTGGTTATTGCCAAACCGGGCGATCATCCGCAAACGAAGCTGCTGTTCAGCAATCCGCCCACGTTGATTATCGGCGACGACTTTTTCGCGCCTGCCGCTTCGGCGGACACTACCGTCGCCGATCGCGTTGGCTATCGGGCTGGGGTCGAAGGCCTTGACTCCGTCACCAAGAAGCAAGCCGCGTTGATCGCCGGCAAGCTCGGTATGCTTGGCTATTACAAAGCCGATGCCAAAGGGTTCCTGGAAGTGATCGCCAGCAAGGAACCATTTCGCGAGGCCGGCCCTCAAGACAGTCAGCGTGCAGGTAAAAGCCCACGGGATTTCTTGGAAGAGACTTATACGTCGCGTCTCTATGAAGGCAAGCTCAACCCACAGACCAAGGCAGCGCACGACAAACTGTTTCCTACAGTAACCAGCCCCTCGGCTCCGATCGCTACGCCACCGGGCCAGGCAGTGACGCCGCCCAAAACACCCGCGCAAGCATCGCCGACGGTCACTGCAGTCACACCGCCAAAGACGGTACCCGCGATTGACCCAGCGGTAATGGAACGCCTGAAAAAGCTTGATGCCAGCCAGCCGCCCATTAAGTTCGGTGAAATCGAGGTCAGCCGCGTCGAGCTTTACAAAATGGGCGTAAACCTCAATGGCGCGCCGATCGAGACGCAGATGCCCGATGATCCAGACGGCAGAAAGATGGTCGGCGCGATGGACATTGACTATCTGCGTCTGGAAGCATTTATCAAATCCGGGTCGGATGCTGTCAGCGAGCGTGCAAGTAATGTGCTTGCTGAGATCGCCTCCCTGCGTGAATCCACTGTACCGCTGCTGAGCAGGCGGGACGGCGGCACTATCCCGGAGGCGCTGCAACAATCCGTTAATGACATGTCGCGGCATGCTGCCGCCATCCGCGATATGCGGCGCAGCAATAAACCGCTTCCCGCGGACTTTTTTTCTGCGGGCACACCCGGTAAAACAGGCGCGACTGACTCGGGAGGCCTGGGTTTTCGGGCCTTCAGTACCTTTCAAGGGTTGCGCAGTTCCATTGAGAGCATTCAACGTGGTGACACCACGGCGGGCGCCATAGGGCTGGGCGCTGTAGGGGCTGACTACGTCGGAATTGGCGTGGAGACGGGGCTCAATAAAGTGGCGCAGAAGGTAGTCAACCGGGCCGCACCGACGATACTCAGTTTTCAATCGTCCTCCGTGGGCAAGATGATCGGTAAAGTGGCAGGAGGGGCCGGTTTAGTTATCAGTATGCCGTTTGATATTTACACGGCTGTCGATTCGTTTAAAAAAGCGGGGCGTAGCACCGATAAAGAAGCTCAGGATCACTATGTCAATGGTGCATTCGCCGTTGCCAATGCCGCTACGTCGATCGCCCTGGGGGCAGCGTTTCTCGCCGGAGCCAGCAGCGCCGGGCCGGCTGGGCTGGTGGTAGCAGCGGGCTTGATGGTTGCACAGTCAATTTATTCAGCCGTGCGTACTGTGCAAGACATTGATAAATACACACCGTTGACAGGCAACCAGAAGTTTACGCTTGGCTTGAAGTCATTCCTGGGCTTTGCACCGGGGTTTGATGTGATGAAGCCCTACTTGCAAGCGAAATACTCCCATGAACACGATGACAACATCCGGGCTCTCTACAAGGCGTTTCTGGAAGGGCCAGGCAAGGATCTTTATGAACGTGTTGTGTATGGCGACACCAAGGTCGAGGTCACACAGGTCCCGGGGAAGGTTCCGCTGACTCCCGCACTCTGGTGGAACATTCCGAGTTTGCTGCTGAACCTGATTAAAGTGGATGGCAAAGTCCCGGCCGCGCACTTGCGCGGCGGTAATGATCGCATTACCGCACCTGAAGACTCCTGGGATGGCATGTCGATCAAGCCTGTCGAAGGTGTACCGGGCGGTGGAAGAGGCACGTTCTGGGTGTTGGGTGACGGAGATGACGTGGTGGCGGGCTCAAGGAAAAAACACAATTATTTTTCTTTCGAGGGCGGCAAAAAGCTGATCACCGGCGGAGACGCCGACGATACCTTTAACTTCAATGCCGATGCACGCCAGACACTCGAGCAAATGCGGCAGGTGCAGGACACCGAGAAAAACGGGTTCAGCCCAAAGGCCTCAGAACTCTGGGGCGGCGAGGGCACCAATACGCTGAGCTTTTCGGGTGAGCTGCGTACCACTTACAGCGTCGATGGCGAGTCGAAAACAGCGGCCTATTTAGGGCACGTCATCGACTTTAAAACCGGTGCGGTTTCGGTCAACGCCCAGGACTCCAAAACCAATGGTGTCACGCCAATTGCGTATTTCCATGCTTTCTCCAATGCCGTCACGGTTGAAAATGGAGAAAGTTATATCCAGGGGAATGATCAAGACAATCACCTGACGTTGAACGGCAAAAAGGACGTGGTGCTGACGGGCAAAGGCGCCAACGTGATTGTTATCAATGGTGGCGCCGACATTGTCGGCCAGGGTGGGTTTAATACCTACGAAATCAACAAGGGTTATCAGGCTGTGACCATCAATGATCCGGTCGAAAGTGTTATCAAACTGGACTACAGCGCCTCGCAGGTTTTCGATTGGGGCGTTACGCGTGAGGGTGACCTGGTGGCCACGCTCAAGGGCGACGAGCCTGGGGAATACCGGACGTTGTTTATCAAGAATGCCTACCCCATGGGCGGGACGGAGGATAAGGCCAAGCCCACTTTCCTCACCAATGATGGCGTAATGATAACGATCAATGCCCCACGCAAGGCGGGTTCGGATGACCGGGTCGTGCAGGTAAACCGTTTGAAAGTCGATACCCCCAAGGCATGACGAACGCTGACTGGCCCATGGAGGGGCCAGTCGAGCTGCGCACTCAAGCGTGCCCCGCATTCAGCTGGGGCGGATCGCTTCGTACAGCTGCCGGTGTGCCTGTTCCACGGCGCGGGCCACCGCTTCTTCGCCGCGCACCATGGCGCCCAGGTAAACGAAGTCCACCGAATGGATACCCACCGTAGACAGGATGGTGGTCATATAGGGCGTGAGAAAGTCCGGCTCATGACCCTTGCGCGCATTGCCGCTGCTGACCAGCACAAAGGTGCGTCGATCCTCAAGCAGGCCGACCTTTTCAAACTGCGCATTGATGGTAAAGCTGCGATGGATGCGCACCACATGGTCGATCCAGACCTTAAGCGCCGCCGGCACGGTGAAGTTGTGCACCGGCGTGCAGATGATCAACAGGTCGCAGGCTTCCAGTTCGACGATCAACTGTTCCGACAACGCCGTGGCGCTGCCACTCAAACCGCCCGGGGTGGTGAGTGCGTTCGCGTATTCCCGGCTCAGCGGCGCCAGCGCCTGGCTGCCGTAGTCGCGCTCGATGACGTCGGCGCCAGGCACCAGGTCGTTGAGCAGGGCACGGGCCAGCTTGAAGGTCTGCGCGGCCTTGCCGTGGGGGCTGAAACTGAGGAGCAGGGCGCGGGTCATTGGCTCAGGTCCTGGGAAAAGTGCATGCCTCGCGGCAGCAGGCCTTGGCGAAAGTAGAAACGCTGGGCCAGGGCCATATGCAGGCCGGTGTCCAGCACCAGGTAACGATAACCGCGGGCGCGGGTTTCTGCGCGGACCCGGTCGAGCAACTGCTCGCCCAGGCGACGGCGCTGCAAGGTGGCGTCCACCACCAGGTCATCGACGTAGATAAACTCACCGTACAGGGTGTTTTCCGTCAGGCGATAGCCGGCCAGGCCAATGACCTTGCCGTGTTCACGCGCGGCCAGCAGGTGATAGCCGTGCTGGCGCTGGCGCTGAACCTGGGCGGCGAAACGGGCGGCGTCGGTCAGGTGCGGGCGCAGTTGCTGCATCACGGCAAAGCTTGCAACGCAGTCGGCCTCGGTTTCCATGAGGGCGAACTCGACGTGCTCATTGGTCATTGAGGTTCACCAGGTGGGCCTTGATCGCCTCCGGTGCCTTACGAAAACTGATGGCCACGCGGTTCAAGGCGTTCATCAAGGAAATGGCCAGGGTCAGGTCGGCGACTTCCTTGTCGTTGAACACCGTGGCCACGGCGGCGTAATCGGCGTCCGGCACGTGGGTTTGCGCCACCTGGGTGACCACTTCGGCCCAGGCCAGGGCGGCTTGTTCACGCACCGTGAACAACGGCAAGGCTTCATGCCAGGCGGCCAGCAGCATGATCTTTTCCAGGCTTACGCCTTGCTTGAGCAGGTCGCGGGAATGGGAGTCCAGGCAATAGGCGCAGCCATTGAGCTGCGAAACCCGCAGGTACACCAGTTCAATCAGTTCTTTCTCCAGGCCACAGCCATGCACATAGCTGTGCACGGCGCCCAGGGCCTTGTAACCAACAGGGGCGGCGTGGCCGTAATCGAGACGGTGTTTCATGGGTGATCCTCGGGTTGCGTTAAGAGATGCGCCATTTTCGGTGGTGGCCGGGTCGCTCGACAGGGGCATGATTGGACAAGTGGGTTGGGACATGATCAGACTCCACCTTGTCGTCCTGCCGAGCCTCCTTGTGATGTCGTCATTGCCCAAATATCAGGAAATCTACCGGCGCTTCCGCCTGGCCATCGACCAGGGCCAACTCGGCCCCGGTGATCGGGTGCCGTCGGTGCGCAGCCTGGCGCTGGAACTCAAGATCGCCCGTGGGACCGTGGAGGCGGCTTACCAATTGCTGGTCAGCGAGGGTTTTTTCGAGGCGCGTGGGCAGGCGGGCACTGTGATTGCGCGGACATTGCCGCAGGTGGCGATGAAGCCCCAGCCTGCCGCACCGCCGCCGACATCGGCGCCGCCAGCCTTGCAAATGGGCCAGCCGGCGCTGGATGCCTTCCCGCGCAAGCTCTGGGCGCGGCTGGTCACCCAGCAGGTACGCCGCACCGACGCCGACAGCCTGGCCATGGGCGACGTGCGCGGCGCCCAGGCGTTGCGCGTCGCGATTGCCAGTTATCTCGCGCTGTACCGGGGCGTGGAATGCACCCCCCAACAGGTATTTATCTGTTCGGGGTATGCCGGCTCCCTGACCCTGATGTGCGACGCGCTGCAGATGGCCGGGCAGCGCTGCTGGTACGAAGACCCGGGGTATGTGCATGCGCGGCAGTTGTTGCTCCATCAAGGGGTTGAGCTGGTGCCGGTACCGGTCGACCGTGATGGCCTGGATGTGGCGCAGGGCATTCAGCGTGAGCCGCAGGCGCGATTGGCGATTGTCACGCCGGCCCACCAGAGCCCGCTGGGTGTGGCGTTGAGCCTGGCGCGGCGCCAGGCGTTGCTGGCCTGGGCGCAAGCGCAGGGCAGTTGGGTGCTGGAGGATGATTACGACAGTGAGTTTCGCTACCAGGGCCAGCCATTGGCGGCGCTCAAGAGCCAGGACGTGCACGACCGGGTGATCCATGCCGGGAGCTTCAGCAAGATGCTGTTTCCGGGCTTGCGCTTGGGCTATCTGGTGGTGCCGGCGGCCTTGGTGGAGGTGTTCGGGCGCAGCGCCGAGGCCTTGCAGCAGCGCGGTGCGCAGTTGTTGCAGTTGACGGCGGCGGATTTTCTCGAGCAGGGCCACTTCACCCGGCACTTGAAAAAGATGCGTCAGTTGTATGCGTTGCGAAGGGGCTTTTTGGTGGTGGCGTTGCAACTGCATTGCGCGGATTTTTTACGCGTGGATGAACAGGCCGGGGGGATTAACCTGTTGGCGCGGTTGCGGGTGCCCGTGCCGGATCGTGTGGTTGCCAAGGCCGCCAATGAGGCGGGGTTGGCGGTTAACGCCTTGTCGTCTTGGACCCTTGAGCCGGGAGGTGCACAGGGTGTGTTGATGGGCTTTACCAATGTGGCGACGGCGGAACAGGCCACTGAGCTGGCGGTGAAGCTTCGGCAGATACTGCAGGCATGTCACCCGTAAAAGGTGGGAGCGGGCTTGCTCGCGAATCGTCGCACCGCCGCTCCCACATTTAGATCATGTTCTGCTTCAAACCGTCAGGGTTTTACGGGTGTTGGCAGCGTCACCAGGTTGACATAGCCATCCCGGAATTTCTGCTTCTGCTACTGCTTCGTAGGCAGGATGATTCATCCGCAAAACATTGTTGTTATTAACGGTTCACCAGTTTCGCCGGCAAGGCGATGACCAGGAAGCTGCTGAGAATCAGGCAGCCGGCGAAAAACCACAAGGCACCCGCACTGCTGCCGGTGACGTCGATCGCAACCCCCATCAACGAGTTGCTGACCAGGCCTGCGATATTCGCCAGCGAACAGGCCAGGGCAAAGCCGGTGGCCGCTGCGGTGCCTTTGAGGAAGGTTGCCGGCAGGCTGAAAAACACCGGCACGGCGCCGATGATGGCGGCTGACGCGATGGCGAACAGCAACACGGTGGCAACCACACTGTGGGTAAAGAACGTACTGGTGGCCATCGCCGCTGCGCCGATGAAGAACGGCACGATGATGTGCCAGCGGCGTTCGCGGTGTTTGTCGGAGCTGGCGCCGATCAGCAGCATGCCCAGCAGCGCCGCAACGCTGGGCAATGCAGTCAGCACGCCGATGTGGAAGGTGTCGGTCACCCCGGCGTTGCGGATGAAGGTCGGCATCCAGAACCCCATGGCGTAGGCGCTGAGCAGGATCGAAAAGTCGATGCCGCCGAGCATCCACACCTTGAGGTTGAAGAAACCGTCACGGAAGCTGTGCTTGCTGCCGGTGGCGTCGGCGTCGTCCTTGCGCAGTTCGCTTTCCAGCAAGGCTTTTTCTTCGTCCGACAGCCATTTGGCCTGCTGAAAGGAATTGGGCAATGCCCAGAAGGTCAGCACGCCGAGCAGGACGCTGGGCACCGCCTCGATCAGGAACAGCCACTGCCAGCCACGCAGGCCGCCCAGGTTGTCGAAGTGGCCCATGATCCAGCCTGACAGCGGGCCGCCGATGACGCTGGACAACGGCAGGCCGATCATGAACAGCGCGATGATGCGCCCGCGTCGGTGCGTCGGGAACCAGGTGGTCAGGTAATACAAAACGCCCGGCAAAAAGCCCGCTTCGGCGGCGCCGAGCAGAAAGCGCAGGATGTAGAACTGGGTGGTGGAAGTAACCAGCATGGTGCAGGCCGAGAGCAGGCCCCAGGTGATCATGATGCGTGCGATCCAGATCTTCGCGCCGACCCGTTCAAGTACCAGGTTGCTGGGCACTTCAAAGATGATATAGCCGACGAAAAACAAGCCGGCTCCCAGGCCGAACGCGGTTTCGCTGAAGTGCAGCTGGTCGAGCATCTGCAACTTGGCGAAGCCGATGTTGATACGGTCCAGGTAGGCGGCCAGGTAGCAGAAACACAGGAACGGAATCAGCTTCCAGGTGATCTTGTGGTAGAGCGTGGTAACGGGTTCGGCGACCGTAGTCGCGGGTGCTGCATTCGCAATGGGCATTGTGGGTGTCTCCTGGCGGTGACTTATGGTTTTTATACAGCCGCTTTTTTCCAGCACTTTGGAGTGCTGTAGAAGCGACGTCCAAAGGCAGTGACAGAAGATTGAGGTGTCCCTGTTGGAGGTGATCAAGTGTGGGAGCGGGCTTGCTCGCGAAAGCGGTGTATCAGGTGTCATCTCTATGACTGACACATTGCCTTCGCGAGAAAGCCCGCTCCCACATTCAATTGCATTCCAAGGTGGGGCGCTCAGTTTTTCCGGACCACGCTCTTTGTCGTGGTTCCTGTTGAATCCTTATTACTCCTTGAACTTGCTCATCGCCTCCTGCTTGCTCACCACATCGCCATACTTACTGTCGATGTCGAACAGATTGGCTGCATGGGGCGCCGGGTGTCGGTCGCCGACGCATTCGCGTACGACGATGGTGCGAAACCCATGCTGTACCGCATCCACGGCGGTGGCGCGGATGCAGCCGCTGGTGGAACAGCCGGCCAGCACCACGGTGTCGATGCCTTGGGCGTGCAGCATCGGGGCCAGGCTGCTGCCGAAGAAGGCGCTGGCGTACTGCTTGGTGATCACCACTTCATTTGCCTGGGGCAACACCTCGATACAGAACGCGGCGAGCGGGTTGCCCTCGACCATGTCTTTCATCACCGGGGCTTTCTTGACCCAGATACCGCCATCGGCGAAATGGCCGGGATGGTAGCGGATATTGGTGTGCACCACCGTAATCCCGTGCTGGCGAGCAGTGGCCAGCAGCTCGACGCTTTCAGCCACGGCCACCACCACTTCAGGGGCATACAACGGCGCGCCTTCGGTGGTGTAGCCCTGCATAAAGTCGATCATCAGCAGCGCGGATTTTTTGCCGAAGCCGATGCGATTGCCCCAGACGCCCTGGTAGTTGGCGTCGGCGGATTGTTCGCTCATCGTAAAACTCCTCAGTAAGCGCCGGACAGCAAGGCGCCGGCGCCGGGCACGACAGGCTCCAGGTCCAAGGCCTTGAGCATCGCGTAAGTGGTGGCGATGGCGGCGGTGAGCACCGGTTTGCCGGTTTGCGCTTCAACCTTGGCCACCACCGGCAGCGACTGCATCTGCACGCAGGCCGAAAGCACGATCACGTCCACGCCTTCCAGGTTCATGCCGGCGACGATCGCCGGCAAGTTGGCCGGGTCGTGGCGCGCCACTTCGAGGTTGTCGGGGATCTCCAGGGCGCGCCAGTCCACCACGTCAAAGCCTTCTTCGCGGATGTAGTTCACCACCAGCTCGGTCAGCGGCTTCATGTACGGCGCGACGATGGCGATGCGCTTGGCGCCCATCACTTTCAAGCCTTCGATCAAGGCGCCGGCGCTGGTGATCACCGGCGCGTTGGCATCGTTGTCTGCGGTGGCTTTACGCAAGCGCTGTTCGGAATTGCGGTGATAACCCAGACCCATGGCCATGATTGCCACCAGGCACGCATAACCCAGCACGTCGACCTTGGCGTCGGACAGCTCGATGGCACAACGGTCGGACTCGCCGTCCATGGCCGCCAGTTCTTCCTTGCGCACCTGCTTCATGCGCATGCGGCTGGAGTGAAAGGTAAAGCGTTCGGGGCGGATTGCCTGGCGCGCATTAAGCATCGCCGGGATCTCGGTTTCCATGGTGGTGTTGGAGCTCGGCACGATCTGGCCGATGCGGTAAGGCTTAAGCATGGGTGGCGTCCTTATTGTTGTGTGAGGAAGCCGTCGAGGGCGGCAAAAAAGCCCTCAAGGTCATCCCACGGAATCATGTGCCCGGCGTTCGGCACGTGGGCGACCTGGAGCGCGGGCTGCAGGTTCTGGATTTCGGCGATGTCTTCGTCGAGGATCACGCCGCCGCGCCCGGCCACCATCAACAGGGCAGGGGCCTTGAGCTTGGGCAGGTGCTGGTGGAAGTCGACCGTGTGGAAGTCGTTGAAGGCACGCACGATGGCCGGCTCATAACAGGTGTGCAGCCACTCGGCGCGCAGCTGCAGTTGCTCGACGGTCCAGGTGGCGCAGAAGGCGCGCATCGCATCAGCGTCCATGCCGACCAGCGATTGGCGGATCGAGTCGACGTACCATGGCAGCTTGCTGGGGTATTCACGCCGGCCGGGGCCGGACACAGGCGGGTCGATCAGCACCACGCGGTTGACGCCCTGGGGGTGCATGACCGCGCTGTGCGCGGCAAACCGCGCGCCCATGGAGTGGCCGACCAGGTCGTAGCTATCGAGCCCAAGCGCATCGGCAAACGCGCCGATGTCCTCGGCGCAGGTGTCTGCGCTGTAGTCCAATTGCGGCCCGGTGGACGACAAACCGCGCCCGCGCACATCCAGCACGTAAGTGTCGAACCGGGCGCCAAGGCGCTCAGCCACAAAACCCCAGGTAATCGCCGGGCTGGTGATGCCTGGGATCAAAATCAGCGCCGGGCCTTTGCCGCCGTAGCGCAGGTAGTGCTGGCGAATGCCATTGGCTTGCACATGGGCGCCGAATAGAAAGGTACTCACGCGGCCACCCCCGATTTCAGCTCCTGGGCGTACAGGTCATAACCGTAGACCCAGGCCGGGTCTTCCTGGGTGCGCAGCCAGGTGTTGGCGTTGGACACCGCTTGTACGCGGGACGCGCGTTCCTTGCGGTTGGCTTCGTAGAGCTGGAACGCCGTGCGGTAGTCGCTGATGCCGGTTTCCTGCAGGCAGCGGGTGAGCATGGCCGCGTCTTCGATGGCCATGCCGGCGCCCTGGGCCATGTGCGGTTTCATCGGGTGGCAGGCGTCGCCCAGCAACACCAGGCGGCCACGGCTCCACAGCGGCAACGGGTTACGGTTGCGCAGCGGCCATTTGGTCACGCTTTCGGTGGACTCGATCAGCGCCTGCACGGTGGGGTGGTAGCCCTTGAACGCGTCGAACATCTCTTCGCGGCTGCTGTCCACGAACGCGCCCTGGAAGTCCCATTCGGCATGGGGCACGCCGGTCACGTAGTAGTACTCGTCGCGCTTGCCGGTGGTGTAGTAGACCATCATGTGGCGGTCCTCGGTCCACCACTTGATGCAGTCTTCGAACTTCAAGTCGTACTTGGCCAACTGGTCGCCACGGATCAGCGCACGGTGCGCGACCCAGCCGCTGTACAACGGTTTTTCCACGCCGAGCAGCTCTTCGCGGATCCTGGAGTTGATGCCGTCGGCGCCGATCACGATGTCGGCGTAGGTCACTTCGCCGTCGGCGAAGGTCAGGCGCACTTGGGTATCGGTTTCTTCGAGGCTTTCCAGACGCTTGTTGAAGTGCAGGGTGCCGGGTTTGAGGGTCGACATTTGCAATGCGTGCAAGTCGCCACGGTGCACGGTGATGTAGGAGGCGCCATAGCCGGTGAGTGGGATGCGCGAGAGGTAGTCACCGCTTTCGCCGCAACGGCTGAACCAGTGCTCGGGGTGCGAGCCCATCAGGTCCAGCTGTTTTTCGATGCCCATGCGGCGGAAGATTTTCATGATGTTGGGCCCCATGTGGATGCCTGCACCCAAGCGGGAAAACTCCGGCGCCTGTTCGTAGATATCGACGTCGAAACCGGCTTGCTGCAGCAGGGTGGCCGCCGCCGCGCCGCCCAGGCCGGCACCGACGATGGCGATTTTCTGTGTGCTTCCCATGGGGCGTAAACCTCTCTCTTTTTGATTTTGGCGGCATCTGTCCGCAAGGTTTTTAAAGTGTATACGCTCATTTTTTGAAATGGGAAGCCTGCATTTAAAATTTTATTGTTTGACCGTATTTATCCTCTGTAACGGTTTTTGGCCTTTATCTGTAGGGTTTGTGTGGATTGGTAACGTTTTGGTGCACCACTTGCAGTTCGTCTTAAATTCGGGTCTTATCGTTTTTAATTGGTGTACACACTATAAAAATGCACCGGAGTGAAGCGTGATGCTTGAACTTGGTGCAGCCCCACAGGAGACAGGAAAATGCCGGTAAGCGATTGCGAACTCACCCAGATGTTTGAGCACGTGTTGAAACTGTCGAAGGTTGACCCGACCCAGAGCGTCGCCGTGCTCAAGAGCCATTACTCCGACCCGCGCACCGTGCGTGCTGCGATGGACGCGGCGCAGCGCCTGGGGGCCAAGGTGTATGCGGTGGAATTGCCGTCGTTCAACCATCCCAAGGCCATGGGCAACGACATGACCGCCTATTGCGGCGACACCGCGCTCACCGGCAATATCGCCGCCCAGCGCGCGTTGGAGGCCGCCGACCTGATCGTCGACACCATGATGCTGCTGCACTCGCCGGAGCAGGAGCAGATCCTCAAGACCGGCACGCGCATCCTGCTGGCCGTGGAACCGCCGGAAGTGCTGGCGCGCATGTTGCCCACCGAAGCCGACAAGGTGCGTGTGCTGGCGGCCGAGCAGTTGCTGAAAAAGGCCCGCTCGATCCACGTCAAATCCCGCGCCGGCAGTGATTTTCGCGCCGCACTGGGCCAATACCCGTCGGTCACCGAGTACGGGTTTGCCGATGAGCCTGGGCGCTGGGACCATTGGCCGAGTGGTTTCCTGTTTTCGTGGCCCAACGAAGAAACCGCCGAGGGCGTGCTGGTGCTGGATATCGGCGACATCCTGCTGCCGTTCAAGACCTACACCCGCGAGAAGATCACCCTGGAGATCGAGAAGGGATTTATCACTGAAATCCACGGTGGTTTCGAGGCCGAGTACCTGCGCGATTACATGAAGTATTTCAATGACCCGGAGGTGTACGGCATCTCCCATATCGGCTGGGGCTTGCAGCCCAAGGCGCAGTGGACGGCCATGGGCCTGCACGACAAAAACGACGGCATGTGCATGGATGCACGGGCGTTCTACGGCAACTTCCTGTTCTCCACCGGGCCGAATACCGAAGTGGGCGGCACGCGCAAGACGCCGTGCCATATGGATATTCCACTGCGAAATTGTGATGTGTACCTGGATGATGAGGCGGTGGTGATCGGCGGCGATGTCGTTGCACCATCAGCCTCCCTGGCACACTAAAGAGCCAAATGTGGGAGCGGGCTTGCTCGCGAATGCGGTGTGTCAGTCACCGAAGATGTTGACTGAATAGACGCATTCGCGAGCAAGCCCGCTCCCACAATGTGAATGTGTTTCTTCAGCTAGATCCTTGAGTGATTCGCACATCCCCGCCATCATGCCCACCATCGCCAATCACCCACCGAGCCACGCCGTGCCTGATTCCTACGTTTTCTCTGAACAAGTTGGCCATCTGCTGCGCAAGGCCTACCAGCGCCACTTGGCGATCTTTCAGCAGAATGTCGGCGACTCGCAGCTCACCGCCGTGCAGTTCGTCACCCTGTGTGCGCTGCGCGATCAGGGTGCAAGTTCCCTCACCGAGCTGGTCAAGGCCACGGCCGTCGACCAGGCGACCATTCGCGGTATCGTCGAGCGGCTCAAGAGCAAGGCGCTGATTACCCTGGAGCCGGATCCCCAGGACAAACGCAAAGTGGTGGTCGACCTGTCGCCAGCCGGCGCCGAACTGGTCACGCAAACCGCGCCGCGCGCCGCGCAGATCAGCGAGCTGACCATGAGCAACCTCAACCCCGCAGAGCGGGTGGCGGTGCTGTTCCTGCTGCGCAAGATGATCGACGACCCGCAGGAATAAAACGGCGCTGGCATCGTTTTTGCTCTGAGTTCATGTAGTAGTCACTTCACGTGTCAAGTGTGTCGCGAGGCCCCACATCCGCGACGCTTTTTTTTGACTGTTTCGTGTAGTGGTTGCTTCATCAACTGATACAGGCGAAGCGAATGATCAGTCCACCCATCACCGTTGGTCTCAAGGTCAACGGCCACACCCGCGAAGTCAGTGCCATGGCGGATACGCCGCTGCTGCTGGTGCTGCGCAATGACCTGCAACTCAACGGCCCCAAGTACGGCTGCGGCCTGGGCGAGTGCGGTGCCTGCACCGTGATCATTGATGGCGTGGCGGCGCGGTCGTGCGTGTTTCCACTGGCGGGTGCAACCGGGCGCGAGATTGTCACCCTCGAAGGCCTCGGCACTCGCCAGGCGCCGCACCCGGTGCAGCAAGCCTTTATCGATGAGCAGGCGGCGCAGTGCGGCTATTGCCTCAACGGCATGATCATGACCGCCAAGGCGTTGCTCGACCGCAACCCCAACCCCAGCGAAGCCCAGGTGCGCAATGAGCTGTCGGGGAACCTGTGCCGTTGCGGCACCCATATCGAAATCCTGCGCGCCGTGCTGCGTGCCGCGCGCCTTATTAGCGTGGAGGGCCGACCATGACGGTTATGTCCCGTGAGCAATGGCTGGCCAAGGCTGGCGTGTTATTGATTGTCGATGATGTGCTGCCACCTTCAGGCCCGGTGGCCAAGGGCGGCACACCCACCGTTAAACCGAAGGAACTGGGATTGTTCATAGCGGTAAACGATGACGGCCTGGTGTATGCCTTCAACGGCCATGTGGACCTGGGCACCGGCATTCGCACCTCGCTGGCGCAGATTGTGGCCGAGGAGTTGGACCTGAACCTGCAGCAGGTCAAGATGGTGCTGGGCGATACCGAGCGCGCGCCCAACCAGGGCGCCACCATCGCCAGTGCGACCTTGCAGATTTCGGCGGTCCCGCTGCGTAACGCGGCTGCCGAAGCACGGCGCTTTTTGCTCGCGCGCGCAGCGGGGCGCTGGGGCGTGAGCACCGGCAGCCTCAAGGTTGAAGCCGGGGTTGTGCATGCCGCCGACGGGCGCACCACCACCTACGGCGAGTTGGTCAGCGGCCAGCATGACCAGTTGCGCATCAGTGGTGACGCGCCGTTAAAACCTGTCGAAGATTACCGCCTGGTCGGCAAGGACGCCGCGCGCGTGGATATCCCCGGCAAGGCCACCGGCGAGCTGACCTATGTGCACGACATGCGTGTGCCGGACATGCTCCATGGCCGCGTGGTCCGCCCACCGTATGCCGGGCTCGACTGCGGCGATTTTGTCGGCAACAGCCTGCTGAGTGTGGATGAGGCGTCCATCGCGCATATCCCCGGCATTGTCGCGGTGGTGGTGATTCGCGATTTTGTCGGTGTGGTGGCGTTGCGCGAAGAACAGGCGATCAAGGCCGCCCACGCACTCCAGGTGCACTGGAAGCCTTGGCGCAACGCTTTGCCGGACATGAGCGATGTCGAGCAAGCCATCCGCGACAACCCACGGGTACGCCGCACGGTGCTCGACCAGGGCAATGTCGACGAAGCCCTGGCGGGCGCCAGCCAGCGCATGCCGCGCAGCTATTTGTGGCCGTACCAGATGCATGGCTCGATCGGGCCTTCGTGTGGCGTGGCGGACTATCAAGCAACCGGCAGCCGCGTGTGGTCGGGCAGCCAGAACCCGCACCTGCTGCGCGCCGACCTTGCGTGGTTGCTGGAATGCGACGAAGCGCTGATCGACGTGATCCGCATGGAAGCCGCCGGCTGTTACGGGCGTAACTGCGCGGACGATGTGTGCGCCGATGCGTTGCTGTTGTCGCGCGCCGTGGGCAAGCCGGTGCGGGTGCAACTGACCCGCGAACAGGAACACCTGTGGGAACCCAAGGGCACCGCGCAGTTGATGGACGTGGACGGCGGGCTCAACGCCGACGGCAGCATTGCCGCCTATGATTTTGAAACCAGCTACCCGTCCAACGGCGCGCCGACCCTGGCGCTGTTGCTCACTGGCCGCGTGGAGCCGGTGGCGGCGATGTTCGAGATGGGCGACCGCACCTCGATCCCGCCCTACGCCATCGACAATATGCGCGTGACCATCAACGACATGGCGCCCATCGTGCGCGCCTCGTGGATGCGCGGCGTATCGGCGTTGCCCAACACCTTTGCGCACGAATCCTATATCGATGAGTTGGCCTTCGCTGCGGGCGTCGACCCGGTGGAATACCGCCTGCGCTACCTCAAGGACGAGCGCGCCATCGACCTGGTCAAATCCACCGCCGAACGGGCCAATTGGGCGCCGCGCACGGCGCCGATGCAAACCGCCAGCGATGACCACCTGTTGCGCGGTCGCGGCTTTGCCTATGCGCGCTATATCCACAGCAAGTTCCCCGGCTTCGGCGCGGCGTGGGCGGCATGGGTGGCGGACGTGGCGATCGACAAACACACCGGCGATGTGTCGGTGACGCGGGTGGTGATCGGCCATGACTCGGGGATGATGATCAACCCGGCGGGCGTGCAGCATCAGATCCACGGCAATGTGATCCAGTCCACCAGCCGTGTGCTCAAGGAGCGGGTGACCTTTGAAGAGTCGACGGTGGCGAGCAAGGAGTGGGGCGGCTACCCGATCCTGACCTTCCCCGAAGTGCCGCAGATCGACGTGCTGATGATGCCGCGCCAGGACCAGCCGCCCATGGGCGCCGGTGAGTCGGCCTCGGTGCCGAGTGCGGCGGCGATTGCCAATGCGATCTATGACGCCACCGGTATTCGTTTTCGCGAGTTGCCGATAACGCCCGAGCGGGTGTTGGCGGCGCTGAACGCCGGCACCCTTGGTGAGCCTGCCAAGTCGCCGGAAAAACGCAGGAAGTGGTGGTTCGGTGCGTTGTTTGCCACCTTGGGGGCGCTGATGGCGACGGCCTGGCCGTTTCACAACGAAATCGCACCGATCGCGCCGCCCGGCGCGGGCACCTGGTCCAAGGCTACCCTCGAACGCGGGCGCTTGCTGGCGGCGGTGGGCGATTGCGCGGTGTGCCATACCGCGCCGGGTGGCGCCGCGAATGCCGGCGGCCTGGCCATGCAAACGCCGTTCGGCACGCTGTACAGCAGCAATATCACCCCAGACGTGAAAACCGGCATCGGCGCCTGGTCGTACCCGGCATTCGAGCGGGCGATGCGTGACGGCATTGGCCGCGATGGGCGCAACCTGTACCCGGCGTTTCCCTATACCGCGTTTCGCAATATCAATGAGGCGGACATGCAGGCGCTGTATGCCTACCTGATGTCCCAGGCGCCGGTGAGCCAGGCGCCGACGCCGAATGCCATGCGCTTTCCGTTCAATATCCGGCCGTTAATGGCGGGCTGGAATGCACTGAACCTGCGGCGGGGTGAAATCACCCCACAGCCTGAGCGCAGCGCGCAGTGGAATCGCGGCAATTACCTTGTCAATGGCCTGGGGCACTGCGCCGCGTGCCACTCGCCGCGCAACCTGATGGGGGCGCAGAAGGGCGGCAAATCCTTCCTTGCCGGGGGCGTGGTCGATGGCTGGGAGGCACCGGCGTTGACGGGCCTGTCCAAGGCACCGACGCCGTGGACCGAAGATCAATTATTTACTTACCTGAGCACTGGCTACTCCGATGCCCACGGCGTGGCGGCAGGCCCGATGGGGCCGGTGGTGAGTGAGTTGTCAAAGCTGCCCAAGGCCGATATTCGTGCGATGGCGGTGTACCTGGCGTCGCTCAAGGGCGAGGCAACTGCCGAGGCGCAGGTCCAGGTTGCGACTGTTGCGAACCCCAATGGCCGACGTGTATTCGAAGGTTCGTGCAAGGCCTGTCACGCCGATGGCCTGGGGCCGAAGCTGTTTGGGGTGAGCCCGTCATTGGCGAGCAATACCAACGTGTTCAGCGATCAGCCGGATAATTTGATCCAGGTGATTTTGCAAGGCATCAGTAACCCGGCGACCCAGGACCTGGGGTATATGCCGGGGTTCAAGGACAGCCTGTCGAATAACCAGGTAGCGGATCTGGTGGCCTACCTGCGCACGCGCTTTGCACCCAATGCGCCGCAGTGGAAGGGCCTGGAACAAAAGGTCGCGCACCTGCGCGCCAACCCTGGCACTCACTGACAGGACGCGGTTAAAACTGTGGGAGCTGGCTTGCTCGCGAATGCGGTGGGTCAGTCAATTTATCTGTCACTGGCCCACCGCATTCGCGAGCAAGCCCGCTCCCACAGGATGAACCGGTTTCTACCGGGAAATCGGCGTTACACCCCGCAGCACCAAGTCACTGATAAACCCCAGCCAATCCTGCTGCTGTCCCTTGTCCGCCAAATCTTCACCGAGGAATGAACTGAGGGTGTGGCGGTTGGAGTTATAGAAGTAGCACAGCGAGGCAATCATCAAATACACGTGTTTGAGGTCGATGTCCTGGCGAAACACACCCTGGGTCTGGCCGGCTTCGATGATCGGGCGTAACACGCCAACCGCTTCGCCCGACAGCCTGCGCATCTCACCCGACTGCCGGGCATGTTTGCCCTGGTGCAGGTTCTCGATGCTCAGGATCGCCACGAACTCGGGGTGCTTGACGTAGTAGCTCCAGATAAAGGCCACCAGTTCACGCAAGGCTTGCACGGGGTCGCCCAGGTCCAGCTTGAGCGTGCTTTCGGCTTTATTGAACTGTTCGTAGACCTGTTCCAGCACACAGACGAACAAGTGTTCCTTGCTGCCGAAATAGTAATAAAGCATGCGGTCGTTGGAGTCCGCGGCCTTGGAAATGGTGTCGACGCGCCCACCGGAATAGCCGTCGCGGGTGAACACCTTGACCGCCGCCTGCAAGATGCGCGCACGTGTCTGGTCGGCCTGTTGCGCCCGAATCCCGGTCTTTTTGATCGCCATCACAAAGCGCCTTGCCGCCAGTCTGGGCGCGAAATATAGCATGGGCTTTTTCGAGCCCGTTCTATGACCGACAAGTTCTGTAATAAAAACGCCATTGCGCTGGGGATTGGATTCGAGTCGGGCTATTTTGGTGCACCTCAATAAATAGAGTAGCCATGGATGAAATACCAACCCTTCAGCCGTACCCTGATTGCCACTGCGCTGGTGCTGACGGTCAGCGGTGTGCAAGCCGCGTCACAGGCCCCGGTGGCCGGTGAAAATGGCATGGTGGTGACCGCCCAGCATTTGGCCACTCATGTCGGCGTGGAGGTGCTCAAGGCCGGCGGCAACGCGGTGGATGCGGCGGTTGCCGTGGGCTATGCGCTGGCCGTGGTGTACCCGGCAGCGGGCAACCTCGGCGGCGGCGGCTTTATGACCGTGCAACTGGCAGATGGGCGCAAGACCTTCCTCGACTTCCGTGAAAAAGCCCCGTTGGCAGCCACCGCCGACATGTACCTGGACAAAGACGGCAAGGTCATCGACGGCCTCAGCGCCAAGGGCCACTTGGCCGTCGGCGTACCCGGCACCGTGTCCGGCATGGAAACCGCGCTGAACAAATACGGCACCCTCAAGCGCGCCCAGGTGATTGCCCCGGCGATCAAACTGGCCGAAAACGGCTTTGAACTGGAGCAGGGCGATATCGACCTGCTGCACACCGCCACCGGCGAGTTTGAAAAAGACAAGGACCTGCGCGGGATCTTCCTGCACAACGGCCAGCCGATGCAGGTCGGCCAGAAGCTGGTGCAGAAAGACCTGGCCAAGACCCTCAAGGAAATCTCCGCCAAGGGCACCGACGGCTTCTATAAAGGCTGGGTCGCCAAGGCGCTGGTGGACTCCAGCCAGGCCGGCAAGGGCATCATCACCCAGGCCGACCTCGACAAGTACAAGACCCGCGAGCTGGCGCCCATCGAGTGCGACTACCGTGGCTACCACGTGGTCTCGGCGCCACCGCCAAGCTCCGGCGGCGTGGTGATCTGCCAGATCATGAACATCCTCGAAGGCTACCCGATGGCCGACCTGGGTTATCACTCGGCCCAGGGCCTGCACTACCAGATCGAAGCCATGCGTCACGCCTACGTGGACCGCAACAGCTACCTGGGCGACCCGGATTTCGTCAAGAACCCCATCGCGCACCTGTTGGACAAGGACTACGCCGCCAAGCTGCGCGCCGCCATCGAACCGCAGAAAGCCGGGGATTCCCAGGCGATCAAGCCAGGTGTGTCGCCCCATGAAGGCAACAACACCACCCACTATTCCATCGTCGACAAGTGGGGCAACGCGGTGTCCGTGACCTACACGCTCAACGACTGGTTCGGTGCCGGCGTGATGGCGAGCAAAACCGGGGTGATCCTCAACGATGAAATGGACGACTTCACCGTCAAGGTCGGCGTGCCGAACATGTACGGGCTGGTGCAGGGCGAAGCCAACGCTATCGCACCGGGCAAGGCGCCGTTGTCATCAATGAGCCCGACCATCGTCACCAAGGATGGCAAGGCAGTGATGGTGGTCGGTACACCGGGCGGCAGCCGGATTATCACCGCGACGTTGCTGACCATCCTTAATGTCATCGACTACAAAATGAACATCCAGGAAGCCGTGGACGCGCCGCGTTTCCACCAGCAGTGGATGCCTGAGACCACCAACCTGGAAACCTTCGCGGTGAGCCCGGACACCCAGAAGATTCTGGAAAGCTGGGGCCATAAGTTTGCCGGTCCCCAGGATGCCAACCACTTGGCGGCGATCCTGGTGGGCGCGCCTTCGCTGGGCGGCAAGCCGGTGGGCAACAACCGTTTCTACGGGGCGAACGACCCGCGTCGTAACACCGGTTTGTCCTTGGGCTACTGAGGCGTTAGACATTGCCCTTGACGCGGCTGGGCAAGCAGTTGCTCGACCGCCTCAAGGGCTGTGGCGCGGCGTGCTTCCCAGTCGCCACGTATCACCAGGGCGGGTTGTTGGTGCTGTTCGATCCAGTCCAGGCTGCCTTGGAAAAACACCCGGCGATCGGCCAGTTCAGGCTGGCAGCGCTGGCCGTCGGCGCTCCATTCCACGTCCTCGGGGGACAGCAGCAGGTGCAGGTCGTAATGGCGGGCCAGCAGCTCGTCATCCAGCCACGCCGGGTAGTCACCGAACAGGGTCTGGCTCCAGAGCTTGTTGGTCAGCAGGTTCGTGTCGAGGATCAGCAGGTGAGGCTGCGCGGCGCGGGCGGCGTCTTCCCAGGCCAGTTGGCCACGGGCGATGGCCGGGATGTCCGCCAGGGTGGTGTCGCGCTGGTGATGGTCGATGAAATAGCGCACGTATTCACCCACCATCAGCCCACCGAAGCGGGCGTGCAGTTGCGTGGCCAGCCAGCTTTTGCCGCTGGATTCGGGGCCGGCCAGTACCACCACTTTCATGCGTGCAACGCCGGGTCGGCGCGCCATTCACGCCAGCCCTGCACGGCGATCACGGTGAACAGTGCATACAGCGCGGCGGTGAGGTACAGGCCTTTGTAGAGAAACAGGCCGACAAAGATCACGTCCACGGCGATCCACAGCGCCCAGCATTGCACGCGTTTTTGCGCCATCCACATTTGCGCCACCAGGCTGAAACCGGTGAGGGCGGCATCCAGCCAGGGTTGCGCGGCATCGGTCCAGTGGGCCATGGCGGCGCCGAGCAGCGCGCTGAACACGGCGCCGACGGCGAGGCTGACCATGATCGCGGGCCAGCCCAGGCTTGTGACCTGGCGGCCCTGCTTGACCTCACCTGCGCGGGTCCATTGCCACCAGCCATAGAGTTGCAGGCCGGCGTAGACCACTTGCAGGAGCATGTCGGAGTAGAGTTTTACGTCGAAGAACACCCAGGTGTAGAGCAGCACCATCACCAGGCCGATGGGCCAGCACCAAGGGTTTTGTTTGACCGTCAGCCAGACAGCGATCACCCCCAGGGCGGCGGCGAACAGTTCAAGCCCGGACATGGTGGTTCCTTGGGAGAGTGGGTGAGGGCGGTGATTGTAACCAAGATGGTGGGTCGTAGGAATGCTCGTTCCCACGCTCTGCGTGGGAATGCATCCCCTGACGCTCCGCGTCAGGCCTGGACGCAGAGCGTCCGTGGCGGCGTTGCCACGCGGAGCGTGGGAACGATCATGAGTACTAGATCTTGAACTGGCGCAACAACCCCTCAAGCTGCTCACTCAACCCGCGCAAATGCGCACTCGCCACGCTGGATTGCTCTGCCGCCAGGGCCGTGCTGTGGGACAAGCCTGCCGCCTGGGTGACGTTCTGGTTGATGTCCTCCACCACATGCGCCTGTTGCAAGGTCGCGCTGGCAATCGAGGCATTCAGCCCGTTGAGGTTGCGCAATGCCTGGCCGATGGCGGTGAGGCTCGCCCCTGCCTGTCCCGCTTGCTCAATGGTTAGTTGCGAGGCGCTGTGGCTGTCGCTGATCACTTTAACCGCCGCTTCCGAATGACCTTGCAGGCGCTCGATCATCACCTGGATTTCGGCCGTGGATTTTTGCGTGCGCTGGGCCAGCAGCCGCACTTCATCGGCGACCACGGCAAACCCACGACCCTGCTCACCGGCACGCGCCGCCTCGATGGCGGCGTTGAGCGCGAGCAAGTTGGTCTGGTCGGCAATTGAACGGATCACTTCCAGCACGCCACCAATCTGGGTGCTTTCACTGGAGAGCGTGCGGATCACCTCCACGGCCTGGCTGATGGTGCTGGAGAGCTGGTCGATCTGTTGCAGGCTGCCGTCGATATTCACCTGGCCCTGCTGCGCCTGGGCCTGGGCGTCGCGCATTTCGCTGGCGGCATGCTCGGCGTTTTTTGCCACGTCCTGCACGCCATAGGTCACTTCATTGATCGCCGTGGCCACCAGCTCCATCTGCTGGGACTGTTGCTGGCTGCGGTCGTGGGCCTGGCTGGCATTGGTGCCCAGCTCCGTGGACGACTGGCCCAGCGCGTTGGCACACGCCTGCAATTGGCCGACCACCTGGCGCAGCTTGGCGGTGAAGCTATTGAAGTGCAGCGACAGTTGAGTGACCTCGTCGCGCCCGTGGGTGTCGAGGGTGCGGGTCAGGTCGCTTTCGCCGCTGGCAATATTGCCCATGGCGTTCACTGCCGCCTGCAATGGGTGCACGATGCTGCGCGCGATCAGGATCACCAGCAGCGCCATCACCAGCGCAATGCCCAGGCCGATCAGCGAGGCTTTCCAAACCTGGCCGTTGAATTCAGCCTGCACATCATCCACATACACGCCGGAACCGATAATCCAGCCCCACGGCTCGAACAGTTGGATGTACGAGGTTTTCTCCACCGGCGCGTCGGCGCCCGGTTTGGGCCAGCGATAGTTGACGATCCCCGCGCCCTTGGCCTTGGCCAGGAGCACAAATTCATTGAACACCGCAAAACCGTCCGGGTCGCGGATGGCCGAGAGGTTCTGGCCGTCGAGCTTGGGGTTGGCCGCGTGCATGATCATCACGGGCGTCAGGTCGTTGATCCAGAAGTAATCATCGTGGTCGTAGCGCAGGCCGCGGACTGCGCTGAGGGCTTGCTGTTGCGCGGCCTCGCGGGTCAGTACGCCGGTTTTTTCAAGGTTTTGATAGTAAGCCAGCACGCCGCTGGCGGTTTGCACCACGTGCTGGGTCTGCTGGCGTTTTGCCTGGTAGAGGTCGCCATGGATCTGCTTGAGCATCAGCAACCCGAGGGTCAGCAGCATCAACACGGCGACTATCAGGATCAGCCAAAGACGGCGGCTGATCGACATGCTGCGCAAACTGTTCATCGTCCTGTCACTCCGTGCTTTTTATAATTGTGTGCTGCATCGACAATTCCATCTTGTCTGATAGGCTTTCGGCCTGTAACCGAAAAACCTGAGTACTCCCTGATTTTTCACGAAATTTTTGCGCTCGGCTGGTGAAAATCCGCAGCGCATCACGATTGCACGTGGTCAGTGAACATTAAAAAGACAGACAAGGCGTGCCGCAGCGCATGACCTTTGGGGGATACATGGATTTTTGGACCGCCATACAGGCATTGATTCTTGGCGTGGTGGAGGGGCTGACCGAGTTCCTGCCGATCTCCAGCACCGGGCACCAGATCATCGTCGCCGACCTGATCGGCTTCGGCGGCGAACGCTTTGAAGCGTTCAACATCATTATCCAACTGGGCGCGATCCTCGCGGTGGTCTGGGCGTTTCGGCGCAAGATCCTCGACGTGGTGATGGGCTTGCCGACCCAGCCCAAGGCCCAGCGCTTTACCGTCAACCTGATCATTGCGGTGCTGCCGGCGGTGGTGCTGGGGGTGATTTTTGCCGACCTGATCAAGCATTACCTGTTTAACCCGATCACGGTGGCCACCGCGTTGGTAGTGGGCGGGGTGATCATGCTGTGGGCCGAGCGTCGCCAACATGCGGTGCACGCTGAAACGGTGGATGAGATCACCTGGAAAGACGCGCTCAAGGTCGGCGTGGCCCAGTGCCTGGCCATGATTCCGGGCACTTCGCGCTCGGGCGCGACCATTATCGGCGGCCTGTTGTTCGGCCTGTCGCGTAAAACCGCCACCGAGTTCTCGTTCTTCCTGGCCATGCCGACCATGGTCGGCGCGGCGGTGTATTCGGGCTACAAATACCGTCACCTGTTCCAGCCCGATGACTTGCCGGTGTTTGCCATCGGCTTTGTCACCTCGTTCATCTTCGCGATGATTGCGGTCAAGGCGTTGCTCAAGTTCATCGCCAGCCACAGTTACGCGGCGTTTGCCTGGTATCGGATCGCGTTCGGCCTGGTGATCCTGGCCACCTGGCAATTCGGCTGGATCGACTGGACGGCGGTCAAGCCATGAGCATTCAATACCCGCGCCTGAAGGCGCTGATTTTTGTGTTGCTGTGCGCCGCGCCACTGATCGGCTCGGCGCTGCTGTGGTATCGCGGCGAAACGCTGATTCCGCTGGCCGCCTATGGCGTGGTCAGCGTGGTGGCGTTTTTCCTGTACTGGGGCGACAAACGCAAGGCCCAAACCGAAGGCCCGCGCGTGCGCGAAAATATCCTGCATGCCGTGGAACTGGCCGGTGGTTGGCCCGGGGCGTTGATTGCCCAACAGGTGTTTCGCCACAAGACGCGCAAGGTGCCGTATCAGGTGCTGTTCTGGGTGATTGTGGTGCTGCACGAGGTGTTCTGGCTCGACCAGTTGTTCCTCGGCGGCACGCTGCTGTCAGTCCTCTAGCAACAAGCCAACCTGCGTGCGCTTGGGCAGTTTGCTCACCACCAATTGGTGCGAGCGCTGCAACAGGCCACGCAGTTCCTCGGCGCCGAGCGGGTAGGGCGTGTTCATGATCACCCACTGCGCCCGCGCCAGGTAGGGCGCCGGGTGAATGCCGGGGCGGTCCACGTGGCCGAGGAACAGTTCCTTGTCGACCTTGAACGCCAGCGAGTCTGCGCGCAGGTTCTGCACGGCGAACATCTTGTTGCCGGCAATCGAGAACACGCGCACGCCGCCCCATTTGTAGTCTTCACGTGCGCCGGGCAGGCCCAGGCAGAACGCCGCGACTTGTGCTTCGCTCATCTTCATAGCAAACGGTCTCCGCAACCCTTGAAGGCTTCTTCCAGATAGTCGATCCAGGCCCGAATCGCCGGTAAAACACCACGGCGATGCGGGTAGACCGCCTGCAGCCAGCCGCCCGGCGAGGACCATTGGGGCAGCAACTGCACCAATTGGCCGCTGGCCAATTCTTCTTCGCAATACATCATCGGCAGCAGGGTAAAGCCCAGGCCCTGCAAGGCGCAGGCTTTGCGCACGATAAAGTCATCGATGCCCAGGCGCGCTTCCATGGATAAGTTTTCGGTATTGCCCTGCGGGTCGATCAACCGCAAGTGCACCAGGCGGTCAGCCTCAAGCGCAGCGAGTACCGGCAATTGCTTGAGATCGTCCGGGGTCTTGATTTGCTTGCCTTGCAGGAACTGTGGGCTGGCCACCAACACGGTCTGGGCCTGGCGCAGGCGCTTGGTCACCAGCAACGGGTCTTCATCGCCCAGTTCGCGCACGCGCAGGGCCACGTCGATGCCTTCAGCCACCAGGTCGACGCGTCGGTTGACCAACATCATCTCAAGCTGCACCAGTGGGTGAGCGGCGAGAAAGCCGGCAACCATCCCCGGCAACATGTGTTGGGCCATGCCCACCGGGCAACTCACCCGCAGGCGCCCGCGCGGTTCGCTGGACATGCTGGCCACGGCCTCGTCGGCCATTTCCGCCTCCAGCAGCATCGCCTGGCAATGGCGCAGGTAGCGCTCGCCGACGGCGGTGAGGGTCAATTGCCGCGTGGTGCGCTGCAACAGGCGCGCGCCGAGGCGTTCTTCCAGTTCGGCAATGCGTCGTGACAGCCGTGACTTGGGAATCCCCAGCAGCCGGCCGGCCGCCGCAAAGCCGCTGGCTTCGACGACTTTGGCGAAATAGTAGAGGTCGTTGAGGTCTTGCATGGTCAACCTATTGTCCTGTCAGTGGGACGAACTATCCGCGCCTGGCCTGCACAAATCCAGCCTGAAAAACAACCAGCACCTTGCAGGCACTGGCTTTTGGAGGGCAGAGGGCTTAGAACTGCGCCCCCGCCATCAACACATACTTCACATGCACGTACTCCTCGATCCCGTAATAGCTGCCTTCACGCCCATAGCCGGACTGCTTGATGCCACCAAACGGAACCGACGCCGTGCCCACTGAACCCGAGTTGAGGATCACCATGCCAGCCTCCAACTGACGTGACAGGCGCAACGACCGGCCGAGTGCGCTGGTGTAGGCGTAGGCCACCAGGCCGAACTCGGTCTGGTTGGCGCGGGCGATGACCTCTTCTTCATCCTTGAACGAATAGAGGGCGAACACCGGGCCGAAGATCTCTTCGGTGGCCAGTGGTGAATCGTCCTGCAAGCCGGTCAAAACGGTCGGTTCATAGAACAGCCCACCCTTGGCGTGGGGTTTGCCGCCCATCAGCACCTTGGCGCCCGCCGCCCTGGCCTCGTCGACCAGGCGCACGACTTTGTCGAAACCCCGTTGATTGACCAGCGGCCCGACCACAAAGCCTTCGCGCAGGCCCTGGTCTACTTCGATGTTGGCGACCGCAGCCTTCACGCGTTCCATAAAAGCTTCGAAAATGCTGTGCTGCACAAAGATCCGGTTCGGCGAGATGCACACCTGGCCCGAGTTGCGCAGTTTGGCGCTGACCAACCCTTGTACCGCCGCATCCAGGTTGGCGTCCGCAAATACAATAAACGGCGCATTGCCGCCCAGTTCCAGGGTCATCTTCTTGATGGTTGCCGCGCATTGCGATGCGAGCAATTTGCCCACGCCGGTGGAGCCGGTAAACGAGATCTTGCGGATGCGTGGGTCACCGGTAAGGATCAGGCCGATTTCCTGCGGGTCACCGACCACCACTTCGAGCACGCCGGCTTCGATACCGGCCCTGCGTGCGTAGTCCAGCAGCTTGAGGGCGGTGAGCGGCGTGTCTTCAGCGGGTTTGATCACCATGGTGCAGCCGGCGGCCAGGGCTGTGGCGACTTTGCGGGTGATCATCATGAACGGGAAGTTCCACGGCGTGATGGCTGCGACCGGGCCGATGGCTTCCTTGGTCACCACTACATTGGCATTGCGGTCGTGGGTGGGGATGGTGTCGCCGTAGACGCGTTTGGCCTCTTCGGCGTACCACTCGATAAAGCCCAGGCCGTAGTCGATTTCACCTCGGGCTTCGCTCAGGCACTTGCCGTTTTCACGGCAGAGCAGTTCGGCGAAGGCTTCCTTGTCGGCCTTAACGCTGTCGTGCCAGCGGCGCAGGATGTCGCTGCGCTCTTTGGCGAGTTTGCCGGACCAATCGGGAAAGGCTGCGCAGGTGCGGTCAACGGCAGCCTTGACCTGGGCTGAGGTGTGTTTGGCCACACGGCCGATTTCTTCACCGGTGGCGGGGTTGTAGACGATAAGCATGGGCAAACTCCGAAGGCTGAAAGTACAGGTTCAGGCTACGGAACACGGCGGCTTGAGCGAATATCCATTCCAATGTGCTGATTGCCTATTCCTATGAGTGCATAGCCATGGCGGTATTTGCGCAGTACCGTGCTGTTTTCGCCAGGAACCACGTGCCATGGGCCGCACCCAACGAATCATCGCGCTGATGGGCCGCTTGGCGCCTGTCGAAGGCTATAACCTGAGCGCTCTGGAGGACGTGCGCTTTCTTCGCTCAAATCAGCCGCTGCACCGCGTGCCGGTGTTGTATGACCCAGGCATTGTGATTGTCTGCCAGGGGCGCAAGCGCGGTTATCTGGGCGAAGAGGTTTACCTGTACGACGCCCAGCATTACCTGGTGGTGTCGGTGCCGGTGCCGTTCACCATGGAAACCGAGGCCAGCGAAGCAGAGCCGATGCTGGCGGTGTACGTGCGCCTGGATTTCACCCTTGCCGCCGAATTGATGTTGGCTTTGGATGGGTTTCCCGAGTTGCGCGAAGCCAAGCCGCGCGGCATGTATTCCTCGCCCATGGACGACAAACTCAGTGAGTCGCTGCTGCGGTTTCTCGAAGCCATGAGTGCGCCGATGGAGGCACAGGTCCTCGGCCCCGCGCTGATGCGCGAGCTCTACTACCGCATCCTCACGGGCGAGCAGGGCGGGTCGATGCGTGCCGCGCTTAACCGCCAGGGCCAGTTCGGCAAGGTGGCGCGGGCGATTCGCAAGATTCATGGGTTTTACCACCAGCACCTGGACGTGGAAGTGCTGGCGCGGGAGGCGATGATGAGCGTGCCGAGTTTTCATGCGCACTTTCGCACCGTCACCGACACCTCGCCGATGCAATACCTCAAGTCCACGCGCCTGCACCAGGCGCGCTTGTTGATGCTGCGCAACGACATCAGCGCCGCCACGGCGAGCGCTCAGGTGGGCTATGAAAGCGCTTCGCAGTTCAGCCGAGAGTTCAAGCGCTTGTTCGGGCGCACGCCCCAGCAAGAGATTCAGTGGATGAAGCGCACTTACGCGCTGCCGGCGCCCTCGTCGGCGTCTATTTATGTGTCGTCGCATTGAGAATTTAGATCGATTGTCCTGCTGGCGGGACAAACAATCACATTTGTGCCGTCTAATCGACTATTGGGTTCATGTGTAGGATTAACCTCATTCGATCGCCCAGCCGCGATCCTCACTTGGAGAACCCGCATGAAACTGTTGCATATCGATTCCAGCATCCTCGGCGACAACTCGGCTTCCCGTCAGCTCAGCGCTGGTGTGGTCAAGGCCTGGCAAGCGGCTCAGCCGGGTGTGGAAGTGACCTATCGTGACCTGGCTGGCGAAGGCATCAGCCACTTTTCCGGCCTGACCCTGGGCGCCCTGGGCACCGCTGCCGAATTGCGCGACGCCGTCCAAAAACACGAGGCTGAACTGAGCGCCACGTCCCTGGCTGAATTCATCGCCGCTGACGCTGTAGTGATCGGTGCGCCGATGTACAACTTTTCGGTGCCGTCCCAGCTCAAGGCCTGGATCGACCGTATTGCGGTCGCCGGTCAAACCTTCCGTTACACCGAAGCCGGCCCTGAAGGCCTGTGCGGCGGCAAGAAGCTGATCATTGTTTCCACCGCTGGCGGTCTGCACGCGGGCCAGGCAAGCAATGTGGGCCACGAGGACTACTTGAAACTGGTATTTGGCTTCCTGGGCATCACGGATATCGAATTTGTCCGCGCCCAGGGCCTGGCCTACGGTGAAGAAGTTCGCAGCAAAGCCTTGAGCGATGCCAACGTCGTAATCAACGAACAACTGTTCGCCGCCGCGTAAGGCTTGTGTAAAGTTCGCCTCTGTTCGGTTCCAATCTGAACCGGGGCGCCTAAACTCTGTATTCTGATCGCCTGAACGCGACCGGAGTACGGAGTTTTTTCGTTTGCCCGCTGTCATTACTTTGGCCCAGGTTATGCACACATGGGTTTATCACCCGCAGCGAGTGCCTTGGCCCATGGACTTTTCAAACCGACATGCCGCGGGTGTTGAACGTGGTCGCGCAGCAAAGGTGGACATCCCCATGATGCGTCTTTGTGCTGTTTTGGTTCTTTCCCTGTTCGGCGGCCTGATTTCAGTGCACGCCGCCCCGGCGCCGCACCCGCATTGGAGTGTGGGCTTTCATCGCATGAGTTTTCTCGACCCGCTGGATCAGCAGCCGATGAACGCCATCGCGTTCTACCCGTCCACCGACGATGAACATTCCACGCAGTTGGGCCCTTACCACGTGGCCGCCACCCAGGATTCCAAAGTCGCTATCGGGCGTTTCCCGATGCTGATGCTGTCCCATGGCAACACCGGTACACCGCTGGCGCTGCACGACCTGGCCACTTCACTGGCACGCAAGGGTTTTGTAGTGGTGGCCGTTTTGCATCCTGGTGACAACTACAAGGATCACAGCCGCCTGGGCACGGTGAGCAACCTGTACGGGCGGCCGATCCAGATTTCCGCAGCGATTACCGCCACGCTCGGGGATACGATGCTGTCGCCGTTCGTCAATATCGACCAGGTGGGGGTTATCGGGTACTCAGCCGGCGGTGAAACCGCGCTGATCCTGGCCGGGGCCAAGCCGGATTTCGACCGCCTGCGCCGTTATTGCCAGGAACGCCCGGAAGACCGCGATGCCTGCACCACCAAAGGAGAGCTGGTGGTCGACCGTGAAGACCTGCAGCCGCAAGCCGACCCACGTATTCATGCCTTGATGCTGATGGCGCCGCTGAGCCTGATGTTCGGCCGCCACACCCTGGCCGATGTGCACGTGCCGGTGCTGCTCTACAGCGGCGACGGCGACAAGCTGGTGGCCGTGGACAAGAACGCCGCCGCCCTGGCGCGTAAACTGCCGCAACCGCCGGATTTCAAACTATTGGCCGGGGCCGGGCACTTTGTGTTCATGGCACCGTGTGACAGCGACCAACTGCTGGCCATGCCGGCGATTTGCACGGATGCCGACGGTGTCGACCGCGAAGGCATTCACCGCGACCTGATCTCGGAAGCGGGGCGCTTTTTCGTGCACACTTTGGGTCAGTCGACCCGCGCCGGTTTGCAGACTGCTGATCAGTAAGCGCGGCGCTTGAGCTGCACGGTCAGGCACAGCGCCGTGACCGACAGCAGCGCAGCGCAGAAGAAAATCCAGCCATAGCCGAGGTTCAGCGCCACGGCGCCCATCAATGGCCCGGCAATCGCCAGGGCCAGGTCAAAAAACACCGCATACGCACTCAGCCCCGCGCCACGGCTGCTGTTGGGCACCTGCTTGATGGCTTCCACGCCCAGCGCCGGGTACACCAGCGACAAGCCGAAGCCGGTGAGCCCGGCGCCGATCAGCGCCACACCGGTGGACGGCGCCAGCCACAACAGGGTCAGGCCGACGGTTTCGATGGTCATGCAGGCAATCGCCGCGCTGAACCCGCCGAAGCGGCTGATGGCCGAGATAAACACCAGGCGCGACAAGATAAAACACACGCCGAACACCGTCAGGCAGTACGCCGCACCGGCCCAGCCACGGTTGAGGTAATACAGGGTGATAAAGGTGGTCAGCGTGCCGTAGCCGATCGACGCCAGGCACAGGCTGGCGCCAAACGGCGCAATGCGCCCGAACACCGCCCAGAACGGCAAGCGTTCGCCACGCACTACCGGTACTGAGGGTTTATTGCGGATCAACACCAGGCCCAAAGCGGCCAGCACCGACAGCGCGATACCGAGACTGTTGTAGCCATAATCGGCCACCATCACCACGCCCAGCGGCGCGCCTATGGCAATGGCGCCGTAGGACGCGATACCGTTCCAGGAGATCGAGCGCCCCGTGTGTTCGGCACCGACCGCGCCCATGCACCAACTGATGGTGCCAACGCCGATCAGGCCTTGGGCCACGCCGAGCAGCAGCCTGCCGACGATCAACACCCCAAGGCTCACGGCGGGCATGCTTTCAAGCAAGGTGGCAAAAAACGTCAGCACGCCGCTGACCAGGATGCCCGCCAAGCCCAGCACAATCGCGCGTTTGGTGCCCACATTGTCCGACATCCTCCCCGCCATCGGCCGGCTGAGCAGGGTGGCCAGGTATTGCGCGCCGATGGTGACCCCGGCGACTACGGCGCTGAAGCCCAGTTGTTCATGCACATAGCCGGGTATCACCGCGATCGGCAGGCCGATGCAGATAAAGGCAATAAAGGTGTAGAAAACAATGGAGACGATCTGCAGGGTGATCGACAGGGAACTGGGGGCGACGGCAGGCATGGTCACTCATTCGCGGGCGGGCGGTGAGGGCATGATGGCAAGGGCGTGGGGGAAAAGGAAGCTGGCTAACGGGTTTTGCTGAATGGGCCGCATGAGGCGAGGGCTTCATTGTGGCGAGCAGGCTTGCCCTGCGTTGGGCTGCGCAGCAGCCCCAATAAAAAACACCGCGTTCTGCCAGGCAAAACGCGGTGTTTGGTTTTAGGGCCGCTTCGCAGCCCAGCGCAGGGCAAGCCTGCTCGCCACGGGAAGCGGGTCTGCAACAGTAAGCCGGCCTGCCACAGCGGGTGCTTAGAACACCACGCCCTGGCTGCGCAGGTAGTCGTCATAGGTGCCGCTGAAGTCGATCACGCCGGTGGCGCTCAACTCGATAATGCGGGTGGCCAGGGACGATACGAACTCACGGTCGTGGCTGACGAAGATCAGCGTGCCCGGGTAGTTTTCCAGCGCCAGGTTCAGCGCTTCGATGGATTCCATGTCCAGGTGGTTGGTCGGTTCGTCCATGATCAGCACGTTCGGCTTTTGCAGGATCAGCTTGCCGAACAGCATGCGGCCTTGCTCACCACCGGAAATCACCTTCACCGACTTCTGGATCTCGTCGTTGGAGAACAGCATGCGGCCCAGGGTGCCACGGATCATCTGCTCGCCTTGGGTCCACTGGCCCATCCAGTCGAACAGGGTCACGTCGTCTTCGAAGTCATGGGCGTGGTCCTGGGCGTAGTAGCCCAGCTCTGCGGCGTCGGTCCACTTGATGCTGCCGGCGTCCGGGGTCAGTTCGTTGACCAGAGTGCGCAGTAGGGTGGTCTTGCCGATACCGTTCGGGCCAATGATCGCCACGCGCTCGCCGGCTTCAACCTGGAAGCTGAAGTCCTTGAACAACGGCTTGCCGTCGAAACCCTTGGCCATTTTTTCGACCATCACCGCCTGGCGGTGCAGCTTCTTGTTCTGCTCGAAACGGATGAACGGGCTCACACGGCTCGAAGGCTTGACCTCGGCCAGCTGGATCTTGTCGATCGCCTTGGCACGGGACGTGGCTTGCTTGGCTTTCGAGGCGTTGGCCGAGAAGCGGCTGACGAAGGACTGCAGTTCGGAGATCTGCGCCTTCTTCTTGGCGTTGTCCGACAGCAGTTGCTCGCGGGACTGGGTCGCCACGGTCATGTACTCGTCGTAGTTGCCCGGGAACAGGCGCAGCTCGCCGTAGTCCAGGTCAGCCATGTGGGTGCACACGCTGTTCAGGAAGTGACGGTCGTGAGAGATGATGATCATCAGGCTGGAGCGCTGGGTCAGGATGTTTTCCAGCCAGCGGATGGTGTTGATGTCCAAGTGGTTGGTCGGTTCGTCGAGCAATAGCACTTCAGGGTCGGAGAACAGCGCCTGGGCCAGCAATACCCGCAGTTTCCAGCCTGGGGAGACTTCGCTCATCGGGCCAAAGTGCTGCTCCAGCGGAATACCCAGGCCCAGCAGCAGTTCACCGGCGCGGGATTCGGCGGTGTAGCCGTCCATTTCGGCAAATTCGGTTTCCAGCTCGGCAACGGCCATGCCGTCTTCTTCGCTCATTTCCGGCAGCGAGTAGATGCGGTCACGCTCAGCCTTGACCCGCCACAGCTCTTCGTGGCCCATGATCACGGTGTCGAGTACGGTGAATTCTTCGTAGGCGAACTGGTCCTGGCGCAGTTTACCCAGGCGCACGTTCGGCTCCAGCATGACCTGGCCGCCGGACGGCTCGAGGTCGCCGCCGAGGATTTTCATGAAGGTCGACTTGCCGCAACCGTTGGCACCGATCAAACCATAACGGTTGCCGGCGCCGAATTTGACCGAGACGTTCTCGAAGAGCGGCTTGGCGCCGAACTGCATGGTGATGTTAGCTGTGGAGATCAATTACTTTACCTATCAATGAGTTGCGAGCGTGGCGGCAGGAGCCTTCAGGCATGCGTCAACAGCGACATCAAGGCGCGAAACCCGGTCGCTGAGCAGAATATTTTGGCTGTGTGTTGGAATTTGGCGCGCATTGTCGCATATGTCAGGCGACAGTTGTATGGCAGGCGAACGATGGTTTTTCCAAGGTCTCCGGCATCGCCAGCCATAACAGCGCCAAGGCTGCCGCAGCCACGCCGGCCAGGGTCAGGAATGCCGCGTTGTAGCCGGCTTGTTGTACGACGAAACCGGCCAGGCTGCTACTCAACGCCGCACCCAGGCCAAACACCGTGGACAACGCGCCGAGGCTCACATTAAAACGCCCGGTGCCCTGGGTCAGGTCCTTGACGATCACCGGGAACAGCGCGCCAAAGATCCCCGCGCCGATGCCGTCGAGCATCTGCACCGCCACCAGCCAGTACGGATCACTGGACAAGGTGTAGAGCACGCCGCGCAGCGGCAGAATCAGGAAACCTGCGAGCAGCAACGGTTTGCGCCCCCACAGATCGGCCTTGAGCCCCACCAGCCAGGCCATCGGCACCATCACCAGCTGCGCGGCGACGATGCACGCCGAAGTCAGCGGCGTGGCCATCTGCAGGTTGATCTGCGCAAGCTTCTGGCTGACCAGTGGCAGCATCGCTGCATTGGCCAGGTGGAAGAGGGCGCAGCAGATGGCGAATATCAGCAGCGGCCGGTTGGCCAGCAGCACTTTCACGCCGGACGGTTGTTCGTGATCGCTGTGGTGGGCCGGGTCAAAGCCTCTGGCGACTTCATGGTCAATCGCCTTGGCCGATACGCAGCTCACGGCCACGATACTGGCCAGCGCCATAAAGGCCATCAGGTAAAACACCACCACCGGGCCATACAGGTACGCCAGGCCGCCGGCCAGCAGCGCGGCCACGGCATTGCCGGCGTGGTTGAAGGTTTCATTGCGCCCCGTACGCCGGGTGAAGGCGCGTGGTCCGGTAATCCCGAGGGAAATGGCGGATATGGCCGGGGCAAACACCGAGGCGGCCACGGCGCTGGCGGCCTGGGTCAGGGCCACCCAACTGAAGGTGCTGACAAACGGCAGCAGCAGGCAACTGGCGGTCACCAGGATCGCAGCCACGGCGATCACGGCGCGCTTGCTGCGTGTGCGGTCGATCAGCGCACCCGCCGGGCCTTGGGTGACCAGTGCGGCGATGCCCGCCAGGGTCATGACCACGCCGATGCTGGCCGGGTCCCATTGGTGCACGGCCAGCAGGTAAATCGCCAGGTATGGCCCTAGGCCGTCGCGCACATCCGCCAGGAAAAAGTTGAGGCTGTCCAGGGACAAGGTATTACGCAGGTCAGAGTGATTGGCCACGGCGCTGTCTTCGCAAAGGGTGTTCAGGGGCTGGACACTCGTTGGGTTAGTGACGCATGGGCCTGAACAGAAGTTTCGCGGCTGCTGAGGGTTTTATCTTGCAGGTATTTGGATTATTTTCCGTAGCCCGCTGAAATGACTCTCTGGAGACGCAATGGACATGCCCTCAGCTCAACAGGCTATCGCCAGTAACAAGGCCGCCTGGGACGCTTCTGCCGCGCTGCACAAAGACACCGCGACCTGGAATACACTGCTGCAATCGGTCGCTGAACCGACCTTTTCGCGCCTCGATCCGACCATTACCGCGCTGTTGCAAACGGTCGGCGTGGCCGGCAAGGCGGTGGTGCAAATCGGCTGTAATAACGGGCGTGAAAGCCTGTCGCTGTTTGGCCTTGGCGCGCGTGAGGTGGTGGGCGTCGATCAATCGGCAGCTTTTCTGGCGCAAGCGCGGGAACTGGCTGAATGTTCACCGCATAACCCGCAGTTCATCGAAGCCGATATTCATCACCTGCCTGAGCACCTGCTTGGCCGGTTTGATATCGCCTTGGTGACCATTGGCGTACTGGGCTGGATGCCGGATGTGGCGCTGTTCATGCAGCACGTGGCCAGTACCCTCAAGCCCGGCGGCACCCTGGTGATCTATGAGACTCACCCTTTCCTGGAAGTCTTCGACCCTCAGGCCAGCAATCCGCTATTGCCCGCCAGTTCGTACTTTCAACGCGATCCGTTCGTGCTGCAATCGTCGATTGTGTATGAAGGACTGACACAGATTCCTGGGCCGACGTCCTATTGGTACGTGCATACCCTGGGCAGCGTGGTCAGCGGGGCGATTGCGGCGCACCTGCAGATCGAGCATCTGCAGGAGTACCCGCACTCCAACCGGGAAGAGCTGTATGACCAGTACGAACACCAGCCGGCTCAATTGCCATTGTGTTTTACCCTGACGGCCATCAAACGCTCGGTTTAAAGCGGTTTTGGCGCACAAAAAAAGGCCCGCGACAGTAGCGGCGGGCCAAGTGAATCACTGGAGTAGGTGGCCTCACGCTAAAGGCCTGAAGGTGAAGGCTGTGTGAAAACCCTGTCGGCGTTTCGGATGCCAGCGGTTTTACCGGCGACGCACAAAGGTGCGCATGGTTTGCCCTGGCCCGGTGCTGAAGACGGTCGGGCGGGGCATGCCTTCATCCGCCGCGATAAACACAAAATCGTCGCCTTCGAGGCGATAGCTGGCGGGTAAGGCTTTGTCGGCGTCATCGCCCATGGAGTCCACCCAGGTAATGCGTTTGGGCGTGGTGCTGCTGTCCAGTGTGAACCGGCCAGCCAGCAATATGTCGCCATTCACGGTTTGGACTTCGAACTGATCGCCACGAATAGTGGTAATGGCACCCGGCGCGCTGTGTGCGTCGGGCGGGTTGTGTACGCCGCTGTCTTCCAGGCAGATCTGCTCCCAGGCGCCCTGGAGCGCGGTGAAGTCGGGGTCTGGTTGAGGTGTCATGCAAGTTCCTTTTGCGGGAGGTTGATCGGCGCGATTGTAACTGAAAGGGGCCTGGAACCTGGTTGGACGGCGAGTTTTTTCTGCGTTGGCAGCGCCACCGCCTGCACTGTAAGTAGCCCCACTCCGGGCTTGCGTCCAGACAGGTGGTTGCGCGTCCTACACGCTGCGTAGACAGCTTTTCACAATTCTTAGTTAACCTTTGGTTACAAACTGTGGCTAAATAAAGGCCAATGGCCTGGTTCCGGAAGAGACTTGTCCGGCCAGCCGCCAATGTGTAATTGTGATTTCAGGTGCTGCTTATTAATCCTCGGCCGTTGTGTGCACGCAGGAGCAGCCTGTTCTCTTCTGACTTGTGACGAATCCCTTGAAACTCATCATTGTTGTTCTCTACGTTGCCTCCATTGCGTATGTTCACCTGCGTGGCAGAGTGCGACACAAGTTGGGTCGCCAGCTTAGCGATCACTCGACGTTCCTGGCGCCGATCAACTGCTTCCTCTACTTGTTTTCCAAGCAGCCAAGCCGTCCGTTTCTGTCGCCCAGCGACTTTCCGGACCTGAGCCCGCTGCAGGAGCACTGGGAGGAAATCCGCCAGGAAGGCCAGAACCTGATGCGTGCGGGTGAGATCAAGCGCTCGGACCAATACAATGACGTGGGTTTCAACTCGTTCTTCAAGTCGGGCTGGAAGCGCTTTTATCTTAAATGGTACGGCGACAGTCATCCGTCGGCGATGAAGTTGTGCCCGCGCACCACTGAACTGGTGCAAGGTATTGGCTCGATCAAGGCGGCGATGTTTGCCGAGTTGCCGCCGGGTTCCAAGCTGGTGCGTCACCGTGATCCTTATGCAGGCTCCTATCGTTACCACTTGGGGCTGGATACGCCGAACGATCCGGGTTGCTATATCAATGTGGATGGCGAGAGTTACTACTGGCGTGACGGTGAGCCGGTGATGTTTGACGAGACTTACATTCATTACGCTGAGAACACGACGCAGCAGAACCGCATCATCTTGTTCTGTGACATTGAGCGCCCGATGAAGTACCGCTGGGCGGCGGCGTTTAACCGGTGGTTCAGTCGTAATGTGATGGCGGCGGCGGGTTCGCCTAATGATGAGGGTGACAAGACGGGCGGGTTGAACCGTGCGTTTACGCGGTTGTACAAGATCCGTTTGCGTGGCAAGGAGCTGAAAAAGCGTAATCGGGCGCGGTATTACCTGGAGAAGTGGGCGATTTTTGCTGGGTTGGCGGTGATTTTTATTTTGATCTGACTTGCCTGGTTTGTGTTTTATTGCGGTTTTTTTGGTGTACAGATCCGTTGCTGCGGTAACGGCTACCTATGGTTCCGCTCTTCTTACAGCGGGTCACTTTTGGCAAACGCCCGGAATGCCGTCCTTGCAAAAGTGACCCGCTGTAAGAGCCATGCCTTTCAAGGTCTGCGTTTAAGAACTCATTTAAAGCAGTGTTTAAGTCTGTTTATCCGACTTGGCAGCCTTGAGCACCCGAGCTGTT
>NZ_CVTT01000011.1:0-1785 GCF_900006605.1 Pseudomonas sp. 58 R 3 | reverse complement strand
TGCCGGGCGAGCAAACGTCGAGGTGGTCGGCGTCGGCGCGGCTACCGGCGCGGGCGCCGGTGCGCTGAACAGACTGCGACGGTTGCTGCGCGAAATGCTGTGCACCTTCTCGCACAGCATCTGCTTGACCTTGTCGGGGTTGCGCGAGATGTCTTCGAAATTCTTCGGCAGGAAGTCCACCGCACCCGCGTCCAGCGCGTCGAGGGTCACCCGGGCGCCTTCGTGGGTCAGCGAGGAGAACATCAACACCGGGGTCGGGCAGCGCTGCATGATGTGTCGGACTGCGGTGATGCCATCCATCATCGGCATCTCGTAGTCCATGGTGATCACGTCCGGTTTCAACGCAATGGCTTGATCAATCGCCTCTTTACCGTTGGTGGCCGTGCCGACCACCTGGATGGTTGGATCGGCGGAAAGAATTTCCGAGACGCGGCGGCGGAAGAAACCCGAATCGTCCACCACCAGGACCTTGACTGCCATAAACACTCCGTTAGGCGGGGCGGGCACTACCGCCCTGCCCCACCAGAATCAAATACGCCGAGCGGCGTAACGCTTGAGCATGCTCGGAACATCAAGAATCAGCGCGATCCGACCGTCACCGGTGATGGTCGCACCCGACATGCCTGGGGTTCCCTGCAGCATTTTGCCCAAAGGCTTGATGACCACTTCTTCCTGACCCACCAGTTGATCGACCACAAAGCCGATGCGCTGGGTGCCCACGGACAGAATCACCACATGGCCCTCACGCTGCTCTTCATGCTTGGCCGAAGCCACCAGCCAGCGCTTGAGGTAGAACAGCGGCAACGCTTTGTCGCGCACGATCACCACTTCCTGGCCGTCCACCACGTTGGTGCGCGACAGGTCGAGGTGGAAGATCTCGTTGACGTTGACCAGCGGGAAAGCGAACGCCTGGTTGCCCAGCATTACCATCAGGGTGGGCATGATCGCCAAGGTCAACGGCACCTTGATCACGATCTTGGAGCCCTGGCCCTTGGTCGAGTAGATGTTGATCGAGCCGTTGAGCTGGCTGATCTTGGTCTTCACCACGTCCATGCCCACGCCACGGCCGGACACGTCGGAAATCTCGGTCTTGGTCGAGAAGCCCGGGGCGAAGATCAGGTTATAGCACTCGGTGTCGGTCAGGCGGTCGGCGGCGTCCTTGTCCATCACCCCGCGCTTGACCGCGATATTGCGCAGAATCGCCGGGTCCATGCCTTTGCCGTCATCGGTGATCGACAGCAGGATATGGTCGCCTTCCTGTTCGGCCGCCAGAATCACCTTGCCGTTGCGCGACTTGCCCGAGGCTTCGCGCTCTTCCGGGGTTTCCACGCCGTGGTCGACGGCGTTGCGCACCAAGTGGACCAGCGGGTCGGCCAGGGCCTCGACAAGGTTTTTGTCGAGGTCGGTTTCTTCACCCACCAGTTCCAGGTTGATTTCTTTCTTGAGCTGGCGCGCCAGGTCGCGAACCAGACGCGGGAAGCGGCCGAAGACTTTCTTGATCGGCTGCATGCGCGTTTTCATTACGGCGGTCTGCAGGTCTGCGGTGACCACGTCGAGGTTCGACACGGCCTTTTGCATGGCTTCGTCGCCGCTGTTCAAGCCCAGGCGCACCAGGCGGTTACGCACCAGCACCAGCTCGCCGACCATGTTCATGATGTCGTCCAGGCGCGCGGTATCAACCCGCACGGTGGTTTCGGCTTCACTGGCAGGTTTTTCCGCCACCGGCGCCGCTGCGGCACGCGCAGGTGCGGCAGCCGGTGCAGGTGCCGGTGCAGGCTTGGCAGC
>NZ_CVTT01000008.1:0-174459 GCF_900006605.1 Pseudomonas sp. 58 R 3 | reverse complement strand
TCTCTCGTTAGCGGGAGGCGAATTCTACAGCGTTACACGCTGCTGTCAACACCTCTTTTTCAACTCCCTTTTGGCTCCGATGAACTGAAGCAACTTGCTGCCGAAAACTTCATAACTCTTTGTTTACCAAGAAGTTTTTCGTTTCGACTGCGCCGGAAGTGGGGCGAATTATAGACAGATATAAAACGCCGTCAATCCTTAATTACGCTTTTGTTGCAGAAAGTGGTTTTTTCGCAATAAGGCGGGGAATCCGGCGCATCACTGGCGGGATCCGCAGCACCAGCAGCAGCGCCCCTATAGATGCATAGATAGCCCACTCCTTCAGGTCGGCCCGCACAATCCACAACATATGCAACAAACCGAGCCCAAGAATTACGTACACCAGTCGGTGCAGCTTCTTCCAACGGCTGCCCAACCGACGCTGGCTATAGCGATTGGACGTCACTGCCAGTACCAACAGGCCAAGGAAACCCAACGCACCGACAATAATGTAGGGCCGTTTACGCAGCTCCACGCCGAACTGCGACCAATCCAGCCCCAGGATGAATACGCAATACGCGGCCAGATGCAGCGCCACATACGCAAAACACCACAGCCCCAGTTGTCGGCGCACGGCAATCCACCCTGCCCACCCGCTGAGCTTCTGCAGCGGCGTCATGCTCAACGTGATCAGCAACAGGATCAAGGTGCCAAGCCCCAACCGATCCATCAACACTTTGCCTGGATCAGGCCCGAGCACAGCACTCCATGCCCCGTACAGCCAGAAAAATGGCCATATCGCGGCCGCTATAAAGACGCCAACGCGCCAGATCGGATAAAGCATCAGTAATTCTTCCGCAGATCCAGGCCCGTATAGAGAGAGGCGACCTCATCCGAATAGCCGTTGAACATTTGCGTCTCGCGCACATTCGGGCTGAACAGACCGCTCGGCAAACGGCGCTCACGCGCCTGAGTCCAGCGAGGGTGGTCGACGGTCGGATTCACATTTGCGTAGAACCCATACTCATTGGCCGCAATGCTTTGCCAAGTCGTCTTCGGCTGCTCGCTGACCAGACTGATCCGCACAATCGACTTCACGCTCTTGAAGCCGTACTTCCACGGCACAACCAGACGCAATGGCGCGCCGTTCTGGTTCGGCAACTCCCGCCCATACATCCCCACGGCCAGGATCGCCAACGGGTTCATTGCCTCATCCAGACGCAGCCCTTCTACATAAGGCCAGTCGATCAAGCCGAAGCTGGAGCGCTGCCCCGGCATGCTTTTGGGATCCTGCAGCGTTTCAAAGCGGATGTACTTGGCTTTAGCGGTCGGCTCAACCTGCTTGAGCAAGGCTGAAATAGGAAAACCCATCCACGGGATCACCATCGACCACGCCTCGACACAACGCAGACGGTAGATACGCTCTTCCAATTGATAAGGCTTCATGAAGTCTTCCAGGGCATAGCGCCCAGGTTTACCGACTTCCCCATCAATCACCACACTCCAGGGTTCAGTCTTGAGTGAACCGGCGTTCTTTGCCGGGTCGCCCTTGTCCGTACCGAACTCATAGAAGTTGTTGTAGTGGGTGGCATCCTTGAACGGCGTGATGGCTTCGTCTTTTACCGTAACCGCCTGCCATTGGGTCTTGGGCAGTTTCTCGGCAAACCAGCCTGGGGCATTACCCGGCTCGACATCGGCATAACGCGCCGCATCGTCGGCACTGGCCCAACGCGGCAGCGCAGTGGCAGCAACGCCTGCCAGCGCACCGCCGAGCACGCTGCGACGAGAAAGATAGAAGGATTCAGGCGTGACATCCGACTCGTGACAATCGGACGCTTTAGGGATCTTGATTAACATGGCAACTCCGCAGCATTGGAGAACTGATGCACCAATAGACTGCGGAGTATGGGGGAAATTACATTAAGGCAATGTTTTGTCGCGGCGCAGATGCAACAGGTATTGAATCGGCCCCGAAGCGGCGTACACCAGGAACGCCAACAGCAGAATACGCGGCGGATCGCTGAAGACCACCGCAAACACCAGCACCACCACCAGGATCGCCACGAAAGGCACGCGCCCCTTGAGGTCGAACTCCTTGAAGCTGTTGTACTTGATGTTGCTGACCATCAGCATGCCGGCGGCTGCAACCATCAAGGCCACCAGGAACGACATCTTCGACCCCTGGATGCCGTAGTCACTGAACGCCCAGACAATACCGGCCACCACACCTGCCGCCGCCGGGCTGGCCAGGCCGATGAAGTAACGCTTGTCGGCAGTCCCCACTTGGGTGTTGAAGCGCGCCAGACGCAACGCCGCGCCGGCGACATAGATGAAGGCAACCATCCAGCCGACCTTGCCCATATCCCCCAGCGCCCAGGCAAACGCCAGCAGTGCCGGGGCAACGCCGAAGGCCACCATGTCCGACAGCGAGTCGTACTCGGCACCGAAAGCGCTTTGGGTATTGGTCATGCGCGCCACCCGGCCATCCAGGCCGTCGAGCACCATGGCCACGAAGATGGCGATAGCGGCAAAGCCGAAATACTTGCTGGCACTCGCCGCATCACCCGCCGCCAATGCGCTTTGCGCGCTCATGGAGTTGATAATGGAGTAGAACCCGGCAAACAGGTTGGCCGTAGTAAACAGATTGGGCAGAAGATAGATACCACGATGCCGGACCTTGCGACCTTCCGCATCATGCCCTTCTTCGACATGCTCATCGATCGGTAGCAGGCTTTCGGCGTCAGAAGCCTGGTTTGGCTCTTCGGGACGTTCGGTCATGGACTTTACCTTGCAACGGTGTGAAAAGAATTCGACAAATACTTGCAGCGCGTGTTCGCCCGCAAACGATGCAGCTTTATACCAGAACCCGCCCCCAAACGAAAAAACGCGGCCTAAGCCGCGTTTTCTCTTGATGCGTACGACTTAGTTTTTGGCTTTGTCGACGATCTTGTTGGCACCGATCCACGGCATCATGGAGCGCAGTTGCTCGCCGATCACTTCGATACCGTGAGCGGCGTTGTTACGACGCTTGGCGGTCATCGAAGGGTAGCCGGTAGCGCCTTCGCTGATGAACATTTTGGCGTATTCGCCGTCCTGAATACGTTTCAGGGCGTTGCGCATGGCCTGACGGGATTCGGCGTTGATCACTTCCGGGCCGGTCACGTACTCGCCGTATTCGGCGTTGTTGGAGATCGAGTAGTTCATGTTGGCGATACCGCCTTCGTACATGAGGTCAACGATCAGCTTCAGTTCGTGCAGGCATTCGAAGTAGGCCATTTCCGGCGCGTAGCCAGCTTCAACCAGGGTTTCGAAACCGGCCTTGACCAGCTCAACGGTACCGCCGCACAGAACGGCTTGTTCGCCGAACAGGTCGGTTTCGGTCTCGTCCTTGAAGGTGGTTTCGATGATGCCGGTACGACCGCCACCAACGCCAGCGGCGTAGGACAGTGCAACGTTTTTGGCGTTGCCCGAAGCGTCCTGGTAGATCGCGATCAGGTCAGGGATGCCGCCGCCTTTGACGAACTCGGAGCGCACGGTGTGGCCCGGTGCTTTCGGCGCGATCATGATCACGTCGAGGTCAGCGCGTGGCACAACCTGGTTGTAGTGAATGGCGAAGCCGTGGGAGAAGGCCAGGGTGGCGCCTTTCTTGATGTTCGGCTCGATTTCGTTCTTGTAGAGCGCGGACTGGAATTCGTCCGGGGTCAGGATCATGACCAGGTCGGCAGCTGCAACGGCGGAAGCAACGTCAGTCACTTTCAGGCCGTGGGCTTCAGCCTTGGCAACAGTCGCCGAGCCTTTGCGCAGGCCGACAGTCACGTCAACGCCGGAATCTTTCAGGTTGCACGCTTGGGCGTGGCCCTGGGAACCGTAGCCGATGATGGCGACTTTCTTGCCCTGGATGATCGACAGGTCACAATCTTTATCGTAATAAACTTTCATGAGGTTCCTCTATATATCCAGGCCGTAAGGCCATTCGCTAATTTGGGTTAGATGCTGAGTACTTTGTCGCCACGGGCAATCCCGGTGACACCACTGCGTACCGTTTCCAGAATCGAGGCCGTCCCGATCGACTGGATGAAGCTGTCCAGCTTGTCGCTTGTACCGGTCAGTTGAACGGTATAAACGCTGGCGCTTACATCAACGATCTGCCCGCGATAAATATCGGTAGTCCGTTTGATCTCGGCACGTTGGGCACCCGTCGCCTTGACTTTAACCAGCATCAGCTCACGCTCGATGTGGGCACTTTCCGATAAGTCGACAAGCTTGACCACTTCGATCAGTTTGTTGAGGTTTTTGGTGATCTGTTCGATCACCTCATCGTGACCAACAGTCGTCAACGTCAGGCGCGACAGGGTCGGGTCTTCGGTTGGTGCTACAGTCAGGCTTTCGATGTTGTAGTTGCGTTGCGAAAACAGGCCGACAACACGAGACAGAGCGCCGGGTTCGTTCTCCAGAAGCAGGGAGATAATGTGCCGCATGATTAGGTACGCTCCGTCTTGTTCAGCCACATGTCGCGCATAGAGCCGTCTTTGATCTGCATCGGGTAGACGTGCTCGCTGGTGTCCACTTGAATATCGAGGAACACCAGGCGGTCCTTCATGGCGAACGCCTCTTCCATCTTCGGCTTCAGATCTTTCAAATCAGTGATGCGCATGCCGACGTGGCCGTAGGCTTCAACCAACTTGATGAAATCCGGCAGCGATTCCATGTAGGAATGGGAGTGACGGCTGTTGTAGCTCATGTCCTGCCACTGACGAACCATGCCCAGCACGCCGTTGTTCAGGCACACGATCTTCACCGGAAGACCGTACTGCAGGCACGTCGACAGCTCCTGGATGTTCATCTGGATGCTGCCCTCACCCGTCACGCAGGCGACGTCAGTGTCCGGGAAGCTCAGTTTCACACCCATGGCCGCTGGGAAACCAAAGCCCATCGTGCCCAGGCCACCGGAGTTGATCCAGCGGTTAGGCTTGTCGAACGTGTAGTACTGCGCAGCGAACATCTGATGCTGGCCCACGTCGGAGGTCACAAAGGCATCGCCCTTGGTCACTTCGCACAGGGTTTCGATCACGGTTTGTGGCTTGATGATGCTGCCGTCGCCCTTGTCGTAAGGGAACAGGCCGCGGTCGCCGCGCCATTCATCGATCTGCTTCCACCAGCTGGCAACCGATTCCTTGTTCGGCGTTTCGCCGATGTCCTTGAGCGCCGCAACCATTTCGGTCAACACGCTTTCTACCGGACCTACGATCGGCACGTCGGCCTTGATGGTCTTGGAGATGGACGCCGGGTCAATGTCGATGTGGATGATCTTGGCATTCGGGCAAAACTTGCTCGGACCGTTGATCACACGATCATCAAACCGCGCGCCCACCGCCAGGATGACGTCGGCGTGGTGCATGGTCAGGTTGGCGGTGTAGCTGCCGTGCATGCCGAGCATGCCGACGAACTGACGGTCCGTACCCGGGAATGCGCCGAGGCCCATCAGGGTATTGGTCACCGGCAGGTTGAGCAGTTTGGCCAATTCGGTCAGAGGTGCAGAACCGCCGCCCAGAATCACGCCACCGCCGGAGTACAACACTGGGCGCTTGGCCGCCAAGAGCATTTCTGCCGCCTTGCGGATTTGCCCCGAGTGCCCACGCACGGCCGGGCTGTAGGAGCGCAGCTTGGCTTTTTTCGGGAAGACGTATTCGAACTTTTCCGCCGGGTTGGTCATGTCTTTCGGGATATCGACCACCACAGGGCCCGGGCGACCGGACTGTGCGAGGTAGAAGGCCTTTTTCATGACTTCCGGGATTTCCGACGCATGCTTGATCATGAAGCTGTGTTTCACGATCGGCCGGGAGATACCGATCATGTCGGTTTCCTGGAATGCATCGGTACCGACCATGGTGCTGGGCACCTGGCCAGAAATGATCACCATCGGGATGGAGTCCATATAGGCAGTCGCGATGCCGGTAATGGCATTGGTTGCGCCTGGGCCGGAGGTTACCAGTACCACACCGGCTTTACCGGTGGCACGGGCATAGCCGTCAGCCATATGGGTCGCGGCCTGTTCGTGGCGAACCAGGATGTGGGTAACAGCCGGTTCCTTGAACAGTGCGTCGTAAACATGCAGCAGAGCACCACCTGGGTACCCGTAGATATAGTCGACGCCTTCGTCACGCAAAAAGCGGACGAGCATCTCACCGCCAGATAAAAGCTCCACGTTGTTCACCTCTAAAACGCCAGAATACCGTCCGTTAAAAACCGACGGGTCTTAATAGGTTTACTTCTCAACAGAGCATGAGCGACGGTGGTCGCCGACTACGTCAGCACTGACTGAGCAAGTATTGGGATCGTCCCAAGTGTTGCGGGCTTTTCCCACCCAGCGCGAGGTAACGCGTTGCGGGTGTTACAGGTCGGCGCGGATATGCGCCTCATGATCTGCTGAGCGGGCCTGCTTCTGGCAGTCCCGATACAGCGGACTTTGGATTCTTCTGTTTCAGCCCCTTCAAGTCAAGCAATAATTGCGCTTTTTTCCAACTAAGCGCATGAGAACGAAGATTAAAGGGGTTTGAGGAGGGATAAAACTCGCCTGAATGTCGTCACGCGGTAGAAATGTGCGCAAGACTGCCGGAAAACCCGGCAGTCAGGCAATTAACGAGCGTCGACGATCAATTGGTCGAACTTTTTCAGCGCATTGCGTAGGCCAAGGCTCTCAAGCGGGCGATCGGCGTAAACCATCTCCGCCATCTCAAGAATCCCTGATGCATTGGGCAACGGCAGGTCCTGCTCGAGGATCTGCTTCATGCGCACCAGGAAGATCCATTGCAACCACTGGTGAAAGTCCAGCGTATCCACCGAAAACGGTTCGACACTGCCAAGCGCTTCAGCGCTGGGGGACACTTCGTCCCACCAACCCTGCACGCGTAACTCACGTTCAATCAGCAACAGCTGTTCGGCAATTGCCGGAAACCGTGCATCCATCAGAGGCTGACCTTGGCTTTTTGCCGCGCCTGGGCAGCACCGGCGGCGTCGCCTTGTGCGGCACGCGCGTCACCAATCAAAGCCCACAGGTTGGCTTGCAGGTCCGGGCGACCGTTGGCCAACGTCAGGCCGCGACGGGCGAACTGCTCGGCTTGCGGCGCGTCGCCCTGGGCCAGGCGCACCTGGGCCAGACGATACAGCACTTGCGGCTCACGCGGCGCCACACGCTGGGCGCGCTCAAGGCTCGACGATGCCCCGTTCAGGTCCCCCCCCGATTGTTGCTGCTGGGCGGTGGTCAACAGAGCCAGTACCGGCCCGTCCAGCTGCTCGTCAGCCGACAGGCCGCCCGCGTTAGACGAAGACGGAATACCGCTCGGCGTCGACGGCGGCATGTTGTAAGTGCCCTGGTTGATCGGCGCGGTCTGGATCGGCGCGGAGCCAGCCGGCCCCGATGTGCTTGGCCCTGGCGTCCAAGGCTCGGCACTGATCGGCGCCGACGTCGCAGCACCGCCGCCCGGCACCATCACCACCACACCCGAATCCTGCGGTATGGACTGAGGCGTAGCCTGGGCAGGACGCTTGACCACGGTCTGACGGAAACCGCCAGTGGCCGAGATACGGTCGTTATTGGAAACGTTCGTGCTTGAGTCCACCACGGGAATGGAACCGCGCTGCACGCTGGAGCAACCGCCGAGCATAACCAGGGCGGTAATAGCTGGAATCCACAACTTGTTCACTTGAAACCCTCTTTGCTTAATGCATCCAGCCCTTGACCCAATCCATCACCGAATCCGCGTCAGCGGGGGCACTGCCACCGCACGCAGCACCAGCAGGTGGCTCGCTGCCGCGAATATACGGCATCTGTACCGCCCCCGGACAGTTGGCGTCGGAGCCTTGTCCCGTGTGCGGATCAATCCACGCCTGCACGATGTTGTCCGGCTGCGGCATGTTAAGCGGCAACGGATCGGCCTTGCGCATGAAACTGGTCCACACCTGCAGCGCACCGGTAGCACCGGTGAACGGGGTTTTGCCGTTATCGTCGCGGCCCAGCCACACCACGGCCAGCACATCCTGGCCGAAGCCTGCGAACCAGCTGTCACGCGAATCGTTACTGGTGCCGGTCTTGCCCGCCAGCGTCAGGTTCGACGGCAGCACGCTGTAGACCGAACGCCCGGTGCCTTCACGCATCACGCGCTGCATGGCGTTCTGAATCAGGTAGATGGAGCCCGCGTCAAAGCGCTGCTGGATCTGGAACGGGTAACGCTTGAGCGGTTCGCCCTCGGCGGTCAGCACACTGCGAATGCCGCGCATCGGGGTATTGAAACCACCGTTGGCGAGGGTCTGGTACATCGTCGCCACTTCCATCGGGGTCATGGCGCCAGCGCCCAGCAGCATCGATGGGAACGCCGGGAACTCACGGGTGATGCCCAGTCGCCCCAGAGTTTTCAGCACATTCGGCACGCCCACTTCAAGCCCAAGGCGCGAGGTGGAGATGTTGTAGGAATGCGCCAGCCCCTGGTACAGGAACACAGTGCCGTGGGAGCGACGATCAAAGTTCTGCGGCGTCCACACCTGGCCATCCGCCCCTTTGACCGACAGCGGGTCATCCGACAGCCAACTGGTCAGGGTGTATTTGCTTGGTTTTTCCAGGGCCGTGAGGTAGACCGCCGGTTTGACCAGCGAGCCGATCGGCCGCACCGCATCCAGCGCACGGTTGAAACCGGCAAAACTGGCCTGGCGGCTGCCGATCATGGCTTGCACTTCACCGGTTTCCGGGTTGGTTACCACCATCGCCGCTTCGACTTCATCCGAGCCTTTGCGGCCGGTCAGGCGTTTAAAGGTGTCGTTGACCGACGCTTCGGCTTTCATCTGCAGGATCGGGTCGAAACTGGTGAAGATCCGCAGGCCTTCTTCGGTCAAGTCTTCGTCGCGGTAGTCTTCACGTAGCTGGCGTTTGACCAGATCGATAAAGCCCGGGAACGAACTGTCGGCCAGCTTGCCGCGAGTGGTAACACCCAGTGGCATTTTTTTCGCCGCCGCGACTTGTTCAGCGGTGGCCACGCCCTGCTGCTCGAGTACATCCAGCACCAGGTTACGGCGCTCAAGCGCACGTTCCGGGTTACGGCGCGGGTTGTAATAGGACGGGCCCTTGACCATCCCCACCAGCAACGCGACTTGATGCAATTTCAATTCGGACAAAGGCTGGCCAAAGAAGAACTGGCTGGCCAGGCCGAAACCGTGCACGGCGCGTTGGCCATCCTGGCCGACGAAGACCTCGTTGAGGTAAGCCTCGAGAATCTCCTGCTTGCTGTAATGCAGCTCCAGCAGCATGGCCATCATGGCTTCGGTGAGTTTACGGGTCAGGCTGCGCTCATTGGTCAGGTAAAAGTTCTTGACCAATTGTTGCGTGAGCGTACTGCCGCCCTGGGTCATCTTGCCGCCGGAAGTGTTAACCCAGATGGCGCGGGCGATCGACTTGGGCGACACACCCCAGTGGCTGTAGAAATCGCGGTCTTCAACGGCGATCAGCGTATCGAGCAGGTACGGTGGCACCTGATCGAGCTTGATCAGGATGCGATCTTCGAGGTTTTTGGGGTAAATACCGCCGATCATCAGCGGTTCAAGGCGTACCACGGGCAGCTTCGAGCCATTGAGCGACGACAGCTCGGCTACGTAATCGCCGGAGAAGCGCACGCGCACCGGCTGGGCTTTCTCCAGGCCTTCATAGAACTGGAAGCCACGGGTATTCAGGTCGACGGTATTGCCGCTGACCGCTGCGGCGCCAGGGCCGTTGCTCACGGGTTCGCGGCGATAGCCCAAGGCGTCGAGTTCGGTAAGGAAGTCTTCCTTGCTCAGCTTTTGGCCGGTGAACAATTCCAGCGGGCGTGCATACACCTTGGCCGGGATGGTCCAGCGCTTGCCGGAGAATTTCTCCTGGACCACGGCGTCGAGGTACACCGCGAAGCCTGCGAGCACCACAAGGCCTACCAGGCTTAGCTTGATGGCCCAGCCCAGCCACGGGCGCAGGCCGCGTGAAGGAGGTTTTTTACGGGAACGGGGAGATCGGGTTCGAGTCATGGCGGCGGATTATACGCACTTTATTGACGATCAACATGAGCCGGACAGCGGTTTGCACGACCGACTGTAACCGCCATAATGCCGGCCATGATTTCCCCCAGACTTTGAAGGATCGCCCGTGAGCCAGTCCCTGATCGCAGCCCTGCAAAACCCGGCTTTGTATCCCCATCCGGTTGAAGCGTTCCAAGTCATTGAGACCCATATTTCCTGGGTCATACTGACCGGCCCGTATGCTTACAAGCTGAAGAAGCCGATGAACTTCGGCTTTCTGGATTTCACCCAACTGGACGACCGCGGCCACTTCTGCCGCGAAGAGCTGCGCCTTAACCAGCGCCTGACTGAAGATTTGTATCTTGACGTGTTGCCAATCACCGGCAGCGCCGAAGCCCCGCAATTGGGCGGTGATGGCCCGGTGATCGAATACGCGCTGAAAATGCGCCAATTCCCGCAAAGCCAACTGCTCAGCACCCTGCAAGCCAATGGCGAGGTCACCAGCGCGCACATTGACGACATGGCCAAGCAGATTGCGCACTTCCACCTCAGCGCACCGAAAGTGCCGCAAGACCACCCCGCCGGCACACCGGATGAAGTGATGGCACCGGTTCGCCAGAACTTCGATCAGATCCGCCCGTTCCTCAGCGACAAAGCCGACCTGGCCCAGCTCGAAGCCCTGCAAGCCTGGGCCGAAGCCAGCTTCGAACGCCTCAAGCCCCTGCTGGCCCAGCGCAAGCTCGAAGGGTTCACTCGCGAATGTCACGGTGATATCCACTTGGGCAACGCCACCTTGATCGATGGCCAAGTAGTGATCTTCGACTGCATCGAGTTCAACGAGCCGTTCCGCTTCACCGATGTGTATGCCGACACGGCCTTCCTGGCGATGGACCTGGAAGACCGCGGCCTCAAATCCCTGGCGCGCCGTTTTATCAGCCAGTACCTGGAACTGACCGGCGACTACCAAGGCCTTGAAGTGCTGAACTTCTATAAAGCCTACCGTGCACTGGTACGCGCCAAGGTGTCGTTGTTCAGCATGCCAAGCGAGGCCAGCCCGGTGCAACGCGCCACCACCCTGCGCCAATACCGCAACTACGCCAACCTGGCGGAAAGCTACAGCACCATTCCGTCGCGCTTCCTGGCGATAACCCACGGTGTTTCGGCCGTCGGTAAAAGCCACGTGGCCATGCGCCTGGTGGAAGCCTTGGGTGCGGTGCGCCTGCGTTCGGATGTGGAACGCAAGCGCCTGTTTGGTGAACAGAAGGTCGAGAACACCCCGCAAGCCGGTATCTACGCCGCCGAAGCCAGCGCCGCCACCTACGCTCGCTTGAATGAAATCGCCGATACCGTCTTGCGTGCTGGCTACCCGGTAGTGCTGGACGCGACCTTCCTGAAAAGCGCACAACGCAACGCCGCTGCCAAGGTTGCCGAGGCCACCGGCGCGCCTTTCCTGATCCTCGATTGCAACGCACCGCAAGCCGTCATCGCTAGCTGGCTGGCGCAACGTCAGGCGGATAAAAACGATCCTTCCGACGCGACACTCACCATTATCGAAGAGCAACAGGCCAACCGTGACCCGCTGACCGCCGAAGAACTGCTGCTGAGCAAACGTGTGGAAACCAACGAGAGCGGCACACTCGACGCTCTGGTAGCGCACATTCGTCAGCGCCTGCCCGGCCTGTAAGAAATATTTCTTGGTCGTGTCGCCGATCTACGGTGCACGACCGAGCAATAGTGGCACTATAATGGCGTCATAATTCCAACAGGAGTCGCCGTCATGAGTCAGCCCAAGCTTCTTGATACTCCGCTCTACGCACTCCTGCATAAAGACGACATCCGCGGCTTCAATCAGGAGCGCCCCAAAGACGGCACCATCGACATGCGCGGTGGCGACTTCCGCGGGCTGGACCTGCGTGACCTGAACGCCACGGGCGTGGATTTCACCGACGCCTACTTCCGCTCTGCCGACCTGCGCGGCCTGGACCTGCGCGAGTGCTCATTGGAAGGTGCCAGCCTGGCCCATGCGCAGATTTCCGGCACCTACTTCTCCCCCGAACTGACGGCTGACGAGATCCTGATGTCGGTCAATTTCGGCACTCGTTTGCGCTACCGCACCAAGTAACTTCATCTTTCGGGCCCCGGCTACGCCTGACGCGTAGCGGCGCCTCCTGCCCGCTTGTCGGCAATACCCTTAAAAATTCTTATAAGCTTTTCAGCCGTTCCTGACCAAAGAACCACGCTTTTCCTACTGAGCGCTACACTCCTTTTCAGGCTTGCCTGGTCACGATACCCACCGCACCATTCGGCCGTCGCAAGGAGGCTTGATGAACGATGAGCTGCAACACCTGAAAAACCTGGGCAAGACGTCGGCGCAGTGGCTGCATGCGGTGGGCATCCACAGTGCGTCCGACTTACGTCGCCTGGGAGCTGTAGATGCCTACCGAGCCGTGCGCACTCGCGGGTTTCGGGCCTCGAAAGTGCTGCTGTACGCAATCGAAGGAGCCTTGATGGACGTGCACTGGAACGACATCCCGACGGAGCGCAAGGAGGCATTGAACCGTCAGCTGGAGGCGATTTCAGCGCGTCAGAAGATTTAGGTCTGCAAGAATTCCCAATGTTTACGGGTAGTTCGAACGTGTGTTTGAGAAAAACCGCAGATCGTCGAAAAACAGAGGTTGACTCTCAAATGAGAATCGTTATGATTATCACAACTGGTCGCGAGATCAGCCGATAACTGAAAGACCATTGGTTCGGACTCTCAGATTATCTCCTCATCAGGCTAATCACGGTTATTTGACCCGGCTCTTGCCGGGTCTTTTTTTACCTGTAAAAAGCCGATTCAGCGCGCAATGATCAACGGATGACCGCGCTCCGGGTGCGGCTGTACCAACACCTCCAAACCAAACACCGCTTTAAGTGGCTCAGGCCGCATCACCTGTGCCGGTGTGTCCAGCGCGTGTGGGCGCCCCTGCTCCAGCAACAGAATCCGGTCGCAATAACGCGCCGCCAGGTTCAGGTCATGGAGAATTACCAGCACCGCAGCGCCGCGATCAGCAAATGTACGTATGGCTTGCAGGGTCGTGTGTTGGTGCAAGGGGTCAAGCATCGAGGTCGGCTCATCCAACAGCAGCGTCTGGCCGGCTTCCCCTGGCCATAACTGCGCCAACACTCGCGCAAGATGCACACGCTGGCGTTCGCCACCCGACAACGCCAGGTAGCTGCGCCCGCTCAAATGGCCCACGTCTGCTGCGTGCAGCGCCGCCTGGATGATTTCGTCATCACGCACGCGTCCGGTCTGATGGGGCAAGCGGCCCATGCCCACAACCTCCTCGACGCGGAATGCGAAATCCAGCGTGGAAGTCTGCGGCAACACTGCCAAACGTTGGGCCCGGTGCGGCCCGCTCCAGTCCGTCAAGGCTTGCTGATCCAGCCACACCTTGCCCTGATCCGGCTTCAGCTCGCCGCACAACGCACCGAGCAGCGTGCTCTTGCCTGCTCCGTTAGGGCCGAGCACACCGAGCACTTCACCCGGCAGCAACTCCAGGGTGACATCCGCCAACACGGTTTTATCGCCACGCCGGACCTGTAACGCTTCTACTCGCAGCATCAGGCGCGCCCTCGCAACAACAAATAAAGAAAAAACGGCGCGCCGATAAAGGCCGTCACGATGCCGATCGGCAGTTCAGCGGGCGCCAGCGCCAGGCGTGCCACCAGGTCTGCAAACAGCAACAGGCTCGCGCCCGCGAGCACAGACGCCGGCAACAGCACCCGATGATCCGGCCCGGCCAACAAGCGCACCAGATGCGGCACCACCAGCCCGACAAACCCGATCATGCCCGCCGCCGCTACCGCTGCACCCACACCCAGGGCTGTGCAGAACACCAGTTCACGCTTGAGCCCTTCAACATTGACCCCAAGGTGATTGGCCTCGGACTCACCCAGCAGCAGTGCATTCAAGGCTTTTGCCCGACGCGGCAACCACAGCGCCACAGCGGCGCTCACCAACAGCAATGGCCACAACCGCGAATAGCTGGCGCCATTGAGGCTGCCCAGGTTCCAGAAGGTCAGGGTACGCAAGGTGGCGTCATCGGCCAGATAGGTAAACAACCCCACCGCCGAACTGGCCAAGGCGGTAAGCGCGATACCGGCCAGCAGCATTGTCGCGACATTGGTCTGACCGTTGCGACGCCCCAGGCGATAGACCAGGGCAGTGACGCCCAAGCCGCCGAGAAATGCGCACAACGACAACAGATAAGGCCCGACCGCATCCGGCAGGCCGCCAAAAAAAGAACCGCCGACGATCGCAATAGCCGCCCCGAGCGCCGCACCGCTGGACACACCGACCAACCCCGGATCGGCCAACGGGTTGCGAAACAAGCCCTGCATCGCCACACCCGACAATGCCAGCACACCGCCCACCGCCAACCCCAGCAAGGTTCGCGGCAGACGAATCTGCCCAAGGATCAATTCGGCCTGCTCCAGGCCTTGGGCTTCAATCGGCACGCCCATCAAGCGCAAGGCGGCCTTGAGCGTATCCAGCAACGGCAGGCTGACCGGCCCCAACGCCAATGAAAGCCAGGTTGCCAGAAGGCATAACAGTGCGAGCCCGATAAACAGCGTTTTCGGTTTAACCAGAGTCGTCATTGGGCAGGTTTAGCCTGGGACGGATAAAACCCGGCAGACAATTGCACCAGGCTTTGCGGCAAACGCGGCCCAAGCCCGCCGACCAGCAGGGTCGGGTCCAGCTCAAACACGCGGCCATTTTTAGCCGCCGGCGTTGACGCCAGAATCGGGTTTTCCTTGAACAAGGCCGCCCGCGCCGCATCGCCGGTGAGGGCACGATCAGCAAACACCAGCACATCAGGGCTCAGACCGGCCAGCGACTCCACCGAAAACGGCTTATAGCCGGTGTGGGTCGCGAGGTTATGCCCGCCCGCCTGCTGCAACAACCAATCGGCGGCCGTGTCCTTGCCCGCGATAAGCGGCTTGCCGCCTGCATGCCCGAGCAACAGCAGCACACCCGGCGCCTTCTGCGTGGCCTGGGCCTTGGCGACCCAGGCTTTCTGCTGATCCAGCTTTTGTTCATATCCGGTAAACAATTCGTTGGCCCTGGTTTCATCACCCAACAGCTTGCCCAGGTGCTGAAGGGTGCCTTTCAAGGTCGGCAAATCCGGCTCGGCCGAGAACATCTCCACCTGCACGCCCGCTCCGCGAATCTGCGCCAGCACCGGCGGCGGCCCCATTTCTTCAGTGCCCACCAACACCTGTGGGCGCAGGCTTAAAACCCCTTCCGCGGACAATTGGCGCTGGTAACCAATGCTCGGCAACGCCTTGAGCGATTCAGGGTGCTGACTGGTGGTATCCACCCCCACCAGCTTTGACTCCCCGCCCAGCGCCGTGACCCATTCCGATAGCGCCCCACCGGCACTGACCCAGCGTTGCGGCAGTTCAGAGGCGTACGCCCCGTGGTTGACCAGCAGTGAGGCAACAAGCGCAATAGCGCTGGTACTCAGGCGCATAACAGGGTTTCCTTCCAAGGGCAGGGCCACTCAAGCACTCATGGATGTGACAGTTAAACCCTGTCTGGCATCGTACAGAGCACCCAATCAGCTAACGGGCGAAGCCGGCATTTGATAATTGTTTGCATTTGAACGTCAAGGCACTTAAGGATCGTTATGAAGTTTCTCTGCCCCTCGGTTGCACTGGCGCCCAACAGCAGCCGCGGTTTTGAAATAGACGGTTGCAAAGTAATCGCCGTGCGCCGTGACGGCGTTGCCTACTTCTACCTCAACCGTTGCCCCCATCGCGGCATCCCGCTGGAATGGCAGCCCGACCAGTTTCTGGACAGCAGCGCCAGCCTGATCCAGTGCGCCACCCACGGCGCCTTGTTCCTGATCGAAAGCGGCGAGTGCATCGCCGGGCCATGCGCGGGTCAAAGCCTTAAAGCCCTGCCCGGCCGTGAAGACGCGCAAGGCCTGTGGGTTGAACTCTAGTCGCCGATCATCACGTCCAGACGCCGGTCGATGATAATTTCCTGCGGCGTGACCCGCGCACCGTAGGCCAACACCTCCACGCCGGCCGCCTTGGCCTCGCGCAGCGCAGCGGCGTAGCCCGCATCGATTTCCGCCGCGGGGCGTACAGCGTCGATCCCCGACAGGTTCACGCAATACAACTGCACCGCCCGCACGCCCTCACGCGCCAGGTGCGCCAATTCACGCAAATGCTTGGCGCCACGTTGGGTCACTGCGTCGGGAAACGCCGCCACCGGCGAGCCGTCAAAGCCCAGGGTGACGCTTTTGACTTCCACATAGGCCGCGCCGTGTGGGTACTCCAGGCGAAAATCGATACGGCTTTTTTCCTGGCCATAAGGCACTTCGCGCTTCAGGGCAGTAAAACCGTTGAGTTCAGTGATCACCCCGGCGCGCAACGCTTCTTCCACCAGTGGGTTGGCACGCGCTGTGTTGACGCACGCCAGCCGACCTTGGGGTGTTTCGGCAATTTCCCAGGTGCCCGGCAACTTGCGCTTGGGGTCTGTGGAGCGACTGAACCAGACCTGGCCGCCCTCCACCATGCAATTGAGCATCGAGCCGGTGTTGGGGCAGTGAATGGTCAGCAACTCGCCGGTCAGCGTTTCGATGTCGGTGAGAAAGCGCTTGTAGCGGCGGATCAGCCGCCCTTCTTCGAGGGGAGGATTAAAGCGCATCAGCCTTGCCAGCTCCGCAAGCCACGGGCGATGCGTTCCACCGCTTCCTGTAGCCGATCGAGGTTTTGCGTGTAGGCAAAACGCACATGGTGGCCGGCCTGATAACGACCGAAATCCAGGCCTGGTGTAAACGCCACATGCTCGGTTTCGAGGAAATGACGGCAAAACGCGAAGGCATCACCGCCGAACGCGCTGATATCGGCGTACAAGTAGAACGCGCCTTCGGGCTCTACGGCGATGCCGAAACCCAACTCGCGCAAGGCTGGCAGCAGGAAATCCCGGCGGCGCCCGAACTCGGCGCGGCGCTCTTCCAGAATGCTCAGGGTTTGCTCGGTGAAACACGCCAGCGCCGCGTACTGGGCCATGCTCGGCGCGCTGATGTAGAGGTTCTGCGCCAGCTTCTCCAATTCGCCCACTGCCGCCGGGGGCGCCACCAGCCAACCGAGGCGCCAGCCGGTCATGCCGAAATACTTCGAAAAACTATTTAAGACGAAGGCCTCGTCGTCGACTTCCAGCACGCTGGCGGCATCGGTGCCGTAGGTGAGGCCGTGATAGATCTCGTCCACCACCAAATGGCCGTTACGCGCCTTGATTGCACTCGACAACCCCGCCAGTTCGTCGCGGCTGAGAATCGTGCCGGTCGGGTTGGCCGGCGAGGCCACCAGCGCGCCAACGCTGTCTGCGTTCCAGTGTTTAGCCACCAGCTCGGCGGTCAATTGGTAGCGCACGTCCGGGCCAACCGGCACCAACTGCGCCGCGCCTTCCACCAGCCGCAGGAAATGTCGGTTACACGGGTAGCCTGGGTCGGCCAACAGCCAATGCTTGCCCGGATCGACCAGCAGGCTGCTGGCCAGCAGCAACGCGCCAGAGCCACCGGGCGTGATCAGGATGCGCTCGGGGTCGACGCTCAGACCGTAGCGCTGCTGGTAAAAACCACTGATGGCCTGGCGCAACTCGGGCAGCCCGCGGGCCGCGGTATAGCGTGTCTTGCCGTTGGCCAGCGCGGCCTGGCCGGCCTGGATAATCGGCTCGGCCGTGGTGAAATCCGGCTCGCCGATCTCCAGGTGGATAACATCATGGCCGGCCGCCTGCAGCTCATTGGCTCGCGCCAGCAACGCCATAACGTGAAAAGGTTCGATGGCGCGACTGCGCGCACTGTAGGGCTGAGCCATTAGCCTTCCTTAGACGGTGAGGACAAAATTCGGATTCTACCGAACCCGCGCGGTAAAACATGCTCTATTGCCTGCTCGGTCCTCCGTGATGAACCGAGCAAGCGCCTGCAAAACGACTAAAATCAACCTTCGAGACACGCTACACCCAGCCATGGCGGGCCATGACAGTTTGCAAGCCTGCCACGTTGGGCCTCGACAACCGGGAGTGGCGCACCCCGAATCTATCTGGTAAGTTCGCCCGCTTGCAGCCGCAGGGCCGGCAGGTGTCGGTGACGTTGCAATCCTGCGCAATGGATTAGAAGAGTGAGAGGCGGTCTATTCATGTCCACCCAAGCAAAGCAACAGCAGACTCAAGGCCTCGGCGGCTTCGAACCCTATGTGGAAAAAAAGGGCGAGGAGTACATGGGTGAGCCCATGCGCGAGCACTTCACCAAGATCCTGAACAAGTGGAAACAGGACTTGATGCAGGAGGTTGATCGTACCGTTGACCACATGAAGGACGAAGCAGCCAACTTTCCTGATCCGGCCGACCGTGCGAGCCAGGAAGAAGAGTTCGCCCTTGAACTGCGAGCGCGTGATCGAGAGCGCAAGCTGATCAAGAAGATCGACAAGACCCTGCAACTGATCAAGGACGAGGAATACGGCTGGTGCGAATCCTGCGGCGTCGAGATTGGTATTCGTCGCCTGGAAGCCCGCCCAACCGCGGACCTGTGCGTAGACTGCAAGACCTTGGCTGAAATCAAGGAAAAACAGGTCGGCAAGTAATCCTGCCGGGCTGAATGCGAAAAACAAAAAATGGGGCGTGCAAACGCTCCATTTTTGTTTCTGGCGCTCAGTGGTTTTCCAGTAGTATCCGGCCCATGACAGCCTCTACCTATATCGGGCGTTTCGCCCCCACGCCCAGCGGCCACCTGCACTTCGGTTCGCTGGTTGCCGCCCTCGCCTCCTACCTCGATGCCCGCGCCAATCACGGCCGCTGGTTGATGCGCATGGAAGACCTCGACCCACCCCGTGAAGAACCCGGCGCCCAGGCGGCGATCCTGCACGCCCTGGAAAGCTATGGCTTCGAGTGGGATGGGGAACTGGTCCGACAAAGCGAACGGCATGAGGCCTACGCCAAAGTCTTGAACGACCTGTTCAACCACGGCCTGGCTTACGCCTGCACCTGCTCGCGTAAACAATTGGAGCCCTACCACGGCATCTATCCAGGCCTGTGCCGCAACCTCGGGCATGAACAGCAAGACGCGGCGATCCGCCTGCGCGTACCGGAGCTGGCGTATCACTTTACCGACCGCGTGCAAGGCGAATTCCGACAGCACCTGGGCCGTGATGTGGGCGATTTCATCATCCGCCGTCGCGATGGCCTGTATGCCTACCAACTGGCAGTGGTACTCGACGATGCCTGGCAAGGTGTCACCGACATCGTGCGCGGCGCCGACCTGCTCGATTCCACGCCGCGCCAGCTTTACCTGCAGGAACTGCTGGGCCTGCGCCAGCCGCGTTACCTGCACGTGCCGCTGATCACTCAGCCGGACGGCAACAAGCTGGGCAAATCCTACCGCTCGCCGCCGTTGACACAAGGCCAGGCCACACCTTTGCTATTAAGAGCGCTGCGCGCCCTCGGCCAGCAACCCGGCAACGAACTGCTGCACGCCAGCCCACGGGAACTGCTGGATTGGGGCATTGCACACTGGGATGCCAGCCAGATCCCGCGCACACTTACCCTGGCCGAAGCGCAATTGAGTTGAAGGCGCTTGCAGCTTGCCAAGCATCCGTTACCATCGCGGCAGTTTTTTAATCAGAGGCCAACATGTACATCTATCGATTGGTCCTGCTGCTGGTCGTCGGGATCTACCTGTTTTCCCCCGCCATCATGGATTGGTGGATCGACGCCACGGGCGCCTGGTATCGCCCTTATCTGCTGTGGCTGATCCTGATCGTCGTGACCTTCATCCTGCAGAGCCAAAAAGATGCCGATGAGCTTTAGCCTCACCCAGATGCTGCTGATCAGCGCCGCCTACCTGGCCGCGTTGTTCGGAGTTGCCTGGATCAGTGAGCGCGGAATGATTCCGCGGGCGATCATTCGCCATCCGTTGACCTATACCTTGTCCCTGGGCGTCTACGCCAGCGCCTGGGCATTTTATGGCACCGTGGGGCTGGCCTATCAGTATGGCTACGGCTTTTTGTCCAGCTACCTGGGCGTGTCCGGCGCGTTTTTGCTGGCGCCGGTGTTGCTGTACCCGATCCTGAAAATCACCCGCACCTATCAGCTATCGTCCCTGGCAGACCTGTTTGCCTTCCGCTTTCGCAGCACCTGGGCTGGCGCGCTGACCACGATTTTCATGCTGATCGGCGTGCTGCCGTTGCTGGCCCTGCAGATCCAGGCCGTGGCCGACTCCATCAGCATCCTCACCCGCGAACCGGTACAGCACCGCGTCGCCCTGGCTTTTTGCGCGCTGATCACGCTGTTCACGATTTTCTTCGGTTCACGCCATATCGCCACGCGCGAGAAGCACGAAGGCCTGGTGTTTGCGATTGCCTTCGAGTCGGTGATCAAGCTGATCGCCATCGGCGGCGTCGGCCTGTATGCGCTGTATGGCGTATTCGACGGCCCGCAACAGCTGGAGCTGTGGCTGCTGCAAAACCAGACCGCCCTCGCCGCCCTGCACACCCCGTTGCAGGAAGGCCCCTGGCGCACGCTGCTGCTGGTGTTTTTCGCTTCGGCGATTGTGATGCCGCACATGTACCACATGACGTTCACCGAGAACCTCAACCCGCGCTCATTGGTCAGCGCCAGCTGGGGCTTGCCGCTGTTCCTGCTGTTGATGAGCCTGGCGGTGCCGCTGATCCTGTGGGCCGGCCTCAAGCTCGGCGCCACTACCAACCCCGAATACTTCACCCTTGGCGTCGGTATTGCCGCCAACAGCAAATCCCTGGCATTGCTGGCTTATGTGGGCGGTTTGTCGGCGGCCAGTGGCTTGATCATCGTCACCACGCTGGCACTCTCCGGCATGGCGCTCAATCACCTGGTGCTGCCGCTGTATCAGCCGCCGGCCGAAGGTAATATCTACCGTTGGCTGAAATGGACGCGCCGCGCGCTGATCGTCGCCATCATCATGGCCGGCTATGGTTTCTACCTGCTGCTGGGCGCCGGGCAAGATCTGGCCAACCTCGGCATCGTCGCGTTTGTCGCGACCTTGCAGTTCTTGCCGGGCGTGTTGTCGGTGCTGTACTGGCCGACCGCCAACCGTCGCGGCTTTATCGCCGGGCTGCTGGCAGGCATTCTGGTGTGGATGGTGACCATGCTGCTGCCGCTGGTCGGCAACCTGCAGGGCTTCTATATTCCGCTGCTGAACATGATCTACGTGTTGGACGACACCAGCTGGCACATGGCGGCGATCGCCTCCTTGGCCGCCAACGTGCTGATGTTTACCTTGATCTCGCTGTTCACCAACGCCAGCCCCGAAGAGACCAGCGCCGCCGAGGCCTGCGCGGTGGACAACGTGCGGCGCCCGCAACGTCGCGAGCTGCACGCGGCCTCACCGCAAGAGTTCGCCACCCAATTGGCCAAGCCGCTGGGCGCCAAGGCTGCGCAAAAGGAAGTCGAGCAGGCGCTGCGCGACCTTTACCTGCCGTTTGACGAGCGCCGCCCGTATGCCCTGCGCCGTTTGCGCGACCGCATTGAGGCCAACCTGTCCGGCCTGATGGGCCCCAGCGTGTCCCAGGACATGGTGGAAACCTTCTTGCCCTACAAGGCCGGCGGCGAAAACTACGTCACCGAAGACATCCATTTCATCGAGAGCCGGCTGGAGGACTACCACTCACGCCTCACCGGCCTTGCCGCCGAACTCGACGCCCTGCGCCGCTACCATCGCCAGACCCTGCAGGAACTGCCGATGGGCGTGTGTTCCCTGGCCAAGGATCAAGAGATCCTGATGTGGAACAAGGCCATGGAAGAACTCACCGGCATCGCCGCCCAGCGTGTGGTGGGTTCACGCCTGAATACCTTGGGCGAGCCTTGGAAAGAACTGCTGCAAGGCTTTATCAACCTGCCCGACGAGCACTTGCACAAACAGCACCTGGCGCTGGACGGCCAGACCCGCTGGCTCAACCTGCACAAAGCCGCGATCGACGAGCCGCTGGCACCGGGTAACAGTGGCCTGGTGTTGCTGGTGGAAGACTTGACCGAAACCCAGATGCTCGAAGACAAGCTGGTGCACTCCGAGCGCCTGGCCAGCATTGGTCGCCTGGCCGCGGGTGTGGCCCATGAAATCGGCAACCCGATCACCGGTATCGCGTGCCTGGCGCAAAACCTGCGCGAAGAGCGCGAGGAAGACGCCGAAATCACCGAAATCAGCGGGCAGATCCTTGAGCAGACCAAGCGTGTGTCACGCATCGTGCAGTCGCTGATGAGCTTCGCCCACGCCGGCGCGCATCAGAACCTGGACGAAGCGGTGTGCCTGGCGGAAGTGGCGCAGGATGCCATTGGGCTGCTGGCCTTGAACCGGCGCAATTTCGAAGTACAGTTTTTTAACCTGTGCGACCCGGACCACTGGGTCGACGGCGACTCCCAACGCTTGGCGCAGGTGCTGATCAACCTGCTTTCAAACGCCCGTGACGCAACCCCTGCCGGCAGTGCGGTACGCGTCAAGAGCGAGGCTTTCGAGCACACGGTCGACTTGATCGTGGAGGACGAAGGCAGCGGTATTCCACAGAACATCATGGACCGATTGTTCGAACCTTTCTTCACCACCAAGGACCCGGGTGAAGGTACCGGTCTGGGCCTTGCACTGGTCTATTCCATCGTTGAAGAGCATTATGGACAAATCACCATCGACAGCCCGGCTGACACCGAAAGCCAACGCGGCACCCGTATTCGGGTGACCTTGCCGCGTCATGTCGAAGCGACGTCCGCTGTGAACTGAGACCGTCGAGAGAATTGAATCAATGCCGCACATTTTGATCGTCGAAGACGAAACCATTATCCGCTCTGCCTTGCGTCGCCTGCTTGAACGTAATCAGTATCAGGTCAGCGAAGCCGGCTCGGTGCAGGAAGCCCAAGAGCGTTTCAGCATTCCCACGTTCGACCTGATTGTCAGCGACCTGCGCCTGCCGGGCGCACCGGGCACCGAGCTGATCAAGCTTGGCCAGGGCACGCCGGTGCTGATCATGACCAGCTATGCCAGCCTGCGCTCGGCGGTGGACTCGATGAAGATGGGCGCGGTGGACTACATCGCCAAGCCTTTCGATCACGACGAAATGCTCCAGGCCGTGGCGCGCATCCTGCGTGACCGTCAGTCGGCCGGCAGTGCTGCGCCCGAGCAGCGCCCCGCCGGCAAGGCCGCCGAGAAGCCGGGTGTGGACAACAGTAATGGCGAGATCGGCATCATCGGCTCCTGCCCACCGATGCAGGACCTGTACAGCAAGATCCGCAAAGTGGCGCCGACCGATTCCAATGTATTGATCCAGGGCGAATCGGGCACCGGTAAAGAGCTGGTAGCCCGCGCCCTGCACAACCTGTCCAAGCGTGCCAAGGCACCGATGATTTCGGTGAACTGCGCGGCGATCCCCGAATCCCTGATCGAGTCCGAACTGTTCGGCCACGAGAAAGGTGCCTTTACCGGCGCCAGCGCCGGGCGTGCAGGGTTGGTCGAAGCGGCGGACGGCGGCACCTTGTTCCTCGACGAAATTGGCGAACTGCCCCTGGAAGCTCAGGCGCGCCTGCTGCGCGTGTTGCAGGAAGGCGAGATTCGCCGCGTCGGCTCGGTGCAATCACAGAAGGTCGATGTGCGCCTGATCGCCGCGACCCACCGTGACCTCAAGAGCCTGGCCAAGATCGGCCAGTTCCGTGAAGACTTGTATTACCGCCTGCACGTCATCGCCCTCAAGCTGCCGGCCCTGCGCGAACGCGGTACCGACGTGAATGAAATCGCCAACGCGTTTCTGCTGCGCCAGAGCGCGCGCATCAACCGTACCGACCTCAGGTTTGCCGCCGACGCCGAGCAGGCGATTCGGCATTACTCGTGGCCGGGTAACGTGCGTGAACTGGAGAACGCGGTCGAGCGTGCGGTGATTTTGTCGGAAAGCCCGGAAATTTCCGCCGAGCTGCTGGGTATCGATATCGAGCTGAGCGACCTGGAAGACGACGATTTCATCGGCCTGGCCCCGCAACAGGGCGGTGGCAGCAATACCAGCCATGAGCCGACCGAAGATCTGTCACTGGAAGACTACTTCCAGCACTTCGTGCTTGAGCATCAGGACCATATGACCGAGACCGAACTGGCGCGCAAGCTGGGCGTGAGCCGCAAGTGCCTGTGGGAACGCCGCCAGCGCCTGGGCATTCCACGGCGCAAGACCGGGGTGGCCAGCGAAAGCTGAGGGCGCGCCCCCACAGGTAACACCCTCAGATGTGAAAAAACTGTTACCGCAGCTTTTTCACGTAACAGAAGCCGGGGCTTACGGTAACGAAGCCCCGGCTTTTTTTCGCCCCTCCAAAAGCCAAAACCAGCTCAAACCCCCGGTTTTGCTGGGCGGAACAAAAGTTGGCACGCACCCTGCTATATGCTTAGTACAAAAACAATAACAAGCTTTGTACAAGACAATAAAAATAAGACGAATCGACTCACGCATAACAAAAACAACACGGCGGAGGCGCAGCTAACTGATTCTTTTGGAGAGGCGTTGCATTTGGGGCTTGCCCCGCAACCAGGCCGAGAACAACAAAAACTGCCCTAAGGCAGAGCCTGAACTGGTTGGATCGTAGATCAGCAACACAGCGACCAAAGCAATCCGTTTGCTCTTGGCTCCCGATTGGGAGTGTCATGAAGGTGAAGCTTCATGGCGAGGGCGATCAACAAAAACAAAAAGCCCGCAACCATAATAAAAATAGAGCACGCAACTACTTCTGGGGGAGCTTCGGCTCCCCTTGTAGTTTCCGGCATTTGACCCGCTCACACCTTTCTTTAAGCTTCTGGCTCAAGCCTTGCAGCTTGTTCCTACACCATCCCTCGACTAAATGCTAGAATCCCCGCCCATCATGCGGTCATTCTTCGTTATGGCCGAACATTCCTTCAAACAGTGCATCCCATGCTGAAGAAGTTGTTCCAGTCATTCCGTTCCCCCTTGCGTCGTACGCAACACATTCGCAGCACGCCTGAAGTGCTTAACAGCAATCAGCATTCATTGCAGCGCGCTCAATTCAGCCGTTATGCGGTGAACATCGTCGAACGTTTGCAGAACGCCGGCTACCAGGCTTATCTGGTGGGCGGCTGCGTACGTGACATGCTGCTCAATATCACGCCCAAGGATTTCGACGTCGCCACCAGCGCCACGCCGGAGCAGGTGCGTGCCGAGTTTCGCAATGCGCGAATCATCGGTCGCCGCTTCAAGTTGGTGCACATCCACTTTGGTCGCGAAATCATCGAGGTCGCGACCTTCCGCGCAGGCCATCCGCAAAACGATGATGAGGAAGACACCAATCAGTCTTCCCGCAACGAGAGCGGCCGTATCCTGCGTGACAACGTGTACGGCACCCTGGAAGAAGACGCGCAGCGCCGCGACTTCACCATCAACGCCCTGTATTACGACCCGGTCAGCGAGCGCATCCTCGATTACGCCAATGGCGTACACGACATTCGCAACAACCTGATCCGTCTGATCGGCGACCCGACGCAGCGTTACCAGGAAGACCCGGTACGCATGCTGCGCGCCGTGCGCTTTGCCGCGAAGCTGAACTTCGGCATCGAGAAACACACCGCTGCGCCGATTCGCGAACTGGCGCCGATGCTGCGGGAAATCCCTTCGGCGCGTCTGTTCGAAGAAGTGCTGAAGTTGTTCCTCTCGGGTTATGCCGCCGACACGTTCGAAATGCTGGTCGACCTGCAGCTGTTCGACCCGCTGTTCCCGGCCAGCGCCGAGGCACTGGAATACAACCCGACGTACACCCACACGCTGATCAGCGAAGCGTTGGTCAACACCGACCTGCGCATCAAGCAGAACAAACCGGTAACGCCGGCGTTCCTGTTTGCCGCCCTGCTGTGGCCCGCCCTGCCCAAGCGCGTATTGCGCCTGCAAGACCGTGGCATGCCGCCGATTCCGGCCATGCAGGAAGCCGCCCACGAGTTGATCGCCGAGCAATGCCAGCGCATCGCCATTCCCAAACGCTTCACCATGCCGATCCGCGAGATCTGGGACATGCAGGAGCGCCTGCCGCGCCGCAGTGGCAAACGCGCCGACCTGTTGCTGGACAACCCGCGCTTCCGTGCCGGCTACGACTTCCTGCTGTTGCGCGAAAGCGCCGGCGAGCAGACCGACGGCCTGGGCGAATGGTGGACCGATTACCAGGACGCCAATGACAGCCAGCGCCGCGACATGATTCGCGACCTCGGCAGCAAAGGCGATGGTGAAGGCGCCGGCCCGAAAAAACGTCGGCGCAGCGGCACCAAGCGCAAACGCAGCGCGGCCGATGCCTCGGGCGCTGCGGGCGAATAAACGTGGAACGTATCTACATTGGCATGGGCAGCAACCTCGCTGCCCCGGACCAGCAATTGCGCAGCGCTGTCGAAGCGCTGGCGCAATTGCCAGACACCAACCTCGTTGGCGTGTCGGCGTTCTATCAAAGTGACTCCCTGCTCCCCGGCCAACCGCGCTACACCAATGCGGTCGCCGCACTGAACAGCGATCTTGCGCCACTGGATCTGCTCGATGCATTGCAAGCCATCGAGAACGACCAGGGCCGCGAGCGCCTGGAACGCTGGGGCCCACGCACCCTGGACCTGGATATCCTGCTGTTTGGCCAGCGCCTGATCGACGAGCCACGCCTCAAGGTGCCGCACTATCAGATGCATCTACGCGCGTTCGTGCTGTACCCGCTGGCAGAACTGGCACCCGCCGACCTGCAACTGCCCAACGGCCAAACACTCAGCGAGCTGCTGGCCGCCTGCCCGTTTGTTGGCCTGGAGCGCCTGCCCCAAGACTGACTCGGTCAATGTGGGAGCTGGCTTGCCTGCGATGCGAGCAACTCGGTACACCCGCCATTGCGCGGTGATGCCATCGCAGGCAAGCCAGCTCCCACCCGTAACAGCGGTAACACCCCACTCGTAACAATGCGGTAACACATCCAATTGACTTCCCGTGTCCTCATCACGACTATAGGCGTCCCGCTGCCGCCAACCCGGCGCTGAAGGGCGCAATCCAGGCCTTATAAGCACTGCTCTCAAGACAGTGCGCCTGTATAAACGAAGACTCACGCGCGTTACTCGCTGTTTCCAAGCGCCTGAACGAGGACCCTTTCCATGCCAGACATTACCCTGACCACCTTGCAGAGCCTCAAGCTCAAAGGTGAAAAAATCACCATGCTGACCTGCTATGACGCCACCTTCGCCCACGCCAGCTGCGAAGCCGGGGTTGAAGTGCTGTTGATTGGCGACTCACTGGGCATGGTTCTTCAAGGGAATGACAGCACCCTGCCGGTCACCACTGACGAACTCGCGTACCACACGGCCAGCGTCAAACGCGGTAACAGCGGCGCCTTCATCATCGCTGACCTGCCGTTCATGGGTTACGCCACCCTTGAACAAACCTTCCAGAACGCCGGCAAGCTGATGCAAGCCGGTGCGCACATGATCAAAGTCGAAGGCGCGGTGTGGCTGGCGGAGTCGATCCGGCTGCTGGCTGAGCGCGGCGTTCCGGTGTGCGTGCACATGGGCCTGACACCGCAGTCGGTAAACATCTTCGGCGGCTACAAGGTGCAAGGCCGCAATGAAGCCCAGGCGCGACAGATGCGTGCCGATGCCATTGCCCTGGAGCAAGCCGGCGCCGCGATGATCCTGCTCGAATGCGTGCCCAGCGAACTGGCGGCAGAAATCACCCAGGCCGTCAAAGTGCCGGTGATCGGCATTGGCGCGGGCTCGGCCACCGACGGCCAAGTGCTGGTGGTACATGACATGCTCGGCCTGTCGCTGACCGGCCGAGCGCCCAAATTCGTGAAAAACTTCATGGCCGGCCAAGACAGCATCCAGGCAGCTCTGGCGGCTTACGTGCGTGAAGTCAAAGCCGTGACCTTCCCAGCCGACGAACACGGGTTCTCTGCATGAACACCGTTAAAACCGTAAGAGAACTGCGCGCCGCCGTCGCCCACGCACGCAGTGCCGGCAAACGCATTGGCTTTGTGCCCACCATGGGCAACCTGCACAGCGGCCACGCCACCCTGGTGACCAAGGCCGCACAACAATCGGACTTTGTGGTGGCGAGCATTTTCGTCAACCCGCTGCAGTTCGGCGCCGGCGAAGACCTGGACAAGTACCCGCGCACGCTGGCGGCCGACCAGGAAAAGCTGCTGCAAGCCGGTTGCAACCTGTTGTTCGCGCCCAGCGTCGACGAAATGTACCCCGGCGGCATGACCGGCCAGACCCGCGTCAGTGTCCCGCAACTGTCCGAAGGCCTGTGCGGCGCCAGCCGGCCTGGGCACTTCGAAGGTGTGGCGACGGTGGTGAGCAAGCTGTTCAACATGGTCCAGCCGGACATGGCCGTGTTTGGCCAGAAGGACTACCAGCAACTGGCGGTCATCCGCGCCATGGTGCATGACCTGAACATGCCCATTCAGATCATCGGCGAGCCTACCGTGCGTGCCGCCGACGGCCTGGCGCTGTCCTCGCGCAACGGTTACCTCAACGAAGAACAGCGCGCGATTGCGCCGGTGCTCTACCGCAGCCTCAGCCAGATTGCGGCGGCTATAAATGGCGGTGAGCAGGATTTCGCCAAGCTGCGTGCCGAGCAGATCGCGCAGATCGAAGCCGCCGGGCTGCGCATGGATTACCTGGAGGTGCGCCAGGGCGTGCACTTGCGTGCGGCCACGCCTGAGGATCGGGATATTGTCATCCTCGTGGCGGCCTATCTGGGTGCGACACGCCTGATCGACAACCTGCATTTGACCCTCAACTGACCCCGCCAGGCACTTCGCCTGTTGCCCTGATCGCTGTGCCGGTATAAAAAAGTACCGGCAACAGCGCAGACAAAGCCAAGACATATCGACACGCTAGGTTTAATGTAATCGCCCTGCGCCATTGTTGGCGCTGACCGGACTCAAACGCCTGATGAAAGACTCAACGTTCCGGATTTAGAAGTGTCCTAAAGGCAAGTCCCCGTAATAAAAGGAAACCCGCAGCGATGGCGTACTACCGCACTCCTCATGACGTTACCGCTCTGCCCGCTTGGCAAGCGCTCAATCAACATCGCCAAGCCATGCAGGATTTCAGCATGCGCGACGCGTTCAATGCCGATCCCCAGCGCTTTTCCCAGTTCACCTTGAGCAGCTGCGGGCTTTTCCTCGATTACTCGAAAAACCTGATCACCGCCGAAACCCGCGCCCTGCTCGTGAACCTGGCCAATGAAGTCGGCCTGAAAGACGCGATCAACGCGCTGTACGCAGGCGAACCGGTCAACTCTTCCGAAGGCCGACCCGCCCTGCACACCGCGCTGCGCCGCCCAGTGGGCGACAAGCTGTCGGTCAACGGCGTGAACATCATGCCGGACGTGCACAAGGTGCTGAACCAGATCACTGACCTGGTCGGCCGCATCCACGACGGCCTGTGGCGGGGTTACACCGAGAAGCCCATCACTGACGTGGTGAATATCGGCATCGGTGGTTCGTTCCTCGGCCCGGAGCTGGTTTCCGAGGCCTTGCTGTCCTACGCCCACAAAGGCGTGCGCTGCCACTATCTGGCGAACATCGACGGCAGCGAGTTCCACGAGCTGACCCAGAAGCTGCGCGCCGAGACCACGCTGTTTATCGTTTCGTCCAAATCCTTCAACACCCTCGAAACCCTGAAAAACGCCCAGGCCGCCCGCGCCTGGTACCTGGCCCAGGGTGGCTCGGAAGCCGAGCTGTATCGCCACTTTATCGCCGTATCGAGCAACAACGCGGCCGCCGTGGCGTTCGGTATCCGTGAAGAGAACATCTTCCCAATGTGGGACTGGGTCGGCGGCCGTTACTCGCTGTGGTCAGCCATTGGCTTGCCAATCGCCCTGGCCATCGGCATGTCCAACTTCAAAGAGCTGTTGTCCGGTGCCTACACCATGGACCAGCACTTCCAGAACGCGTCGTTCGAGCAAAACATGCCGGTGCTGCTGGGCCTGCTGGGCGTGTGGTACGGCAATTTCTGGGGTGCGCAGAGCCATGCGATCCTGCCGTATGACCACTACCTGCGTAACATCACCAAACACTTGCAACAGCTGGACATGGAGTCCAACGGCAAAAGCGTGCGCCAGGACGGTACGCCGGTGTCGACCGATACGGGCCCGGTGATCTGGGGCGGCGTCGGCTGCAACGGTCAGCATGCTTACCACCAGTTGCTGCACCAGGGGACACAACTGATCCCGGCCGACTTCATTGTGCCGATCGTCAGCTTCAACCCGGTGTCCGACCATCACCAGTGGCTGTACGCCAACTGCCTGTCCCAGAGCCAGGCACTGATGCTCGGCAAGACCCGCAGCGAAGCCGAAGCCGAACTGCGCGAAAAAGGCCTGCCGGAAGCCGAAGTGCAGAAGCTGGCGCCCCACAAGGTGATCCCGGGCAACCGTCCGAGCAACACCATCGTGGTCGAGCGCATCAGCCCACGTCGCTTGGGCGCACTGGTCGCCATGTATGAACACAAAGTGTTTGTACAAAGTGTGGTCTGGGGCATCAACGCCTTCGACCAATGGGGCGTGGAGCTGGGCAAGGAGCTGGGCAAAGGCGTCTACAACCGCCTGACCGGCGCCGAAGAAACCCTGGCTGACGATGCGTCGACCCAGGGCCTGATCAACTACTTCCGCGGTCGTCACCGCGGCTGAGGCCGGTACACCAAGGCCAACGTCCGTTTGGACGTTGGCCTTGAACCCTCTCCCCACAGCGTGCATCTTTATGCCTTGTCGCTAAAACAAGAATAAGGACCGCTCATGTTCGATATCCGCACATTCCCCCGCGCCGATGCCGTCCGCCAGGCCGCGCAGCTCAGTCAAGACGAGTACCAGCGCCTCTATCGCCAATCCATTGAGCAACCCGATACTTTCTGGGCCGAACAGGCCAAGGGCTTTCTCGACTGGATCAAACCCTGGCACACCGTGCAACACTCGGACATCACCACCGGCGCCGCCCAGTGGTTTGCCGGCGGCCAACTGAACGTCAGCTACAACTGCATCGACCGTCACCTGGCGCAACGCGCCGACCAGCCGGCCTTTATCTGGGAAGGCGACGATCCTGCAAAGTCCTCCAAAATTTCCTACCGCCAACTTCATCAAAACGTCAGCCGCCTGGCCAATGTGCTGAAAAGCCGTGGGGTGAAAAAAGGCGACCGGGTGTGTATCTACATGCCGATGATCCCGGAAGCCGCCTACGCCATGCTGGCCTGCACACGGATTGGCGCGGTGCACTCGGTGGTGTTCGGCGGCTTCTCTCCGGACGCCCTGCGCGACCGTATCCTCGATGCCGACTGTCGCACCGTGATCACCGCCGATGAAGGCGTGCGCGGCGGCAAGCCGGTGGCGCTGAAAAAAAATGTCGACAAAGCCCTGGCCAGTTGCCCGAACGTCAGCACGGTACTGGTGGTGGAGCGCACGGGTGCGGAACTTGACTGGGTAGAAGGCCGCGACCTCAAGTATCAAGCCGCGCTGGACGCCGCCAGTGCTGATTGCCCGCCCGAGCCGATGGACGCCGAGGACCCGCTGTTTATCCTCTACACCTCCGGCAGCACCGGCAAACCCAAAGGCGTGCTGCACACCACCGGTGGTTACCTGCTGCAAGCGGCGATGACCTTCAAGTACGTGCTCGACTACCGTGACGGCGAAGTGTTCTGGTGCACCGCCGACGTGGGCTGGGTCACCGGCCACAGCTATATCGTGTACGGCCCGCTGGCCAATGGTGCCACTTCGCTGATGTTCGAAGGTGTGCCGAGCTACCCGGACAGCTCGCGTTTCTGGCAGGTCATCGATAAACACCAGGTGAATATCTTCTACACCGCGCCCACCGCACCGCGCCCACCGCACTGCGTGCGCTGATGCGTGAGGGCCACGGGCCACTGCAGAACACCTCGCGCGCCAGCCTGCGCCTGCTGGGCAGCGTCGGTGAGCCGATCAACCCCGAGGCCTGGGATTGGTACTTCAACGCCGTAGGCGAGCAACGCTGCCCGATTGTCGATACCTGGTGGCAGACCGAAACCGGCGGCATCATGCTCAGCCCGCTGGTCAGCGCGCAACGGATCAAACCCGGTTGCGCAACCCAACCCATGTTTGGTGTACAGCCCGTGCTGCTGGATGAGCACGGCAAGGAGCTCAGCGGTGCCGGCAGTGGCGTGCTCGCTATCAAGGCCAGTTGGCCGGGGCAAATCCGCAGCGTCTACGGCGACCCGCAGCGCATGCTCGACACCTATTTCAAACCCTACCCCGGCTACTACTTCACCGGCGACGGTGCGCGCCGCGATGAAGACGGCGACTACTGGATCACCGGCCGCATTGACGACGTGATCAACGTGTCCGGGCACCGCATCGGCACCGCCGAAGTGGAAAGCGCGCTGGTGCTGCATGACCAAGTGGCCGAAGCCGCTGTGGTCGGTTACCCCCACGATGTCAAAGGCCAGGGCATCTATGCGTTTGTCACCCCCATGAACGGCGTCGAGCCCAGCGATGAGCTGAAAAAACATCTGCTGGAGCTGGTCAGCAAGGAAATCGGCAGCTTTGCCAAGCCGGAACTGATCCAATGGGCGCCCGCCTTGCCGAAAACCCGCTCGGGCAAGATCATGCGGCGTATTTTGCGCAAGATCGCCTGCAACGAACTCGACAGCCTCGGCGACACCTCGACCCTGGCCGACCCGAGCGTGGTGGACGGCCTGATCGATAAACGCCTGAACCGATAGGAGCCACCCAGAGTCGCCATGGAATTTATCCGTAGCCGTATCGAAACCCAGTTGATGAGCCTCACCGGCTTGTCACTGGGTCAGCTGGACCTGGAAAACCCCAAGGGCGACCCTGGCCTGTTCGGGCCGGACTCTATCAGTTGGCAGGTGCATGGCGACTTCAGCAGCATGCTGATCGGCGGCATCAGCGCGTTGATGCTGCAAGCCTTGCACCCGCTGGCCCTGGCTGGCGTGTGGGACCACTCAAACTTTCGCCAGGACATGCTCGGTCGCTTGCGCCGCACCTCGCAGTTTATTTCCGGTACCACGTTCGGCTCGCGCCAGGACGCCGAATGGCTGATTGAAAAGGTGCGCACCATCCACCTGCAAGTGGTCGGGCATGCACCGGATGGTCGAGCCTATGCGGCCAGCGACCCGGAGCTGCTGACGTGGGTACACGTGGCGGAGGTCAGCAATTTCCTGGCGGCGCACCTGCGTTATCGCAACCCGCACCTGTCGGGGCGCGACCAGGACCGCTACTACAATGAAATTGCCTTGGTGGCCGAGCGACTGGGCGCCCGCCACGTTCCGCGCTCGCGGCAGGAAATTTCCGAATATATGGCGCGTACTCGTCCGCAACTGCTGTGTGACGATCGCAGCCGCGAAGTGCTGCGCCTGCTGGTCAATGCACCCGCACCCAGCACCTTGGCCAAACCCTTTGGCAGCTTGATGATGCAGGCCGGCATCGACCTGCTGCCGGACTGGGCCAGCGCTATGCTCGGGCAACACCAAAGCTCGATGCAACGCTTGGTGATCCGCGCGGGTGTGAAGCGCAGCGCGCCCTTGCTGCGCTGGGCAATGCGCAATGGTTCGGTGCAACGCGCCCAGCGGCGGATGGGGTTGATGTAGCGCGGAGCCTATAACTGTTAAACTTCGCGCCCTCTTTTACCCGCAAGGCGCGCTCCATGACTCCCTTGAATCAGGCGCTGCGCGCCGCTCTCAACCATCGCCAAGACCTGATCAACGAGCTGCACGCCCAAAACACCGACTGCTACCGGCTGTTTCATGGCAGCCAGGAAGGCGCTGGCGGCTTGACCATCGACCGTTACGGCCCGCAATTGTTGGTGCAAAGCTTCCACCAGTCGCTGCAAACCGAGGAGCTGCTGGACCTGCATCAACAGGTCAATCAGTTCATGGGCCTGGAATTGCAGCTGGTGTACAACGACCGCTCCCGTGGTAACTCGCGCATCGACCGTGAGGACACGGTGTACCGCGCCGAGCCCGCGGCGTTGGCAGATCAGGTCGGCCACGAGTGGGGCCTCAACTACCGTGTACGCGGGCGCCATGCCGGGCAAGACCCACTGCTGTTCCTGGACCTGCGCAACACCCGTGGCTGGGTCAAGGACCACAGTGCCGGCAAAAGCGTGCTGAACCTGTTCGCCTACACCTGTGGCGTAGGCTTGAGCGCCGCAGCCGGGGGCGCAAGCGAGGTGTGCAACCTGGACTTCGCCGAAGGCAACCTGGCGGTCGGGCGCGAAAACGGCCTGCTCAACCCGCACTTGCCGACCATGGCGTTCGTGCAGTCCGACTACTTCCCGGCGATTCGCCAACTGGCCGGTTTGCCGATCACCCAGCGCCGCGGGCAGAAGCTGCCAAGTTATCCACGCCTTGAGCAGCGTCAGTTCGACCTGGTGCTGCTCGACCCACCTGCGTGGGCCAAGAGTGCTTTCGGCACTGTCGACCTGTTGCGCGACTACCAGAGCCTGCTCAAACCCGCACTGCTGACCACCGCCGACAATGGCGTGCTGATCTGCTGCAACAACCTGGCAAAAGTCAGCATGGATGACTGGCGCGAACAGGTGCTGCGGTGCGCCGAAAAAGCCGGCCGACCGGTACGCGAGTGGCAAATCATGACGCCGGGGGCTGACTTCCCTTCGCAAGATCAGCAGCCACCGTTGAAGACCCTGATCCTGCAGTTGTAGTACTTTTCCCAAGGAGCCCGGTACTTCGGAACCGAAAACCCGTGCCATACTCCAAGGCACTCTCGTTCTACATAGATGGCGTCACTCATGCCCAAAGGATTGATCCGCGCCGCTGGCGCCTTGTTGACCGCCCTGGCTCTGTACAGCTTGCTGGGTTTTCTGATTCTGCCGGGCATTGCCCTACGCATTGCCAATCAACAACTGGCCAATTACGCCACGGTGCCGGCCCGCATCGAGCGTATCGAGCTCAACCCGTTCAGCCTGGAACTGACGCTGTGGGGCCTCAAACTCGGCGAGCCGGGCAAGGAGCAAGTCGGTTTCGAGCGCCTGTACGCCAACTTGCAGATCGACAGCCTGTGGACGCGCGCTCTGCACCTGGCAGATGTGCAGCTGGACCAGCCGAAGACTGAAGTGCTGTTCGACAAATCCGGTCAGTTGAACCTGGCGCAGTTGTTCAAACTGCCTCCGAGTGAGCCGACCCCGGCCGACCCGAATGCCAAGCCGTTCCCGCTGCGCATCGACAGCATCAAGCTGGCCGGCGGCTATGTGTACTTTCGCGACCTGCGCCCCAGCGAGCCGATCGAATTCCTCTACGACAAACTCGACTTCGAGCTGAAAAACCTCAGCACCTTGCCCGAAGACAATGCCGACATGACCCTGGTGGCCGCCGGCCCTGAGGGCGGGCAGATTGACTGGAAAGGCAATTTCAGCCTGGTGCCGATCACTTCACAAGGCACCTTGAAAGTCACCGATGGCAAGATGAAAGCCTGGTGGCCGTATGTACGGGACGCCCTGCCGCTGGTGCTTGAAGACGGCGTGCTGAACTTCAGCACCGACTATAAATTCAGCCTGGCCAAAGAAACCGAACTGAACCTGACCAACACCGCCGCGAGCATCGCGCCGTTTGCGATCAAGGCGCCGGATGGCCGGCCACTGGTGCGCCTGGAGCGCCTGGACGTCAGCGACACCACGGTGGACCTGGCCAAGCAGCAAGTGGTGGTCGGCAAGATCCGCAGCAACAAGCTGGAAACCTGGGCCGCCCGCGAAGCCGATGGGCAACTGGACTGGCAGAAACTGTTTGCCAGCCAACCGAGCAAACCGGCCAAGGAACTCAAGCCTGCCAGCGCACCTGCAACCGCCGATACGCCAAACGCCCCACCTGCCGCACCCAGCAAACCCTGGCAAGTGCTGCTCAAGGACGTGCAACTGCGCAACTATCAAGTTCACCTCGCAGACCGTGCTGCCAAACCGGAAGTTGCATTGGAGCTAGGCCCGCTGAATGTCGATATGCAGAACTTCGACAGTCTCAACCGCAGCCCCTTTAGCCTGAAGGTCGACTCCGGCCTGGGCAAGCAAGGCAAGATCAGCGCAACCGGTGAGGTCAACCTCAACCCGGTCAGCGCCAGGTTGAAAGTGAGCACCCAGGACATCGACCTGCGGGTCGCGCAATCCTATATCAGCCCGTTTATCCGCCTGGAACTGCGCAGCGGTATGTTGGGCAGCAACCTCGATGTGAACCTTAAAAGCACCGAGCCCTTGGCGCTGCAGGTCACCGGCCGCGCCCAGGTCGACCAGTTGCACACCCTGGACACCCTCAAGACCCGCGACTTCCTCAAGTGGCAGCGTCTGGTATTCGAAGGCGTGAACTACCAGCACGGCGACAGCCTGTCGATCGACAAGGTCAACCTGCTGCAGCCCTATGCGCGCTTTATGATCAACGACGACCGCACCACCAACATCGATGACTTGCTGATCCCGCAACCGGCCGACAATGGCACCAAGTCGGCAGCCAAACCGGCGGCGAGCAAAGACAAACCGTTGGGTATTCATATCGGGCAAATTGCGATCAACGATGGTTCGGCCAACTTCGCCGACTTCAGCCTCACGCCCAACTTCGCCACGGCTATCCAGCAACTCAACGGGCAGATTGGCACTATCGACAGTCGCCAGGCCAAACCGGCCAGCGTCGACATTAAGGGCAAGGTGGATCGCTACGCGCCGGTGACGATCAAGGGCAGCGTCAACCCGTTTGACCCGATGGCGGCGCTGGATATCGCCACCAGCTTCAAGCGCGTCGAACTGACCACGTTGACTCCGTATTCCGGCAAGTTCGCGGGTTTCCGCATTCGCAAGGGCCGGCTGAACCTCGATTTGCACTACGTGATCACCAAAGGCCAGTTGAAGGCTGAAAACAAAGTGGTGGTTGAGCAATTGCAGTTGGGTGAGAAGGTCGACAGTGCCGATGCCGTCGATTTGCCGATTCGCCTGGCCATTGCGCTGCTCAAGGATACTGACGGCAAGATCTCCATCGAACTGCCAGTAACCGGCGACTTGAATAACCCGCAGTTCAGCGTCATGCCGATTGTGTGGCAGACCCTGCGCAACCTGGTGGTGCGCGCAGCCACGGCGCCGTTCAAGTTTATCGGCGGGCTGGTCAGCGGTGGCGGCTCGGAAGACCTGGGTAACGTGTCGTTTGCCGCAGGCTCCAGCGAGCTGAACAAAGATGCCGAGGGTGCCCTGAACACCTTGGCCAAGGCACTCAAAGAGCGCCCTACCCTGCGCCTTGAAATCGAAGGCACGGCAGCCGCCAGCAGCGATGGCCCTTTCATCGCCGCAGATCGCCTGGAGCGTGAATACCAATACAACTACTACAAAATCCTCCAGCGTCGCGGCGACAAGGTGCCGGCTCAGGCGTCATTGCTGGTGGTGCCGGAGAAGGAAAAAGCGCCATTGCTCGAAGGCATTTACCGCACCCGTCTCAAGCAACAACCACCGGCCGAATGGAAAGACCTGAGCAGTGATGATCGCACCGCGAAGCTGCGGGATGGCTTGATCAAGTTCTGGGGGGCCAGTGATGTGTTGCTGCGCCAACTGGGGCAGGACCGTGCCAGCACTATCAAGGACTACCTGGTGGACAAAGGCCAGCTGGAAGATGACCGGGTGTACTTCATTGATGCCAGCCTGGGGCAGGCGGAGAAAGACGGTCGAGTGGTAACGCCGATGCATTTGGATGCCGAGTAACATTCAGCTAAAACAGATCTAAATGTGGGAGCGGGCTTGCTCGCGAATGCGGTATATCAGGCACATTTCCAGTGACTGACACACCGCATTCGCGAGCAAGCCCGCTCCCACAGTTTTATCTCCACCGGCCATGCAAATGTATTCCAGGCCTGAATAGAACAGGCCCCGACACAAGTGCCGGGGCCTGTAATGACCACATCCGTGTGGTCGGTCGCATGAACTTTAGAGGTGCATCGGGTGGATATCTAACTCACCCTAAGCCGCCGCCGTCTAGCTCAGACGATTCTTTTAGCGTTACTGAGCTTTCAGGCCATCGGCCGATACAGCTTTAACGCCTTTGATTTTCTTGGTGATCGCAACTGCGGTGTCTTTCTGAGCCTGGGTCACGGCAGCAGTCGACGACAGCGACACTACACCTTTGTTGGTTTCGACTTTGATGTCGGTACCAGGAATGCCTTTTTCGGTAACCAGGTCAGCTTTTACTTTGGTGGTGATCCAAGTGTCCGAAGTGGACTCTTTGGCATCTGCTGCTGCGCCTTTGGTTTTGTCGATGTTATCTGCCTTAGTGGCACCGCCAGCCATCAGGCCGTCAGCGGAAACAGCGGTAACACCTTTGATTTTCTTGGTGATCGCTACAGCCGTGGCTTTCTGGGAGTCAGAGATAGCGACTGTGGAGGACAGGGAAACCACGCCTTTGTTGGTTTCAACCTTGATGTCCGAACCAGGAATGCCTTTCTCGGTCAGCAGGTCGGATTTAACTTTGGTAGTGATCCAAGTATCCGAAACGCTTTCCTTAGCCTTGGTGGCTTCACCAGCCGCCAACGTCATAGGGGCTTGGGAAGTCTGAGCAAAGGCTACGTTAGCACCCATGGCCAGAGTCAGAGCGGTAGCGGTAGCGAGAGCGAACTTCTTCATACGAGTAACTCCTGTTTTATGAAAAGTCTGCAGCGTGTAAACCTTGATGCTGCAGCGTTAACAGGGTTATTGCAGGCAGTGTGCCAAGTCACAGAATCATATTAATCCCTTTATAAACAACGACTTATAAAAACAGCTAATTTTCGAAATCGTGCATCTTGCATGAAGTCGACCGTACCTGCATGCAAGTTGCGGCTTTTGGAATTTACTAAGCGACTGATTTCCCGGTACTTTCCTGTGGACATAAAAAAAGGACTCCGAAGAGTCCTCTTTTTCAGCGTAAAGCCAGCGGGTAATTAAACGCCCGAAGCCTTGGCTGCTGCTACGTCCTTGATGGACAGCTTGATACGGCCGCGGTTGTCCACGTCCAGTACCAGCACTTCCACTTCCTGGCCTTCTTTGAGAATGTCGGTCACTTTCTCAACACGAGCGTCGCTCAGCATGGAGATGTGTACCAGACCGTCTTTGCCCGGCAGGATGTTGACGAATGCGCCGAAGTCGACGATGCGCTCAACCTTACCCACGTAGATCTTGCCGATCTCGGCTTCAGCGGTGATGCCCAGAACGCGCTGACGTGCAGCTTCAGCCGCTTCCTTGGTTTCGCCGAAGATCTTGATCGAGCCGTCGTCTTCGATGTCGATCGAAGCCTTGGTTTCTTCACAGATCGCACGGATGGTCGCGCCGCCTTTACCGATAACATCACGGATTTTGTCGGTGTCGATTTTCATCGCGATCATGGTCGGAGCATTTTCCGACAGTTCGGTGCGGGACTGACCAATGATCTGGTTCATCTGACCGAGGATGTTCAGGCGCGCTTCCAGGGCTTGGCCCAGAGCGATTTCCATGATTTCTTCGGTGATGCCTTTGATCTTGATGTCCATCTGCAGCGCGGTAACACCTTTAGCGGTACCGGCTACTTTGAAGTCCATGTCGCCCAGGTGGTCTTCGTCGCCCAGGATGTCGGTCAGGATGGCGAACTTCTCGCCTTCTTTAACCAGGCCCATGGCGATACCGGCAACCGGTGCCTTCATCGGTACACCAGCGTCCATCAGGGCCAGGGAAGCACCGCAAACGGAAGCCATGGAGCTCGAACCGTTGGACTCAGTAATTTCCGACACAACACGGATGGTGTACGGGAACACGTCGGCAGCAGGCAGCATCGCAGCGATCGAACGACGAGCCAGACGGCCGTGACCGATTTCGCGACGACCAGCGCCACCCATGCGACCACACTCGCCTACCGAGAACGGAGGGAAGTTGTAGTGCAGCATGAACGGGTCTTTCTTCTCGCCTTCCAGGGTGTCCAGCAGTTGTGCGTCACGGGCAGTACCCAGTGTTGCAACGACCAGAGCCTGGGTTTCGCCACGGGTGAACAGCGCCGAACCGTGAGTCTTCGGCAGAACGCCGACTTCGATGTTCAGTGGGCGCACGGTGCGCGTGTCGCGACCGTCGATACGTGGCTTGCCGTTAACGATGTTTTCGCGAACGGTGCGGTATTCGATTTCGCCGAAGGCAGCTTTGACTTCGCTGGAAGAAGGCTGGCCTTCTTCACCGGACAGTTTGGCTACAACCTGATCCTTCAGCTCGCCCAGGCGCGCGTAACGGTCGGCCTTGACGGTGATGGTGTAGGCGTCGGAGATGGCAGCACCGAACTCGGAGCGGATAGCGCCCAGCAGTTCAGTCGCTTCAGCTTGTGGAGCCCAGGCCCATGTCGGCTTGGCAGCTTCGGCAGCCAGTTCTTTAACGGCCTTGATCACGGACTGGAACTCGTCGTGAGCAAACAGTACAGCGCCCAGCATCTGGTCTTCGGTCAGCTCTTTGGCTTCCGATTCAACCATCAATACGGCTTCAGAGGTACCGGCAACGACCATGTCCAGGCTCGACGCTTTCTGTTGCTCGTAAGTCGGGTTCAGCAGGTAGCCGGTGCTTTCGTGGAAAGCAACGCGCGCAGCGCCGATCGGGCCATCGAAAGGAATGCCGGAGATGGCCAGGGCAGCCGAGGTACCGATCATCGCAGCGATGTCCGGATCGGTCTTCTTGCTGGTGGAAACGACGGTGCAGACAACCTGCACTTCGTTCATGAAGCCTTCTGGGAACAGCGGACGGATCGGACGGTCGATCAGTCGGGAAGTCAGGGTTTCTTTCTCGGAAGGACGGCCTTCACGCTTGAAGAAACCGCCAGGGATCTTACCGGCAGCGTAAGTCTTTTCCTGGTAGTGAACGGAAAGAGGGAAGAAGCCTTTGCTCGGGTCAGCGGTCTTGGCGCCAACAACGGTCACCAATACGGTCACGTCGTCGTCAACGGTAACCAGCACTGCGCCGGAGGCTTGACGGGCGATACGGCCTGTCTCGAGGGTAACGGTCGACTGACCGAACTGGAATTTTTTGATAACCGGGTTCACGGTGTCCTACCTTCTTTGTGGCTCTTGGGGGAACTTGTCTTCTTGCGAAATTCTTGGGCAATGCCGGGAATCGGCCCGACGCTCGTCCAGGGTAAAACGTGTATCCAGATAAAACTTGAGGCTGGGAGCCTGCCATGGGCCAGCGGGAATCCCACTGACACACGGCAGACAACCAACCTCTAGCGCAATCGCTTATTAGCGACGCAGACCCAGGCGACCGATCAGAGCCTGATAACGACCCAGATCCTTGCCTTTCAGGTAGTCCAGCAGCTTACGGCGCTGGTTTACCATGCGGATCAGACCACGACGGGAGTGGTGATCTTTACCGTTGGCCTTGAAGTGACCTTGCAGCTTGTTGATGTTGTGGGTCAGCAGTGCAACTTGCACTTCTGGCGAACCAGTGTCACCAACAGCTTGCTGATAGTCAGCAACGATTTGTGCTTTTTCTTGAACGTCGAGAGCCATGAGGCAATCCTTTTTTCAGGAAACTACCCAAAGGGCAGTTTCAACAGGCCAGGGACAAATCCCTGTATCTAAAAATGAGTGTTGACCGTGCCTGTTAACAGCCACACTCGTCCGGTCATTCTGACCGAATCAGTCGACGCGGCGCTATACGCCCGTCTTCGCTCACTTCACCGATACCGATAAAGCGACCGTTATGATCCTGTACCCGCACCATACCGAACTTCGGAGCATCCGGGGCACGTACCGGTTGGCCGTTTAGCCAGTAGAACGCGCTGTGCTCCGAGAAGTGCAGCAATGGCCAATCCAGCAAACCGCTGTCCGATGGCATCAGGAAGCGATCAACCGCTTCATTGCCGCCTTCGGCATGTACCGCTTCCAACTCTTCCAGCGTGACCGTCTGGGCCAGGGTGAAAGGTCCGGCTTGAGTACGTCGCAACTCTGCAACGTATGCACCACAGCCCAGTTGCTCACCGATATCTTCCACCAGGGTACGAATATAGGTGCCTTTGCTGCAGTCCACCGCCAGTCGTGCGGTGTCGCCTTCACTGGCGAGCAATTCAAGCCGCGCAATAGTAACAGAACGCGGTTCACGCTCCACTACTTCGCCCGCACGTGCCAGCTTGTAAAGAGGCTGGCCATCACGCTTGAGCGCCGAGTACATCGGCGGTATCTGACTGATTTGCCCACGAAAAGCGGGTAAAACGGCCTCGATATCAGCACGACCAACGGTCACGTCGCGAACCTGCAGAACATCACCTTCGGCATCGGCCGTGGTGGTGGTCTTGCCCAGTTGCATGAGGGTTTCGTAACCCTTGTCGGAATCGAGCAGGTATTGCGAGAACTTGGTGGCCTCGCCAAAGCACAAGGGCAGTACGCCGGTGGCCAAGGGGTCGAGGCTGCCGGTGTGCCCGGCCTTCTCGGCATTGAGCAGCCAGCGAACCTTCTGCAGCGCGGCATTGGAGGTAAAGCCAATGGGCTTGTCGAGCAGAATGATGCCGCTGACGTTGCGACGAATACGTTTGACCTGAGCCACCGCTTACTCCTTGGCGTCTTCAGGTGTGGACGGGTGCTGGCTGTCTTCAGCCACGGCGCGCTCGATCAGTGCCGACAGGTGCGCACCACGCACGACGCTTTCGTCGTAGTGGAAGTGCAACTGGGGAACACTGCGCAGCTTCATTTCACGGGCCAACTGCATACGCAGGAAGCCGGCAGCCGAATTGAGCACCTTGATGCTTTGCGCGATTTCTTCGCTGTTGTCCTGCCCCATCACGGTGATGAAGATCTTGGCGTGACCCACGTCACGGCTCACTTCAACGGCGGTGATGGTGACCAGGCCAACGCGCGGGTCTTTGACTTCGCGACGGATCAGTTGGGCCAGCTCACGCTGCATCTGATCGCCGATACGTTGGGTACGGCTGTATTCTTTTGCCATGTCTTGTTACCTGTTACTGCCACACGGTGAAACCCGTGGGGTCTGAAAGCGGCAAACGCCCGGCCTGACAAAAGCCAGACCGGGCGTTGCGTTTAGAGTCCGTACGCTGCGCGGGGCATTTGCATGCCCACACGCAACGTGGCTCCGGAAGTGCGCGAGTTAGAGGCTGCGAGCAACCTGGACCTTCTCGTAGACTTCGATCTTGTCGCCAGCCTTGACGTCGTTGTAGCTCTTGACGCCGATACCGCATTCCATGCCGGCACGTACTTCGGAAGCGTCATCCTTGAAGCGGCGCAGAGATTCCAGCTCGCCTTCGAAGATAACGATGTCTTCACGCAGTACACGGATCGGACGGTTACGGTACACAGTACCTTCGATAACCATGCAACCGGCGATCGCACCGAATTTCGGCGAGCGGAACACGTCACGCACCTCGGCAACACCCAGGATGTTCTCCCGGACATCGCTGCCAAGCATGCCGGTAAGGGCTTTCTTGACGTCTTCGATGATGTCGTAGATGACGTTGTAGTAACGCATGTCCAGGCCTTCCTGCTCGACGATCTTGCGAGCGCCAGCATCGGCACGCACGTTGAAGCCGAACAGTACAGCGTTGGAAGCCAGTGCCAGGTTGGCGTCGGACTCGGTGATACCACCGACACCGCCACCCACAACGCGCACTTGCACTTCGTCGTTACCCAGGCCGTTCAAGGCGCCGTTCAACGCTTCGAGGGAACCACGAACGTCAGATTTGAGGACGATGTTAAGCGTCTTCTTCTCTGCCTGGCCCATGTTCTCGAAGATGTTTTCCAGCTTGCCGGCGTGAGCACGAGCCAGTTTGACTTCGCGGAACTTGCCTTGACGGAACAGAGCCACTTCACGGGCTTTCTTCTCGTCAGACAGCACGCTCATCTCGTCGCCAGCGTCCGGCGTACCGTCCAGGCCGAGAATCTCGACCGGGATGGAAGGACCGGCTTCCTTGATTGGCTTGCCGTTCTCGTCGAGCATGGCACGTACACGGCCATAGTTCGAACCGACCAGGACCATGTCGCCCTGGCGCAGGGTACCGTCTTGAACCAGAACGGTTGCAACCGGGCCACGACCTTTGTCGAGACGCGATTCAACCACAACACCGCGACCCGGGGCCGATGGCGTTGCTTTGAGTTCCAGGACTTCAGCTTGCAGCAGAACAGCTTCGAGCAGCTCGTCTACACCGGTACCGACTTTCGCCGAAACCGAAACGAACGGCGTATCACCGCCCCACTCTTCAGAAGTCACGCCGTGCACCGACAGTTCGCTACGGATGCGATCGAGATCGGCGCCCGGCTTGTCGATTTTGTTCACTGCAACTACCAGTGGAACACCAGCGGCCTTGGCGTGCTGAACAGCTTCAATGGTCTGCGGCATCACGCCGTCGTCCGCTGCAACTACCAGGATCACGATGTCAGTCGCCTTGGCACCACGAGCACGCATTGCGGTAAACGCAGCGTGGCCAGGGGTGTCCAGGAAGGTGACCATGCCGCGCTCGGTTTCAACGTGGTATGCACCGATGTGCTGGGTGATACCGCCGGCTTCGCCAGCAGCTACCTTGGCACGACGGATGTAATCGAGCAGCGATGTCTTACCATGGTCAACGTGACCCATTACGGTCACAACTGGCGCACGGGAGAACGTCTCACCTTCAAACTTCAGGGACTCGGCCAGGGAATCTTCCAGGGCGGTGTCGCTGACCAGGGTCACTTTGTGGCCCAGTTCTTCGGCTACCAGTTGAGCAGTTTCCTGATCAAGTACCTGGTTGATGGTCGCTGGAGTACCCAGTTTGAACATGAACTTGATGATTTCAGCGGCCTTGACCGACATCTGATTGGCGAGATCGCCAACAGAAATGGTCTCGCCGATCTGCACATCACGCACGACAGGGCCGGTTGGGCTCTGGAATCCGTGGGCGTTGCGCTTTTTCAGCTTGGCCTTGCCGCGACCACCACGACGGAAGCTATCGCTTTCTTCGTCGGTAGTACGTGGGGCAACGCGTGGAGCCGGCGCCTTCTCTTTGACCGAAGCGCGATGCGGAGCGTTTTTACGCTCGCCATCACCACCGCCACTGCGACGATTGTTGTCGTCGGCACGTGGTTTGTCCGGACGACGAGGTTCGTCGCGCTTGCGATCAGCTGCTGGAGCCGGAGCGGCGGCAACCGGAGCGGCCTCACGCACAGCTTCTACAGGAGCGCTAGGCGTGGCGACCGCTTCAGTACCAGCAGGTTGCGCAGCAGCAGGCTGGCGACGCGCTTCTTCTTCGGCGCGACGCTTGGCTTCTTCTTCAGCCTTCTGACGAGCAGCATTTTCTACTGCGCGACGCTCTTCCAGCTCGCGTTTGCGCTCGGCTTCGATTTCTTCCGGGCTGCGCTGTACGAAGACTTTCTTCTTGCGTACTTCAACGCTGATGCTCTTGCTACCAGCAACACGCAGGGTGCTGGTGGTTTTGCGCTGCAATGTAATCTTGCGCGGTTCTTCCACTTTCGCCTTGTGGCTGCTCTTCAAGTGAGTCAGCAAAGACTGCTTCTCACTATCGCTCACACCTTCATCGGCGGCGGTGTGCGGCAGACCTGCCTCACGCATCTGCTGCAACAGGCGCTCTACCGGTGTTTTGACCTCATCGGCCAGTTGTTTCACCGTGACTTGCGTCATGCACTTCTCTCCTCAGGCCGCGCCTAGTTACTCGAACCAATGGGCTCGGGCGGCCATGATCAACTTGCCGGCACGATCATCGTCAATGCCGTCGATGTCGAGCAGATCGTCAATAGACTGCTCGGCCAGGTCTTCGCGGGTAATTACGCCGCGCACCGCCAGTTCCATCGCCAAATCCTTGTCCATACCCTCAAGCGAGAGCAGGTCTTCGGCCGGATGGGCGTCTGCCAGCTTTTCCTCAGTAGCGATGGCTTTAGTCAACAAGCGATCCTTGGCCCGAGCGCGAAGCTCGTTGACGGTGTCTTCGTCAAAGCCGTCGATGTTGAGCATTTCTTCCAACGGTACGTAGGCAATCTCTTCCAGGCTGGTGAAGCCTTCATCAACCAGTACCTGTGCCAGGTCTTCATCGACTTCCAACTCTTCGATGAAGTTGCGCAGGATGTCACCGGTTTCAGCTTGCTGCTTAGCCTGGATGTCCGATTCGGTCATCACGTTCAGGGTCCAGCCGGTCAGTTGGCTGGCCAGACGCACGTTCTGACCACCACGACCAATGGCCTGAGCCAGATTGTCTGCGCCAACGGCGATGTCCATTGCATGGGCATCTTCGTCAACGATAATTGCCGCCACTTCAGCCGGCGACATGGCGTTGATCACGAACTGCGCCGGGTTATCGTCCCACAGAACGATGTCCACACGCTCACCGCCCAACTCGCCCGACACTGCCTGGACGCGCGAACCGCGCATACCAATGCAGGCACCTTGCGGGTCGATGCGCTTGTCCTTGGAGCGGACCGCGATCTTGGCGCGCGAACCCGGGTCGCGGGACGCAGCCATGACTTCGATCAGGCCTTCGGCGATTTCCGGCACTTCGATGCGGAACAGCTCGATCAGCATTTCCGGCGCGGTACGCGACAGGATCAGCTGAGGGCCGCGGTTCTCGGTGCGGATTTCCTTGAGCAGCGCACGCAGACGCACGCCGACACGGAAGGTTTCGCGAGAGATGATGTCTTCGCGGGCCAGCAACGCTTCGGCGTTGTTGCCCAGGTCGACGATCACGTTGTCGCGGGTCACTTTTTTCACGGTGCCGGAGATGATCTCACCCAGGCGTTCGCGATAAGCGTCAACGACTTGAGCGCGCTCAGCTTCGCGAACCTTCTGCACGATAACCTGCTTGGCGGTCTGTGCAGCAATACGGCCGAACTCGATCGACTCGATCTTTTCTTCGACGACATCACCGACCTGGGCGCCCGGATGCGTTTGCGCAACCTTGCTCGGCCAGGTTTCGATGGCCGGATCATCAAGATCGGCTTCTTCGACGACCGTCCAGCGACGGAAAGTCTCATAGGCACCGGTGTGGCGGTTGATTTCCACACGCAGATCAACTTCGTCTTCAAAACGCTTTTTGGTAGCAGTGGCCAGGGCCAGCTCCAGCGCTTCAAAAATCACGTTTGCCGGTACGCCCTTTTCATTGGATACCGACTCAACAACCAGCAGTACTTCTTTGCTCATCGTACGCCTCGCCTTTCGCAAGCCATTGGATCCGCGGGATCCGCGTCTCAGTCAAAACTGGGAATAATGTTGGCCTTGTCGATCATATCGATCGGCAACAGGAATTCATGGTCTTCTACCTGCACCACGACATCCTGTTCTTCTACACCGCGCAGAAGGCCCTGAAAGTTGCGTCGCCCTTCAAAGGGAGAGCGCAGCTTGATCTTCACTTGTTCACCGGCAAATTTTGCAAACTGATCAATAGTGAACAGTGGGCGTTCCATGCCTGGCGAGGAAACTTCGAGGGTGTATTCAACGGCGATTGGATCTTCAACATCCAGCACACCGCTGATCTGACGGCTGACAATGGCACAATCGTCCACCAGCACACCGCCCTCTTTATCGATATAAACGCGCAACATTGAGTGGCGACCTTGAGCCGAAAACTCAATACCCCAGCATTCATAGCCTAGGGCCACGACCACCGGGGCCAGCAAGGCCTGCAACTCTTCTAGCTTGCTCGACACCTGAACCCCCTCGCGCATGTATGTGCATGCTGTGCAAAATAAAAAAATGGGCGAAACGCCCATCCTTGAAACGCCGTCGAACAGCGGCGTTGAAAGTGTCCAGCTAACAAAAAGCCCCTTAAAAGGGGCTCCGCTAAAACTGGTTGCGGGGGCCGGATTTGAACCGACGACCTTCGGGTTATGAGCCCGACGAGCTACCAGACTGCTCCACCCCGCGACAAAGCTGGGGCGGAAGTATACGACCGATCCCTTACAGGGTCAATGTAACCTTCCACCTACAAGAAAGCCCGCAACAGCGGGCTCTCCTGATAATTGGTACCGAGAAGGGGACTCGAACCCCTACACCCTATGGGCACAACCACCTCAAGGTTGCGTGTCTACCAATTCCACCACCTCGGCAATACAGCGTTTACAACCCTTCTTACTTCTGCTCTTGAGCTGGAGGTACGTCAGTCGCTGGAGTAGCCGACTTTTGCTCTTGAAGCACCGGGACATCATCAGAAGCCGGTTTTGCTTTTGGTACTTCCAACACTGCTGGGTTTGGGAGACCTACTTGAGTCAGCACATGAGCTTTCTCTTTAGCAAAGTAACCTAACCCCAAGCTGGTTATGAAGAAACCGGCGGCAAGTATAGCAGTAAACTTACTAAGAAAGGTAGAGGAACCTTGGCTTCCGAACACAGTATTTGAAGCACCTGCACCGAAAGACGCACCAGCATCCGCACCTTTACCCTGTTGCAACAAAACCAGGGCAACTACGCCCAGGGCAGCCAACAGATGAAAAACGACTACGACTGTTTCCAGCATTTTTTCAGTTTCCCGCGGCGCGACAGATCGCACCGAACTCATCTGCATTCAGGGAAGCTCCACCAATGAGCCCCCCATCGATATCCGGCATGCCGAACAGTTCGACCGCATTGGCCGCCTTCACGCTGCCGCCGTATAGAAGCCGCACACCTTGTGCGACTTCAGAATTCTCTGCCGCTAACTGCGCGCGAATGGCTGCGTGCACATCCTGCGCCTGTTGCGGTGTAGCAGTCAGCCCGGTGCCAATGGCCCAGACCGGCTCGTAAGCGATTACTGCCTTTGCAAATGCACCAACACCCAGCTCCTCAATGATGCTGCCCAGCTGACGCGAGACAACCTCCAGAGTCTTGCCCGATTCACGCTGCTCCAGGGTCTCCCCTATGCACAACACGGGAATCAAGCCACAAGCCTGTGCCGCTGCGAACTTGCGATTGAGTGTCCCATCACGCTCGCCCATCATCTGACGGCGCTCGGAGTGCCCGACAAGCACATAGGAACAACCCGCATCAACCAGCTGACTCGGTGAAATCTCACCGGTCAACGCACCTTGCATGGGTTCCACCGCAGAGTTCTGCGCGCCGACCTGAATCGACTTGCCTTTCAAGCCATCAACCACTTGGTTGATATGCAAGCAAGGCGGGAAAACCGCAACATCAACACCGCCAGGCAAGGCCAAGTGACGAAGGCCATTGATCAGCTCAGCGACACTGGCGCGGGTACCGTGCATCTTCCAGTTACCAGCTACCATAGTGCGACGCATGCTGTACCTCGTCGGTCAAAGTGGGCGCAGATGTTACCCAACCACATCATCACTGGCAAGCCGAATTCAGGCGCAAATTTCAGTTACCAGTTTTGCCAGGTCTTCGGCGTGGCCGCGAACCTGCGTTTCGTCCTCGCCTTCGACCATGACACGCACCAACGGCTCTGTGCCGGACTTGCGCAACAACACGCGGCCACGCCCCGCCATTGCGAGGGTCACACGCTCACAGGCGTCTTTGACAGCAGGGTGCTCGATAGGGTTTTCGCCACCGGCAAAGCGCACATTCAGCAGAACCTGCGGGCATTTGCGCAGCGCCTGGCGCGCTTGAGCCAGACTCTCTTTGCGACGACGCAACGACAGCAGCACCTGCAGCGCAGCAATAATGGCATCGCCCGTGGTGGTGTGCTGGAAGCAAACCACATGCCCCGAGTTCTCTCCGCCCACCAGCCAGTTACGTTCCAGCAACTCGGCGATGACATAGCGGTCACCGACATTGGCGCGTACAAACGGAATCCCCAGCTCGGCCAAGGCCAACTCGAGCCCGAGGTTGCTCATCAGCGTGCCAACCACACCGCCTTGCAGCCTGTCACGCTCATGCAGGTCGCGGGCAATGATGAACAACAGCTCATCGCCATCCACCACTGCGCCGGTGTGATCCACCATCAATACGCGGTCACCGTCGCCATCGAAGGCAATGCCGAGGTCAGCGTGCTCAGCCAGGACAGCAGCCTGCAGCTGCTCCATATGCGTCGAGCCGCAGTTATCGTTGATGTTCAAACCATTTGGCTGGGCCGACAGCACCGTCACATCGGCGCCCAGCTCCTTGAATACGCTGGGAGCCACTTTGTAGGTTGCACCGTGAGCGCAGTCGACAACAATTTTGAGGCCGGCAAAATTGGTACTGGTCGGCACGCTGCTCTTGCAAAACTCGATGTAACGGCCCGAGGCATCATTGATACGCGAGACCTTGCCCAGCTTGCTGGACTCAACCACGGTCATCGGCGCATCCAGCAACTCTTCGATCATCAGTTCGATCTCGTCCGGCAGCTTGGTGCCCTGGCCCGAGAAGAACTTGATGCCGTTGTCATCATGGGGATTGTGCGAGGCACTGATCACGATACCGGCTTCAGCGTGGAAGGTACGCGTCAGGTAAGCGATTGCAGGTGTCGGCATGGGCCCCAGCAGCATGACATCGGCGCCTGCGGCAGACAGCCCCGCCTCCAGCGCAGATTCGAACATATAACCCGAGATGCGGGTGTCTTTGCCCACCAGGATGCGGCAAGCGCCCATGCTGCGGAACGCCATACCGGCCGCCCAACCCAGCTTGAGCATAAAATCAGGAGTAATCGGGAATTCGCCGACCCGACCACGAATACCGTCGGTGCCAAAATATTTTTTAGTCATAAGTGCTCCATCATTCTTATTCGGCTGATTCTACCGCGGCCAGCATGCGCACCACATCAACGGTCTCGGCGACGTCATGCACCCGCAAAATACGCGCGCCCTTGGTCACGGCAAGTGCCGCCAACGCCAGGCCACCGTACAACCGCTCACCCACCGGGCGATTCAGGGCCAGCCCTATCATGCTCTTGCGCGACACGCCGACCAACAGGGGTCGACCAAGTGCGTGCAAGGCCTCCATATGCTTGAACAGGCTCAAGTTGTGTTGCAGGGTCTTGGCGAAGCCAAACCCGGGATCCAGGATAATCTGTTCGGCGGCGATACCCACCTTGGTGCACTCAGCCATTCTTTGCGCAAGAAACCCACTCACCTCCCCCACAAGATCATCGTAGTGCGGGCTGTCCTGCATATTGCCGGGCTCTCCCACCATATGCATAAGGCACACCGGCAGCCCGGTGGCCGCCGCCGCATCCAGGGCGCCATCACGCTGAAGGGAGCGCACATCATTGATCAGCCCGGCACCGAGGCGCGCCGTCTCGCGCATTACGGCGGGAGTCGAGGTGTCCACCGAAATGATCACGTCCAGCTCACGGGCAATCCGCTCGACGATTGGCGCAACCCGCTCAAGTTCCTCCAAGGGGGAAACCACGCGAGCGCCCGGCCGAGTTGACTCACCACCGACATCAATCAGTGTCGCGCCGGCCGCCACCATCGCCTCGGCATGACGCAACGCGGCATCCTGCTGGCTGAAGCGGCCGCCGTCAGAAAAAGAATCGGGGGTTACATTAAGAATGCCCATGACATGCGTATGGGCCAAATCAAGAACCCGGTTGCCGCAAGGCAACCGGGTGGAGGACAGCACAGAAGTCATTTCAAACCTTAGTGGTCAGCTGCGGGGCCGCCGATCGGGGCTTCAGGGCGCTCGTTCTGCACCACAGGCGGGGTGCCCGAAGTGCCCGAACCACCTTCCCAATCCCGAGGCTCACGCGGTGCGCGACCCGCCATGATGTCGTCGATCTGATCGGCATCAATGGTTTCGTACTTCATCAGCGCATCGGCCATTGCATCCAGCTTGTCGCGGTTATCCGTCAGGATCTGCTTGGCCGTCCCGTAGCACTGGTCAATGATGCTGCGCACCTCGGAGTCGATCAGTTTGGCCGTCTCACCCGAGAAGCTGGCAGCTTGACCGCCACCACCACGCCCCAGGAACACTTCGCCTTCTTCCTCGGCATACATCAAAGGACCGAGTTTTTCCGACAAGCCCCACTTGGTCACCATGTTCCGTGCGATCTGGCTGGCACGCATGATGTCGTTGGAAGCACCGGTGGTCACACCGTCGAAGCCAAGCGTCATCTCTTCAGCAATCCGGCCGCCATACAGCGAACAGATCTGGCTGATCAGCGCCCGCTTGGAGAGGCTGTAACGATCCTCTTCCGGCAGGAACATGGTCACACCCAGCGCACGCCCACGAGGAATGATCGACACTTTGTAGACCGGGTCATGCTCAGGCACAACGCGACCAACAATGGCGTGACCGGCTTCGTGATAAGCGGTGTTCTGCTTCTCTTTCTCGGACATGACCATGGATTTGCGCTCGGCGCCCATCATGATCTTGTCTTTGGCCAGTTCGAACTCTTTCATTTCAACAATGCGCTTGCCGGTACGGGCAGCGAACAACGAAGCCTCGTTGACCAGGTTGGCCAGGTCGGCACCGGAGAAGCCTGGCGTACCACGGGCAATCACGGCCGGAGCCACGTCGTCACCCATTGGCACTTTGCGCATGTGTACTTTCAGGATCTGCTCACGACCGCGAATATCCGGCAGACCGACCACAACCTGACGGTCGAAACGGCCTGGACGCAGCAACGCCGGGTCGAGTACGTCCGGACGGTTGGTCGCGGCGATGACGATGATGCCATCATTCATTTCGAAGCCGTCCATCTCAACCAGCAATTGGTTGAGGGTCTGCTCGCGCTCATCATGACCGCCACCCATGCCGGCGCCACGATGGCGACCCACGGCATCGATTTCGTCGATGAAGATGATGCACGGCGCGTGCTTCTTGGCCTGCTCGAACATATCGCGGACACGGCTGGCACCGACACCGACGAACATTTCGACGAAGTCAGAACCGGAAATGGTGAAGAACGGCACCTTGGCTTCACCGGCAATTGCCTTGGCCAGCAAGGTTTTACCGGTACCCGGAGGACCGACCATCAGCACGCCGCGAGGAATGCGGCCGCCCAGGCGCTGGAACTTGCCCGGGTCACGCAGGAACTCAACCAGCTCGCCGACTTCTTCCTTGGCTTCATCACAACCTGCGACGTCAGCCAGGGTGGTCTTCACCTGATCTTCGGAAAGCAGGCGCGCCTTACTCTTGCCGAAACTCATCGGCCCGCCCTTGCCTCCCGCACCACCTTGCATCTGGCGCATGAAGAACATGAACACGGCGATAATCACCAGGATCGGGAAGCTCGCTACCAACAACTGAGTCCAGATGCTCTGCTGCTCAGGCTGTTTGCCTTCAACCACTACGTGGTTATCCACCAGGTCGCCGATCAGACCGTTGTCCTGGATTGCCGGACGAATGGTCTTGAAGCTGTCGCCATCGTTGCGCTTGCCGGTGATCACGTAGCCATCAACCGCTACGCGCTCGACCTTGCCATCCTTAACTTGCTGGATGAAGTCGGAATAGTTGAGGGTCTGCGGCTCGTTAGGGCTGGAGAAGTTGTTCATCACCGTCACCAGGACAGCCGCGATGATCAACCACAGGATCAGATTCTTTGCCATATCGTTCAATTAACTACCCTCTGAAGCAAGCTCCGCTAGTGGCGCGCGCTTCGCATGATATTCACCGGCCTAACTTACTACATTACCTACAACTCTGGCAGGCGCCGTCTGTAACCCTTTGTGAAACTTTGACTACACAATATTCGTAAAGCTTCGTGACGAAAGCGATATAAAAAAACCTATCACCCTCCTCGAATTCCTCAAAAACGCTCTTCGCTCTCAGCCCCTTCAACACCACGGAAGCCGCGGCACAGCAGGTATTGCTCGCGCGACCGGTCTCGCGAAGAGTCAGGTTTGCGCGTCTGTACCTTGTCGAACAGCTTGCGGATGTTCTTGTGGTACTCGTCAAAACCTTCGCCCTGGAAGACTTTCACCAGGAAATCACCGCCCGGACGCAAAACCCGACCCGCCAGATCCAGTGCCAACTCGCACAGGAACATAGCGCGCGGCATATCAACGGCCGGTAATCCACTCATATTGGGGGCCATGTCGGAAATCACAAGGTCTACCTGCGAATTTCCCACAGCCTCGAGGATCTCGGCCAACACCGTGTCCTGAGTGAAGTCGCCGTGTACAAAGGTCACATCCGGGATGCTGTCCATCTCAAGGATGTCGGATGCGATCAATCGACCTTGCCCACCAATCAGACGACTGGTCACTTGGGACCAGCCACCAGGGGCTGCGCCAAGGTCAATAACGCTCATACCAGGACGAATCAATTTGTCCTTGTCCTGGATCTCCAGCAGCTTGTAGCTGGCCCGGGAACGGTAGCCGTCCTTTTGCGCCTTTTTGACGTAAGGATCGTTGAAATGTTCTTGTAGCCACTTAAGACTGGTTTTGGAACGGGCCACGGGCCACCTCGAAAATAAAACGGGTCGTGATTAACTGGGCGGTCCCGGACTCGCTCGGGTAAACTGGCCGCCGCTTTTTACAAGATCAGACGCAGGGGTCAGATTATGCCGCTCACTCAAGAGCAGAAGAAACAGTACAAATCCATTGGCCACCATCTGAAACCAGTTCTGATTGTGGCAGACAACGGTTTGACTGAAGGTGTGTTAGCCGAACTGGAACGCGCATTGGGCGATCACGAACTGATCAAGATCAAGGTCAACATCCTTGACCGCGAAGCGCGTTTGGCCGCCATTGCAGAACTGTGCAAGGTCGGCAAAGCGGACCTGGTCCAGGTCATCGGCAAGATGGCACTGCTGTATCGCAAGAACTTCAGCGTCAACAAGCAGCTGTCGAACGTACACCGCTTCAAGTAATACAAGGGTCACGGGCGTGCTTCGCGCGCCCTGCCGCTCCATCCCGGTGCCGGCTGTATAACCAGCACCAGGCCGGAGAACCCTAGCACAAGATAGCTGAATAGCTGCCAGCGCAACGCTTGCGGCAGCCACACATGCACCACGCAGAACATTGCGCACGCATACAGCGCCATCAACAGCAGTTGGCCGCGAATATCCCGCCACAAGCTCTCCAAACCCTCGGCCTTGACCAGCACCAATGCCTGGAGCGTCACGCACGCCGCTGCAAAACCCACCAGCAGCGCACTCAGCATTCCGTTGAGCTCATCAATCAGCAGCGGCGCCAGGCCAATCAGGCCCAACACCGGCAGCACACCGATATGCAACAACCACAGGCCGCCCACCCACAGCATCTGGGCAAGCTGCCAAAGCATGGCGCCCGCACGAAGCGGGCGCCGTCTTTCAGATGTGACGAACTTCAACAATCTCGTACTCGATTACACCACCGGGTGTTTTCACAGCCACCACATCACCCTCTTCCTTGGCAATCAAGGCGCGGGCCAGTGGCGAACCGACGGAGATTTTGCCGAGTTTGAAGTCGGCTTCGTCTTCACCGACGATGTGGTAAACCACGCTTTCGTCAGTTTCGACGTTGGCGATTTCCACGGTGGTGCCAAAAATCACTTTGCCGGTCTTCGGAATGGTCGTTACGTCGATCACCACCGAATTCTGCAGGCGGCCTTCGATATCACGGATCCGCGCCTCAACCATACCCTGCTGCTCACGGGCAGCATGGTATTCGGCGTTTTCCTTCAAATCACCCAGCTCGCGAGCCGTACCGATGTCCTGGCTCAGCTTTGGACGAACGACCTTGGTCAGATGGGCGTGTTCCTCTTCCAGGGCTTTAAAGCCCTGGACGGTCATTGGGTATTTGGTCATGCCTTCAATCCTGCGTGTAGATCCTGCAAGCGACGCACGGTCTTTTCCGGACCGAACTTGAGCGCTTCGCAGATGGCTTCGCCAGCAGCAATGGTGGTGGTGCAGTAGATCTTGTGCTGCAAGGCATTACGACGAATGGAATAGGAGTCCGCGATCGACTGGCGACCTTCGGTGGTGTTGATGATCAGGGTGACTTCGTCATTCTTGATCATGTCGACCACGTGCGGACGGCCTTCCGTTACCTTGTTCACGCGACGTACTTTCAGGCCGGCAGCCTCAATCAGCTTGGCCGTCCCGGCAGTCGCCACGACTTCAAAGCCCAAGTTGATCAGATCACGGGCCACGCCTGCAACCAGTGGCTTGTCATCATCACGCACGCTGATAAACGCAGTACCACCGGTCGGCAGCACTTCGCTGGCGCCCATTTGGGCCTTGGCGAACGCTTCACCGAAGGTATCGCCCACACCCATCACTTCACCGGTGGACTTCATCTCCGGGCCCAGGATCGGGTCCACGCCAGGGAATTTGGCGAAGGGGAACACCGCCTCTTTCACGCTGTAGAAGTTCGGAATGATTTCCTTGGTGAAGCCGATTTCCTTCAGGGTCTTACCGGCCATCACGCGAGCAGCGATCATGGCCAGGGACACACCGATGCACTTGGAAACAAATGGCACGGTACGCGAAGCGCGCGGGTTCACTTCGATGACGTAGATGTCTTCGCCTTGCAGCGCCAACTGAACGTTCATCAGGCCAACCACACCCAGTTCCAGGGCCATTTTCTTGACCTGCTCACGCATCTCGTCCTGGATGTGCGCCGGCAGCGAGTACGGCGGCAGCGAGCAAGCGGAGTCACCGGAGTGAACGCCAGCCTGTTCGATGTGCTGCATGATCGCGCCGATGACGACGTCAGTGCCGTCGCACACCGCATCCACGTCCATTTCGATGGCGCAGTTGAGGAAGTGGTCCAACAGCACCGGGCTGTCGTTCGACACTTTCACCGCATCACGCAGGTAGCGCTTGAGTTCGTCTTCTTCGTAGACGATTTCCATCGCCCGACCGCCCAATACGTAGGACGGACGCACCACCAGCGGGTAGCCGATCTTGCTGGCTGCGCGGATGGCTTCGTCTTCGCTGCGCACGGTGGCGTTTGGCGGCTGACGCAGGTTCAGGCGTTCAACCATTTGCTGGAAACGCTCACGGTCTTCAGCACGGTCGATGGCGTCAGGGCTGGTGCCGATGATCGGCACGCCGGCCGCTTCCAGGGCACGCGCCAGTTTCAGCGGGGTTTGGCCGCCGTACTGCACGATCACGCCTTTTGGCTTCTCGACGCGGCAGATTTCCAGCACGTCTTCCAGGGTGACCGGCTCGAAGTACAGGCGGTCGGAAGTGTCGTAGTCAGTGGAAACGGTTTCGGGGTTGCAGTTGACCATGATGGTCTCGTACCCGTCTTCGCGCAGCGCGAGGGCGGCGTGTACGCAGCAGTAGTCGAACTCGATGCCCTGGCCGATACGGTTCGGACCGCCACCCAGGATGATGATCTTGTCACGGCCCGACGGCGCAGCTTCGCACTCTTCCTCGTAGGTGGAGTACAGGTACGCGGTGTCGGTGGCGAACTCGGCGGCGCAGGTGTCAACGCGCTTGTAGACCGGGAAGATATCCAGCTTGTGGCGATGGGTACGCAGGTTCTTCTCGGTCACACCCAGCAGCTTGGCCAGACGCTGGTCAGAGAAGCCTTTGCGCTTGAGGCGGAACATCAGGTCGCGGTCGATGGAGGACAGACCGAGGGTCTTGACCTTCTCTTCTTCCTTGATCAGATCTTCGATCTGCACCAGGAACCAAGGGTCGATCATGTTCATGCCGAAGATATCTTCAACAGTCATGCCCGCGCGGAACGCGTCAGCCACGTACCAGATACGCTCGGCGCCCGGCACAGTCAGCTCGCGCTTGAGCACGCTCATGCTTTCCGGGTTACTCAGGTCGAGCTTCTCGTCCAGGCCGCAAACACCTACTTCCAGGCCGCGCAGCGCTTTCTGCAGGGATTCCTGGAAGGTCCGGCCGATGGCCATGACTTCACCAACAGACTTCATCTGCGTGGTCAGGCGCGCGTCGGCTTTCGGGAACTTCTCGAAAGCAAAGCGCGGCAGCTTGGTCACAACGTAGTCGATGGACGGCTCGAAAGACGCCGGCGTAGCGCCGCCCGTGATTTCGTTTTGCAGTTCGTCCAGGGTGTAACCGATCGCCAGCTTGGCAGCGATGCGCGCAATCGGGAAACCGGTTGCTTTCGATGCCAGCGCCGAAGAACGCGACACACGCGGGTTCATCTCGATGACGACCATGCGGCCGGTGTCCGGGCAGATACCGAACTGAACGTTTGAACCGCCGGTTTCAACGCCGATCTCACGCAGCACCGCCAACGAGGCGTTACGCATGATCTGGTATTCCTTGTCCGTCAGGGTCTGCGCCGGAGCAACGGTGATCGAGTCGCCGGTGTGCACGCCCATCGGGTCGAAGTTTTCGATGGAGCAGACGATGATGCAGTTGTCCTTTTTGTCGCGGACAACCTCCATCTCGTACTCTTTCCAGCCGATCAGGGATTCGTCGATCAGCAGCTCTTTGGTCGGCGACAGGTCCAGACCACGGGCGCAGATTTCTTCGAACTCTTCACGGTTGTAAGCGATGCCGCCACCGGTGCCGCCCATGGTGAAGGACGGACGGATAATGCACGGAAAGCCCAGCTTTTCGAGAACCGCATTGGCCTCTTCCATGCTGTGGGCAATGCCGGAGCGCGGGCAGTCAAGGCCGATGGATTTCATGGCCTTGTCGAAACGCGAACGGTCTTCAGCCTTGTCGATGGTGTCGGCGTTGGCGCCGATCATCTCTACGCCGAACTTCTCCAGAACGCCTTCGCGCTCCAGGTCCAGGGCGCAGTTCAATGCGGTCTGGCCACCCATGGTCGGCAGCAACGCGTCCGGACGCTCTTTTTCGATGATCTTGGCAACGGTCTGCCACTTGATCGGCTCGATGTAGGTGGCGTCGGCCATGTCCGGGTCGGTCATGATGGTGGCCGGGTTGGAGTTCACCAGGATGACGCGGTAACCCTCCTCGCGCAGGGCTTTACAGGCCTGGGCGCCGGAGTAGTCGAATTCGCAGGCCTGGCCGATCACGATCGGGCCAGCGCCGAGAATCAGGATGCTTTTTATGTCTGTACGTTTTGGCATGGGTTTGTCACTCAAATCCGCAGGTCAGTCGGCAAGCCGTCTTGAACAATCGTTGAAGAGCCTGCGGGGGCCACCGAGGTTCGGGGCCGCCCGCAGGCCTCTCAGTCAGCGTCGCTTGGCCATCTCATTGATGAAACGGTCGAACAGCGGCGCCACGTCGTTCGGGCCAGGGCTGGCTTCAGGGTGGCCCTGGAAGCTGAACGCGCTCTTGTCGGTGCGCTCGATGCCTTGCAAGGAGCCGTCGAACAGCGACTTGTGAATCGCGCGAACGTTGCTCGGCAGGGTGGCTTCATCCACCGCAAAACCGTGGTTCTGGCTGGTGATCATCACAACGCCGGTGTCCAGGTCTTGTACCGGGTGGTTGGCACCGTGATGGCCGTGGCCCATTTTCAGGGTTTTGGCGCCGGAGGCCAGGGCCAGCAGTTGGTGACCGAGGCAGATGCCGAATACCGGAATTTCGGTTTCCAGCACGTCCTTGATGGCCTGGATGGCGTAGTCGCATGGCTCAGGGTCACCCGGGCCGTTGGACAGGAACACGCCGTCCGGTTGCAGGGCCAGCACGTCGCTCGCAGGGGTTTGCGCCGGCACTACGGTCACGCGGCAGCCGCGCTCAACCAGCATGCGCAGGATGTTGTACTTCACGCCGTAGTCGTAGGCCACAACGTGGTATGGCAGATCAGCAGCTTCGAGGGTCGCGTGACTGTCGGTCTTCAAGTCCCAGACAGTGGAGCGCCACTCGTACTTCTCTTTAACGCTGACAACTTTTGCCAGGTCCATGCCTTTCAGGCCTGGGAAACCTTGCGCAGCGGCGATCGCCGCCTCTTCGGAGATACTGTCACCGACCATGATGCAGCCGTTCTGCGAGCCTTTTTCACGCAGAATGCGTGTAAGGCGGCGCGTATCGATACCGGCGATCGCCACAACGTTGTTGGCTTTCAGGTAATCGGACAGCGACATCGTGTTACGCCAGTTGCTCGCAACCAGGGGCAGGTCACGAATCACCAGACCGGCCGACCAGACACGATCAGACTCGACGTCTTCCGGTGTAGTACCGGTGTTGCCGATGTGCGGATAGGTCAGGGTAACGATCTGCTGGGCGTAGGAAGGATCGGTAAGGATTTCCTGATAGCCGGTCATGGCAGTGTTAAACACTACCTCTCCAACGGTTTGACCGTCGGCTCCAATGGCTTCGCCGCGAAAAATGCTGCCATCAGCAAGGGCGAGTATGGCTGGCTTAGTCAAGAAGACCTCCCGTAAATAAAGCCTGAAAGGGCGATCGCAGGTTGTAAAAAAGCGGAGTGACGTATGGACACGTCACCCCGCTTCTTCACTGAATTATTCTGCGCGCTTTTAGTGGACACACTAAAGCTGTAGCTTACAGAAAAAGGCTTTTTGGGTCCACCGCTAATGAGCCTTAAAGGCAGGGGAATGCGACAGGACGTCGCTTAGCGGGTAAAAACGGGGCCTAAGCATAAGCTTGAGGCCCGGTTTTAGCTACTGATTAGTGCAGATCCAGCACGTCGCGCATGTCATACAGACCCGGCTCGCGACCTTCCAGCCAGAGCGCCGCACGCACCGCACCCTTGGCGAATGTCATGCGGCTGGAGGCCTTGTGCGTGATCTCCAGGCGCTCGCCTTCACTGGCAAACAGCACGGTGTGATCACCGACCACATCACCACCGCGCACCGTGGCAAAGCCGATGGTGTCACGGGCCCGCGCACCGGTATGGCCTTCACGGCCGTAAACAGCGACTTTGGACAGGTCGCGCCCCAGGGCATCGGCAATCGCCTCGCCCATGCGCAGCGCAGTACCCGACGGCGCATCGATCTTGTGGCGATGATGGGTCTCGATGATCTCGATATCCGCCTCATCACCCAACACGCGCGCGGCCAGGTCCAGCAACTTGAGCGACAGGTTCACGCCGACGCTGAAGTTGGCAGCGAAGACGACCGGAATATCCTTGCCCGCCTCCATCAGCAACTGTTTCTGCTCGGCATTCAAACCTGTGGTGCCGATGACCATGGCCTTGCCCGCCTTGCGGCAGAACGCCAGGTTTTTCAGCATCACTTCCGGCAAGGTGAAGTCGATCAGCACATCAAACTCGTCAGCCACCTGCTCCAGGTTGCCCGACAACGAAACACCGATGCGACCCAACGAGGCCAGCTCACCGGCGTCCGCACCGATCAGCGTGCTGCCGGGGCGAACAATCGCCGCCGTCAGCCCGGAGGCCGGCGAGCGCTGCTGCACCGCCTCGACCAGCGTCTTGCCCATGCGCCCGGCAGCGCCCATTACGGCTATACGTCGCATATTCACGTCCTTACAAGTCGCCGAAGAAGCGCTTCACACCATCGAAGAAGCCGGTGGTTTTCGGCGAATGGGAGTCATCGCCTTCCAACGAGCTGCGGAACTCTTCAAGCAGTTCGCGTTGACGGCGACCCAGATTGACCGGCGTTTCCACCGCCACACGGCACATCAAGTCGCCAGCACCGCCACCGCGCACCGGCGCAACGCCTTTGCCACGAATGCGGAACTGCTTGCCGGTCTGGGTGCCTTCCGGGATCTTGAGCTTGACCCGACCATCCAGGGTCGGAATTTCCAGCTCGCCACCCAATGCCGCGTCGACAAAGCTGATCGGCACTTCACAGAACAGGTGCTTGCCATCACGCTGGAAGATCGAGTGCTCACGCACATTGATCACCACGTACAGGTCGCCCGTCGGGCCACCTTGAGCGCCCGCCTCGCCTTCGCCCGACAGGCGAATACGGTCACCGGTATCAACACCCGCCGGCACTTTCACCGAAAGGGTTTTGTACTCTTCGACACGGCCTTCGCCATGGCAGGAGTCGCACGGGTCGGAAATGATCTTGCCCTGGCCATGGCAGCGCGGGCAGGTCTGCTGCACCGAGAAGAAGCCCTGTTGCATGCGCACCTGACCAATACCGCCACAGGTTGGGCAGGTGATCGGCGAGGAACCTTTCTTGGCCCCCGAACCGTCGCACGGCTTGCAGTTGACCAGCGTCGGCACACGGATATTGACCGTGGTACCGCGCACAGCTTCTTCCAGGTTCAGCTCCAGCGTGTAGCGCAAGTCACTGCCGCGCTGGGCACCGCCGCGCTGACCGCCACGGCCGCCGCCAAAAAAGTCACTGAACACATCGCCGAAAATATCGGAGAAGTTCTGACCACCAAAACCGGCCCCGCCGCCGCCCATGCTCGGGTCGACACCGGCATGGCCATACTGATCGTAGGCCGCGCGCTTATTGGGATCACTCAGGCATTCGTAGGCCTCATTGGCCTCCTTGAACATCTCTTCGGATTCTTTGCTATCCGGATTACGGTCCGGGTGGTGCTTCATCGCCAGGCGACGGTATGCCTTTTTCAGGTCCGCCTCGCTGGAGCTGCGCTCCACACCCAACACTTCGTAATAGTCACGCTTTGCCATAAGTCTTTGCACTCTTAAGGACGTTCAGCCCGGCCCTCCTGAGCCTTGCCAAACTCGTTGAGCCCCAATACAGGCCCGGACCCAACTCACGTCAATTCAACGATCCTGGTCATAACTACTTTTTAGCCAGTGACCCGGCCAAAAATGCGGTATTTACTGCTCGGAAAGCAGGAGCATTCCCGATCACACCGCCAGCACCCGAACCTTGTCGCATGCTGTAAAAATTCACATACCCCAGACACGCCAACGCGGGAGCAAGCTCCCGCGCGGCGACATCCTACCAGTCACCGCTTGATAGCGGTCAACCGGGCAACCAACTTACTTCTGCTCTTTGACTTCTTCGAACTCGGCATCGACAACATCGTCGTGCTTGGCTTCAGGCTCTGCTTGTGCAGCGCCTTCTGCCGGCTGGCCTTGCTCGGCGTACATTTTCTGAGCAACCGGAGCGGAGACTTTCGACAGCTCCTCAACCTTGGCTTCGATGGCAGCCTTGTCGTCACCTTTAATGGCGGTTTCCAGGGCAACCACAGCGGCTTCGATTGCAGTCTTCTCTTCGGCGGTCACTTTGTCGCCTGCTTCGGAGACCATTTTACGCGTCGAGTGAACCAGGGCATCGCCTTGGTTACGCGCACCGGCCAGCTCAGCAAACTTGGCATCCGCATCAGCGTTGGCTTCAGCATCACGAATCATCTGTTGAATTTCTTCATCAGACAGACCGGAGTTGGCCTTGATGGTGATCTTCTGCTCTTTGCCGGTCGCCTTGTCTTTGGCGCCTACGTGCAGGATACCGTTGGCATCGATGTCGAAGGTCACTTCAATTTGTGGCACGCCACGTGGTGCTGGTGGAATCTCGGCCAGGTCGAACTTGCCCAGAGACTTGTTCTGAGCGGCTTGCTTACGCTCACCTTGCAGCACGTGAATGGTCACAGCGCCCTGGTTGTCGTCGGCCGTCGAGAACACTTGCGATTTCTTGGTAGGAATCGTGGTGTTTTTCTCGATCAGCGCGGTCATCACGCCACCCATGGTTTCGATACCCAGGGTCAGCGGGCTGACGTCCAGCAGCAGCACGTCTTTTACGTCGCCGGCCAGTACCGCACCCTGGATCGCAGCACCCATGGCAACCGCTTCGTCCGGGTTCACGTCTTTACGTGCTTCTTTACCGAAGAACTCGGTGACCAGCTTCTGAACCAGTGGCATACGGGTCTGACCGCCAACCAGGATCACGTCGTTGATCGAGCCAACGTCGATACCGGAGTCTTTCAGCGCGATGCGGCAAGGCTCGATGGTGCGTTGAACCAGGTCTTCAACCAGCGCTTCCAGCTTCGAACGGGAGATCTTCACGTTCAAGTGCTTAGGACCAGTGGCGTCTGCAGTGATGTACGGCAGGTTCACGTCGGTCGACTGAGCCGAAGACAGCTCGATCTTGGCTTTTTCAGCGGCTTCTTTCAGGCGCTGCATCGCCAGCGGATCACCCTTAAGGTTCATGCCGCTTTCTTTCTTGAATTCGTCAACGAGGTAGTCGATCAGACGAATGTCAAAGTCTTCACCACCCAGGAAGGTGTCGCCGTTGGTGGCCAACACTTCGAACTGGTGCTCGCCGTCAACTTCAGCGATCTCGATGACGGAGACGTCGAAAGTACCACCGCCCAGGTCATAAACGATCACGGTGTGGTCGCCCTTGGCCTTGTCCATACCGTAGGCCAGAGCGGCTGCGGTGGGTTCGTTGATGATACGTTTTACATCCAGGCCCGCGATGCGGCCGGCGTCTTTGGTCGCCTGACGCTGGCTGTCGTTGAAGTAGGCCGGAACGGTGATCACCGCTTCAGTCACGGCTTCACCGAGGTAGTCTTCGGCGGTTTTCTTCATCTTTTTCAAGATTTCAGCCGAGATTTGCGGCGGCGACATTTTCTGGCCGTTTACTTCAACCCAGGCGTCACCGTTGTCAGCCTTGGCGATTTTGTAAGGGACCATCTTGATGTCTTTCTGTACGACTTCTTCGTCGAACTTACGACCGATCAGACGCTTAACCGCGTACAGGGTGTTGTGCGGGTTGGTCACAGCCTGACGCTTGGCCGATTGGCCGACGAGGATTTCACCGTCGTTGGCGTAAGCAATGATCGACGGCGTGGTACGCGCGCCTTCGGCGTTTTCGATAACTTTAGCAACGCCGTTTTCCAGCACGGAGACGCAGGAGTTGGTAGTCCCCAGGTCGATACCGATAATTTTGCCCATGATTTACTCTCCCGAAACTTTAATTTGGTTGCCGCAGCAGTGGTGGCTAACTGCGGTAGCACTTAAACGCTTGACTTATAGATGGGGCCGTTACGACTGATTTCAAGCCTGCTCATCAATAGAAGGTGCAACGGGTGCAGGAGCCTTGCTCACCACCACCATCGCCGGGCGCAACAAACGACCGTTGAGCTGATAACCCTTCTGGAACACTTTCAATACGCTGTTGGGCTCCAGGTCATGGCTTTCCTGCATGGCCATGGCTTGGTGATGCTCAGCATTGAACGGCTCACCGCCTTGTGGATCGATGGCTTCCAACTGATAACGCTTCAGGGTGTCCTGGAACATTTTCAGGGTCAGCTCGATCCCTTCGCGCATCGGACGGATGTTTTCGTCGTCCGGGTTGGACAACTCAAGGCCACGCTCCAGGCTGTCGATAATCGGCAGCAGGTCATTGGCGAATTTTTCCAGCGCGAATTTGTGAGCCTTTTCGACATCCTGCTCGGCACGGCGGCGGACGTTCTGCAGATCGGCGGCAACACGCAAAGATTGATCCTGCGCAGCGGCCAATTGCTCTTCGAGCACTTGCACACGAGTCGCCAGTTCATCACCGGCAGCCGAATTGGCGTCTGGAGTTTGCGTATCCTGCGTCTGTTCGTCAGCCATAGATTTCTCCTTTCAAAATCATGCGCGAACTCAACTCGCGCTTCTGTTCCGGTATATGGGGCCACAATTTCCAGGTTCAAGGGCGCAGGCGTTACCAAAAGTCTTTCAGTTGCTCTGGATCAATTCCGGCAGCGTCATTGCGCTTTGCGCTAAAAAACACGTCCATTCAAGCAAATTGAGCTAAGCATCAGGATTGTCAGCCCCAAACAAAACACTGTATAAATAACCAGACCTAAAGCCTGGGAGCGGCCGTCATGCTGGTGCACCTGTCCGTACATAACTACGCCATCGTTGAACACCTGGACCTCGAACTGGATCGCGGGATGAGCGTAATCACAGGCGAAACCGGCGCCGGCAAATCGATCATGCTCGACGCCCTGGGCCTGACCCTGGGCGACCGCGCCGACAGTGGCGTGGTACGCCCAGGCGCAGACAAGGCCGATATCCTCGCCACTTTCGACCTCGCCGATATTCCCGAAGCCGAGGCCTGGCTGGCCGAGCGCGACCTTAATAATGAAGGCCCGTGCATCCTGCGCCGCGTCATCACGGCGGAAGGTCGTTCACGCGGCTACATCAATGGCACACCCTGCCCGCTCGGCGATTTAAAGGCACTGGGCGAGTTGCTGATCGATATCCACAGCCAGCACGAACACCAGTCGCTGCTCAAAACCGACACCCATCGTCGCCTGCTCGACGAATACGCCGGCGCCACCGACCTGGCCCGCCAGGTGCAACTTGCCGCCCAGCGCTGGAGGCAAACCCGCCAGGAGCTGGAGCGACTCTCCAACTCCGGCGACGAACAACGTGCTCGCCATCAACTGCTCAGCTATCAGCTTGAAGAGCTGGAAAGCCTGGGCCTTGGCGAAACCGAGCTGGAGCAACTGGAGCAGGAACACAAGAACCTGACCAACGCCGAAACCCTGCTGGGTATCTGCCGGCAAGTGGTGGAACAATGCAGCGAAAGTGATTCGGGCAATGTACTCAATGCACTCACCGCCAGCCTCAATCGCCTATCAAGCGTGAACAGCGGGTCGGGCTCCTTGAGCGAGGCCACAACCTTGCTCACCAGTGCGCAGATCCAGGTAGAAGAAGCCGTTGGCGAACTCAATCGCTTCCTCGATCACTTCGACGCCGACCCGGCGCGTCTGCAAGAAATCGAAGAGCGCCTGGACACTATCTATACCCTGGCGCGCAAACACCGTATCCAGCCGACCGAAGTGGCGACGATGCAGCAAAAGCTGCTGGATGAAATCGAAACCCTCAACGCCAACGACGAGTCGATTGAACGGCTGGGCGATGAACTCGCCTCCTTCGCCCGCCACTACCAGGAAAAGGCCCGCGAACTCAGCGACCTGCGCCAGCAAGCCGCTACCAGCCTGGCCAGCGCCGTGGAGCAGGAAATTCAACGTCTGGGCATGCCCGGCGGGCGCTTCACCATTGAACTGCACGCCAACACCAGCAACGAGTTGCAACCCCATGGCCTGGAACAGGTGGAGCTGCTGGTCAGCGCCAACCCTGGCCAGCCGCTTAAGGCACTGGCGAAAGTGGCCTCCGGTGGTGAGCTGTCGCGGATCAGCCTGGCGATTCAGGTGATTACCGCCCAGACCTCACGGGTACCCACGTTGGTATTCGACGAAGTGGACGTGGGGATCGGCGGGCCGACGGCGGAGATTGTCGGCCAACTGCTGCGCCGCCTTGGCGAACGTGGCCAGGTGCTCACCGTGACTCACTTGCCGCAAGTGGCCGCCCAAGGGCATCAGCATTTATTTGTACACAAAGTGCGCGGCAGCGATGCGACGCATACGGCCGTGTCCAAACTGAATAAATCGGAGCGGGTAGAAGAAGTGGCGCGGATGTTGGGCGGCATCGACCTGACGAAAGAATCCCTGGCCCACGCCAAGAAAATGGTGGTGGCTGCCAAGGCCTGAATCGAGCTTTTTTCGCTCTATTTTCTCTCCTATAGAAAGCACGAAGGCGACCCTGGGGTCGCCTTCTATCGTTTCACAGAGCAAATCTGTGTCGATTTTTACTTTTTCTTACGGATGTACAGGACCAGATTATGGTCCACCAAATCGAATCCATGCTGCTCAGCGATCTGGTGCTGGAGCTTCTCGATTTCCGGGCTGGTGAACTCGATAACCTCATTGGTATCCAGGTCAACCATGTGATCGTGATGACCACCGTCAGCCAATTCGAACACTGCATGACCGCCGTCGAAATTATGACGAACCACCAGCCCTGCGGCTTCAAACTGGGTCAGCACACGGTAAACCGTGGCCAGGCCAACGTCCTCGTTAGACTCCATCAGCGCCTTGTAAACATCCTCGGCACTCATGTGGCGCTGCTCAGCAGAATCGAGCATTTGTAGAATCTTGACTCGTGGCAGAGTCACTTTAAGACCGGCTTTGCGTAGTTCGCTATTTTCAACCATGGTTAGCTTTCTCGCGGATGCTGCTTCGCAGCTTCTCTTAATACGGGTATGATCGGCGTTTACGTTGTCCCAGCCAAGATAGTGGAAGTCGCCCACCGATGCAAAACACCAAGCTCTTGCTAACCAGTTTCACCCTTGTGGGACTGCTCGCACTCGCCGGTTGTTCATTCCCCGGGGTTTACAAAATCGACATCCAGCAGGGCAATGTCGTCACGCAGGACATGATAGACCAGTTACGCCCGGGAATGACCCGACGGCAAGTACGGTTTATTATGGGTAACCCCCTGCTGACCGACACTTTTCATGCCGATCGCTGGGATTATCTCTACAGCATCCAGCCAGGTGGCGGTGAGCGCCAGCAGGAACGCGTCAGTGTCATCTTCAATGGCAATGACCAGCTTGTGAGCCTGTCCGGTGACTTCATGCCCGGCGTAAGCCGTGATGAAGCCTTGCTCGGCAAGGACAACGGCACCAATGTGACTGCGCCAGCGCAGGAAGCAGAGAAGCCGAAGTCCGAAGTGCCGGCCAAGCCTGGCTCCTTGCTGGATCAGATCCAGAAGGACGTCGACGGCGTGCAGACCGTTCCTGTCCCGACGCCACAGCCTCTGGACACCAGCCCGCAGTAATTGTGCGGCGCTCGATAAAAAGCCCGGCATGCCGGGCTTTTTATTGCCTGCCGATTGGCAGCCTTATGGGTTCTGCTGCCGCGCCAAGGCCGCCTTGGCCGCACGCAGCCTGCGCACTTCCTTGGGGTCTGCCAGCAAGGGCCGGTAAATCTCGATTCGATCACCTGGCTGCGCCACACGCACGTGCGCATCAGCGATCACTTTGCCGAATATGCCCAGCGGGCAATCCGCCAATACCAACCCTGGAAACTGCTCAGCAATCCCCGACGCCAGCACCGCGGCCTTCAGGCTAGTATCCGCAGGCACCGTCACCGTCAGCAAGACCTGGCGATCCTCGGCGGCGTACACCACTTCAATCTCAACCATGCAGTTGTTTGGCCCGCTGGCAGAATGCATCCACCAGGGTATTAGCCGCCTGGTTGAACAAAGGCCCCAAGGTCGCCCGCACAATCGGGCCGGCGTAATCAAAAGACAGGTCCAGGCTGATCTTGCAGGCCTTGTCGGTCAGCGCCTTGAATACCCATACCCCATGCAACTGGGTGAACGGCCCTTCCTGCAGGTTCATCTCAATGGATTTGCCCGGCACCAACACATTGCGCGTTACAAAATGCTGGCTAAGCCCACCCTTGGCCACCCCGACACTGGCGACCATATGCTCATCGCTGCTTTCCAGCACGTCGGCGGTTGAGCACCAAGGCAGGAACTCCGGGTAACGCGCTACGTCATTGACCAGGTCATAGAGCGCCTGCGCCGGATAAGGCAATAAAGCCGAACGTTGAATATGCGTCGTCATGTGAGCGTTACTTCCACTGCTTGAGGCAAACATCGCGAAAGAACAGCCCAATCCGCGAGAGAAAAAAACCAGAGAACTGCCGGTATTGTCCGGGATTCGTCCAACACGCTCAAGCACGCAGGTTGACCGTAGCCGACACGCTCGCAACTCCCTATAATGCCGCCCCTATGGCTAAACAAAAGAAACACCCCACAGGGACCATCGCGCAAAATAAAAAGGCGCGACATGATTACTTCATCGAACATCGGTTCGAGGCTGGTCTGGTCCTGGCCGGCTGGGAAGTAAAAAGTCTGCGCGCCAGCAAGCTGCAACTGGTCGACAGCTACGTATTGCTCAAAGATGGCGAGGCATGGCTGCTGGGCAGTCATATCACCCCGCTGACCACCGCGAGCACCCACGTGATTGCCGACCCGGTGCGCACGCGCAAGCTGTTGCTCAACGCCCGCGAACTGGAAAAGCTCGCGGCCGCCGTACAGCAGAAAGGCTATGCCTGCATCTGTCTGTCCTGGTACTGGAGCAAGCACCTGGTCAAGTGCGAGATCGCGCTGGGCAAGGGCAAGAAGGAATACGACAAGCGCGATACCGAGCGTGAGCGTGACTCCAACCGTGAGTTGCATCGCGCCGTGCGCAACAAGGGCAAGGAAGAGTAATCCTTGTAACGGTGTAGCCCCGCGCGGGCTACATCCCTTTACGTCGCTCCGCCCGAGCCACGCGCTGGACCTCCTGACGCACCTCCTCCAACACTTCCTGCACATACAGCAGGTGACGCGTTGAGACTTCCCGCGCCTGCTCGGCGCGCCCTTCGATAATCGCCAAATACAAATCCCGATGCTGACTGATCAACATGTCACGGGTTTCTGTGCGCTGCTGGTACATGCCACCGATATTGGTCACCACGTTACGCTTGAGCAAATCGAACAGGCCACGAATGGTGTGCAGCAACACGGCGTTATGGCTGGCTTCAGCGATGGCCAGGTGAAACCGTGCATCCGCCGCACCCTCTTCCAACCGGCTGACTTCATCGGCGCGGGTGTAGCAATCCTGTAGCGCCTCAAACGCTGCAGTCAGCCGCTCGCGGTCGACCTGAGTGGCACGCAATGCGGCGTAGTAAGCGCAGGACGCTTCCAGGGTCTGACGAAACTCCAGCAAATCCCGCTGAGCCTCCGGGTTATTTTCCAGCAGGTGCAGCAACGGATCACTGAAGGTCGAACCCAGTGAGTCCGCCACATAGTTACCGCCGCCCTGACGACTGACCAACAACCCCTTGGCCGCGAGCTTCTGGATCGCCTCCCGCAACGAAGGGCGCGACACGCCAAACTGTTCAGCCAAAGCGCGCTCGGCTGGCAAGCGCTCGCCCGACTTGAGCGTGCCCTCGAGGATCATGCCCTCAAGCTGCTCGACAATATCGTCAGACAAACGGCGCTGACGCACCTGATCAAACCCCATAACTCACTCTCCACAAACCCGACCACTCGCCAGGCCCTCTATTCTCGCCTATCGCCGCGCTTGCGGCACCTATCAGAACGCCTTCGATTCACCCAACCAGAACACCCCACCCACACCGCTACGACCAAAGTTTCGTGAGCGGCAAATTGACACACCCCTGCCAAGGCTTTTACTCTAGCCGACAGCGACTGTAAATTGGTATTACCAATTATCCAAGCTGACCAAACAACAACAATCAGGGGCCACCCCATTATGCAAACCTGGCAACAGCTCTACAGCCCACTCGGCAGCCTCGGCCTGTCCGCACTGGCCGCCGTTATCCCGATCGTATTTTTTTTCCTGGCACTGGCGGTGTTCCGCCTCAAAGGCCACGTGGCAGGCAGCATCACCCTGGGGCTGTCGATCCTGGTGGCTATTTTTGCCTTCCAGATGCCGGTAGACATGGCCTTGGCCGCCGCCGGTTACGGGTTTGCCTACGGCTTGTGGCCCATTGCCTGGATCATCGTCGCCGCCGTATTCCTCTACAAACTGACGGTCAAGAGCGGGCAGTTTGAAATCATCCGCAGCTCGGTCTTGTCGATTACCGATGACCAGCGCTTGCAAGTACTGTTGATTGGCTTCTGCTTCGGCGCCTTCCTCGAAGGTGCGGCCGGTTTCGGTGCACCCGTGGCGATTACTGCCGCGCTGCTGGTAGGCCTGGGTTTCAACCCGCTGTACGCCGCCGGCCTGTGCCTGATCGCCAACACCGCGCCCGTAGCATTCGGTGCGCTGGGTATTCCGATCATCGTCGCCGGGCAAGTGACCGGTATCGACTCGTTCAAGATCGGCGCCATGGCCGGCCGCCAGTTGCCGCTGCTGTCGTTGTTCGTGCCGTTCTGGCTGGTGTTCATGATGGACGGCCTGCGCGGTGTTCGCGAAATCTGGCCAGCCGCACTGGTAGCGGGCCTGAGTTTTGCCGTCACCCAATACTTCACCTCCAACTTCATCGGCCCGGAGCTGCCGGACATCACCTCGGCCCTGGCCAGCCTGGTGGCGCTGACCCTGTTCCTGAAAGTCTGGCAGCCCAAACGCAGCGCCGGCGCACAAATTGCCGGTGCCACCTCCGCCGCAGCGGTCACCGCCAGCGCAGGCGGCTTCGGCCAGCCACGCCAAACCATCGCCTCGCCTTATAGCCTGGGGCAGATTTTCAAAGCCTGGTCGCCCTTCTTGATCCTCACCGTACTGGTCACTATCTGGACGCTCAAGCCGTTCAAGGCGATGTTCGCCGCCGGCGGCGCGATGTACAGCTGGGTGTTCAACTTCGCGATCCCGCACCTGGATCAACTGGTGATCAAGGTCGCTCCGATCGTCACCAACCCCACAGCGATTCCTGCCGTGTTCAAGCTGGACCCGATTTCAGCCACCGGTACCGCAATTTTCTTCTCGGCACTGATTTCGATGCTGGTGCTGAAAATCAACCTAAAGACTGGTATTACCACTTTAAAAGAGACCTTCTACGAACTGCGCTGGCCGATCCTGTCGATTGGCATGGTGTTGGCGTTCGCTTTCGTTACCAACTACTCCGGCATGTCCTCGACCATGGCCCTGGTATTGGCCGGCACCGGCGCGGCGTTCCCGTTCTTCTCGCCGTTCCTCGGCTGGCTGGGGGTTTTCCTGACCGGCTCCGATACCTCGTCCAACGCCCTGTTCAGCTCGCTGCAAGCCACCACGGCGCATCAGATCGGCGTTAACGACACCTTGCTGGTCGCAGCGAACACCAGCGGCGGCGTGACCGGCAAGATGATCTCGCCACAGTCGATCGCCGTGGCCTGCGCCGCCACCGGCCTGGTGGGCAAAGAGTCCGACCTGTTCCGCTTTACCCTCAAGCACAGCCTGTTTTTTGCCACCATCGTCGGGCTGATCACGCTGGCGCAGGCCTACTGGTTCACCGGTATGCTGGCGCACTAAAAGCCTGCACGTAAGTAGGGTAAGAATCGACGCCGGACAACGGTTCCGGCGTCAGCTATTTCTGGAGGACCGATGAGCCTGCCTGCTGCTTTCCTGAGCGACGTCGCACAACTGATCCCGAAAGATCGTCGCTTCGACGACCCTCTTTCCACCCTCGCCTTCGGCACTGACGCCAGCTTTTACCGACTGATCCCACAGCTGGTGGTTCGCGTGGAGTCGGAAGACGAAGTCGTGGCGCTGCTGCATCTGGCCCAGCGCGACCGCATCCCCGTGACCTTCCGCGCAGCCGGCACCAGCTTGTCCGGCCAGGCCATCAGCGACTCGGTGCTGATCGTGCTGGGTGACAATTGGAACGGCCGCGAAATTCGTGGCCAAGGCACACAGATTCGCCTGCAACCCGGCGTGATCGGCGCCCAGGCCAATGCGTGGCTGGCGCCGTTCGGGCGCAAGATCGGCCCGGACCCGGCCTCGATCAACGCCTGCAAGATCGGCGGCATCGTCGCCAACAATGCCAGCGGCATGTGCTGCGGCACCGCGCAAAACACCTATCACACCCTGGCCGGCATCCGCCTGGTGCTGGCTGATGGCAGCCGCCTGGATACCGAGGACGCGGCCAGTGTCAGTGCCTTTCGCCAACAGCATGGCGAACTGCTGGAGCGCCTGGCCACGCTGGGCCGGGAGACGCGGGCAAACGTCGAACTGGCTGCAAAAATCCGCCACAAATACCGTCTGAAAAACACCACCGGCCTGTCACTCAACGCCTTGGTGGATTTCGATGAACCCCTGGATATCCTCAGCCATTTGCTGGTGGGCTCCGAAGGCACCCTCGGTTTTATCAGCGCAGTCACCTACGACACCGTGATCGACCACCCGAACAAGGCCTCAGCGCTGATTGTGTTCCCGGATGTGGAAACCTGCTGCAATGCCGTAACGGTGCTCAAAACCCAACCTGTCTCCGCCGTTGAACTGCTGGACCGGCGCAGCATGCGCTCGGTGCAGGACAAACCGGGCATGCCGGCTTTCGTACAACAGTTATCGGAAAACGCCTGCGCGCTATTGATCGAATCGCGGGCCGCGTCGCCATCACTGCTGCAGGAACAACTGGCGCTGATCATGGCCTCCCTGGCCGCTTTCCCGGTGGAAGAACAGGTCGACTTCACCCAGGACCCGCTGGAAAACGCCCGCCTGTGGGCCATCCGCAAAGACACTTTCCCAGCCGTCGGCGCCGTGCGTAAAACCGGCACCACGGTGATCATCGAAGACGTGACCTTCCCGGTCGAGCAACTGGCTATCGGTGTAAACCGCTTGATCGAGCTGTTCGACAAACATCACTACGACGAAGCCATCCTTTTCGGACACGCCCTGGAAGGCAATCTGCACTTTGTGTTCACCCAAGGCTTCAACAGCGCGGAAGAAGTCGCACGCTACCAGGCGTTCATGGACGACGTCGCACAGCTTGTGGCGGTGGAATTCGGCGGTTCGCTGAAAGCCGAACACGGCACCGGCCGCAATATGGCGCCCTTCGTCGAGCTGGAATGGGGCAGCGATGCCTACCAGTTGATGTGGCAGCTCAAACGCCTGCTCGACCCCAACGGCATTCTTAACCCTGACGTGGTGCTGAGCGAAGACCCGCAAATCCACCTCAAGCACCTTAAGCCACTGCCCGCCGCCGACGAGCTTGTGGATAAGTGCATCGAGTGTGGTTTTTGTGAACCAGTGTGCCCTTCCAAAGGCCTGACACTCAGCCCGCGCCAGCGCATCGTGATCTGGCGCGATATCCAGGCGAAGAGACGCGCAGGCGTCGACACCACCGAACTGGAAGCCGCCTACCACTACCAAGGCATCGACACCTGCGCCGCCACCGGCTTGTGCGCGCAACGCTGCCCGGTGGGAATCAATACCGGCGACCTGGTGAAAAAACTGCGCACCCGCGATGCCGACCGTACGAAAACCGCCGACTGGCTGGCCAGCCATTTCGCCACGGCCATGCAAGGTGCGCGCTTTACCCTGCATGTGGCCAATGGCGCGCGCATGCTGCTGGGCGCGCCCCGCCTGGCGAAGCTCTCGGCCAAAATCACGCAGCTGTCCAAAGGGCAGATTCCGCAGTGGACCAACGCCATGCCGCAGCCGGAAAAAGCCATCCGCTTCAGCCCGGCAGTGAATGACGAGCGCCCGCGCGTGGTTTACCTGGCCGCCTGCGTCTCACGCGCGATGGGCCCATCAGCCGACGATAAAGAGCAAATGTCGCTGTACGACAAAACCCGCGGCCTGCTGGAAAAAGCCGGTTACCAAGTCGTGTTCCCCGACAACCAGGACAGCCTGTGCTGCGGCCAGCCATTCGCCTCCAAAGGCTACGCCGAACAAGCCGAACACAAGCGCCAGGAACTGATCGGCGCCCTGCTCCACGCCAGCCGTGGCGGCCTCGACCCGATCTACTGCGACACCAGCCCCTGCACCCTGCGGCTGGTGCAAGACCTCGGCGAAACCCGCCTGGACCTCTACGACCCGGTGCGCTTTATCCGCACCCACCTGATGGACCGCCTCGACTTCACCCCACAGCAAGCCCCGATCGCCGTGCACGTCACCTGCAGCACCCAGCACCTGGGCGAAAGCCAGGCCTTGATCGACCTTGCGCGGCGCTGCTCCACCACCGTGGTGATCCCGGAAGGCATTCACTGCTGTGGCTTCGCCGGCGACAAAGGCTTCACCACCCCGGAACTCAACGCCCACTCACTGCGCTCGCTCAAGGACGCGGTGCAACATTGCAGCGAAGGCATTTCCACGAGCCGCACCTGCGAGATCGGCCTGAGCCAGCATGGCGGCATTGATTACCACGGCCTGGTGTACCTCGTGGACCGCGTCACGCAGGCCCGCGCCCATGAAACCTGCAAATAAAACAGAACCCCTGCGTGCCGGCGCAGTCATTTGAATAGGCCTCGGCGCACGAGGCTCACCCGTGACCTCGCTGGCTGCCCCGCCTCGGCGCAGCATCGAGCCTTATTTGCTCAAGGAGATACCCCATGAAGCGTACTGCTCTTGCTGGCGTGTTCATAACCGCCGCGATGTTGGCCTCGCCTGTTTTTGCTGCCGGCGAGCCGGACCTGTGCAAAATCAACCTGGATAAAATCAACAACGGCCAAGCCCTGCTCGCCACCGACACCAGTGGCAAAAAAGGCGAAATCGACACCGCCGTGTCCCAGGCCAGAGCCGCGCACGCCGCTGGCGATGACAAGAAGTGCATCGAGATCACCTCCAAGGCCCTGCAAGATCTGCAGAACGGCGACAAAGGCGGCCAATAAGCGGCTCACTCGCTGAGGGCCAACCTTCGGGTTGGCCTTCCGTGACGGTTTGGCGTACACTGCACAGGCTTGTCACTCACTAAGAAACAACGAGTTACAAGCACGGGGCCGTTTAGGATTCGACGCCGGTCGCGAAACTTTAGGTGCATGCCGAGTTGGTAACAGAACTCGTAAATCCACTGTTGCAACTTCTTATAGTTGCCAATGACGAAAACTACGGCCAGGAATTCGCTCTCGCTGCGTAAGCAGCCTTAGCCCTGAGCTTCTGGTACCTTCGGGTCCAGCAATCACCAGGGGATGTCTGTAAACCCAAAGTGATTGTCATATAGAACAGAATCGCCGTGCAGTACGTTGTGGACGAAGCGGCTAAAACTTACACAACTCGCCCAAAGCACCCTGCCCTTCGGGTCGCTGAGGGTTAACTTAATAGAAACGGCTACGCATGTAGTACCGACAGCGGAGTACTGGCGGACGGGGGTTCAAATCCCCCCGGCTCCACCACTTCATCATCTAAAGACGTCCACGGACGTCTTTTTTTGTGCCTGAAATCCAGTGAATACGGGGGTTTCAGGGCTGCGGGAGGCTTTCTAGGTCTTTTGAGTTCCACGCGTTTTGGTATTCCCAGTGGTATTCCCGGCTACCCGGCGCTAATCTTGGGAATACCAAAAGGTGTCATGGAGTACTTCTCATGTGCGCTCAAACCACCCCGCCTCTCCGACCGCCAGCTCAAGGCGGTCAAACCGAAAGACAAGGATTACGTCCTCACCGATGGCGACGGGCTCCAGCTGAGAGTCAGGGTCAATCGCTCGATGCAGTGGAGTTTCAACTACCGGCATCCCGTCACCAAAAATCGAATCAACATGGCACTCGGCTCTTATCCCGAGGTTTCTCTTGCGCAAGCGAGGAAGAAAACCGTTGAGGCCAGAGAGCTGCTTGCACAGGGCGTCGACCCAAACGCTCAGCGCAATGAGCTACAGGAAGCCAAACGAGCGGAAACGGAACACACCTTCGAGAACGTGGCCACCGCCTGGTTCGAGCTGAAGAAGGATTCCGCCACGCCGGCGTATGCCGAAGACATTTGGCGCTCCCTCACACTGCATGTTTTTCCGAGCATGAAATCAACGCCTCTCTCGGAAGTCAGCGCCCCAATGGTCATCAAGCTCCTTCGTCCGATTGAGGCCAAAGGCAGCCTCGAGACAGTTAAGCGAGTGAGCCAGCGCCTTAACGAGATCATGACCTACGGGGTCAATTCCGGAATGATCTTTGCCAACCCTCTCAGCGGCATTCGAGCGGTGTTCAAGAAACCTAAGAAAGAGAACATGGCAGCGCTACCACCAGATGAGCTTCCGGAGCTCATGATGGAAATCGCGAACGCCAACCCGCTGCCTGATCGAATGGCAGCTACACACTATGACCCGCCCTGCCGAAGCGGCGACTACCCGATGGGCAGACATCGACTTCGACAAACGCATCTGGACCATCCCTCCGGAGCGAATGAAAAAGCGTCGTCCGCACACAATCCCGCTGACCGAACATGCACTCTCGTTATTGGAGACGCTTAAGCCACATAGCGGCCACAGGGAATATGTGTTCCCGTCAGATAGAAATCCGCGCACCCACGCGAATAGCCAGACAGCCAACATGGCATTGAAACGAATGGGCTTTCAGGACCGCTTAGTCAGCCACGGCATGCGCTCCATGGCCAGCACAATCCTGAATGAGCATGGATGGGATCCGGAGCTAATCGAAGTCGCGCTGGCGCATGTCGACAAGGACGAAGTTCGAAGCGCCTACCACCAAGCCATCATCGAACGCCGGCGTCCGATGATGGCTTGGTGGAGTGAACATCTCCAGAAGGCGGCCACCGGCAGCCTTTCGGCAACCGCGATCAATTACACCAGAGACTTCAACGTCGTACCGATACGCTGAGCATCCTAGAGCTGGTGGCACCGGCGAAAAACCGTGTAACCGTATGGTGCAGTATGGGGACAGGATTCACGACTATCGCAAAACCTCCCGCACGCCTGTGCTCCTTAGTCAAAGTCCCTGAGTATGGGAAGGCTCTGCATTCCCATACTCAGGGACTCACGCTTGAATGATCTATCAGCCAACAACGACTGCGATTTTCGCACGTGATCACCCCACCGCTGAAATAGCTTGTCGTTCACCATCAAGGGAGCCGCCGAGACGAGCTTTCCAGCGCCAACTGGCGTATTTAACCTCCGATAGTCTTATTTGGATCATATAAGGCTCTTCTATGGGAACGGGGAGCGGCTGTTAGCATCGTGAAACTTTTTTCATATTCATCTAGAAAACTACCTCCCCGCTCCACCAACGCTTTTCTGGCTTTTTTTCTTTCAGCTTTTTTCTCCTAGAAAAACAGAAGCTTAAGAAAATATCGGCGTTCGAAATTAGAACTTCATCCAACTATATTGAATAGCTCCCTATCATTTTTTCGAGGCCATTTATTCCAAAAAGGTCTTTTGTCGAAAAAACGGGGGCGTGCTTTATTGCTAACAGATGTAACGAGTTGTTTCGAATTTATTGCCGCTTTTCGGTACCGACAAGGGCTTTCTGTCGGCGAACAGGTGAGTTCCGTTCGTTCTGACGCAGTGGGTTAAGCCTGGGACATTGATGATTTTGCTTGTGTCTGTTTGGCGCAATGCAAACAAGGGATTTGTACAATTATCGAGGCTTGAACCCATGAATCATGTGATCAACTCCATACTGGAAAACACGTCAACTCGCCCCTCAATCGGCCATACCAACCCCGCGTTACTGCATGACGTTCTATGGCGAGCATTGGAGCACGCACTCAAGGCAAACATGGATGATGCTTCGCAAACCCCGCACACTCGCGCCTGCCTGAGGATCTACGCCGAAATCGATACGTTGTCGTATCTGGACAAGGCTGATTCGAAACTGGCGGCGGCTCTGGGCAAGGCGTTTTTCGAATCCCGCTCCAGCAAAGACGTCGAGGCTTTCTGGAAGCTGTTGCTGATCAAGCAACTGCTGTTCGAATTGTCGGTTAGGAGTGTGGCGACCCAGATCGCTTCGCAAGCCAGCCTGCCCCGTCAGTTGCTCACGCTCGACTCGCAGTTGATTGCAGCGCCGTCGGGGGTAAATATCAGCCTGGGGCTGCTGTGCAAAGAAACCGACCAGCTCAAGCATTCCGTCGTGCTGGTCTTGCAGAAACTGGCGCAACACGTCGAAGACCGTGGCATGAAAAAACCCCAGGCCACTGCGCAGCTCCTGCTGGAGTTGTACAACGCCGTGTGGTCGGGCAGTAATGGCACCGATATCGAGTCGCAGATTTTTTACGCCGACAGTGTGTATGACGCGTTACCCGACGTGCATCACGCCCTGGGCCTGGCGCCGCAGGAAAAATGGCTGACCTTGTTTACCTGGTTATACGGCGACAAAGATGGCCGCCCCTATGACACCAACCAGCACACCGAAACCCTGGTCGTGGCGCTGGAAACCGCGCTGCGCAATCGCTACATCACTGATATCGACAGCCTGATCAAGGACGGCGGTGCACGGCATCGCCTGGAAGAGATTCGCGCACGCCTGGACAAGGATCATCCCGAGCATTTCGAGCAGCCCGCCGAGCTGATCGAAGCGCTGGGTAGCATACGTTTCACTCAGCCGGCCGCCATTGACCGCTTATTGCTGCGGGTGCATGCGTTTGGCTTTCACTACCTGGATATCGAGTTTCGTGAAAACGCTGAGATGTTCAGCAGCGTGGTCGATGAGATTCTTTCCAGTCAGTGGCTGGAAACCATCGGCCTGGGCCAGAGCCGGCACTATCATGAGCTGGATGAGCGTGCGCGCCTGGCCGCGCTTGAGGTCGCGCTGGAAGGCGACGAGTCCCAGGCTCCCGCTGCCCTGTGGCAAGACTATCTGCAACGCACCGCGTTGATTTACACCAAGAAAGCCGAGCAATACGCCGGCCAGGATTACATCGCGCTGATGGAGCAGGACCCGAGCTACATCCGCATGCACGATGCGCGCAATGCGCTCGAGCGGTTTGAAATGATCGATCGGTATCGCGACCGCATGAAAATCCACGGGATCGCCGAATACACCTCGGCCCTCAGCACGCTGGAGGTGCTGTTCCTGATGAAGGCGGCCCAGGTGCGGGACGGAATCGACATCGCCCTGCAACCCGAAGACCTTGCGGGTGCCGAGCGCACGCTGGCGACGGTGCATGAGGTGTACGAAAACCCGTGGTACCGCCAGCACCTGGCAACGCGAGGCAACCGCCAATACATCACGTTTGGCCCAAGCGACACCGGCAAACAAGGCGGCAAGGCCATGCACAAACTGAACATGGCTATTGCCAACCAGCACAAGCGGATCGCGGCCCGCTACGGTGTCGAGGTGGTTGTCCACGTAATCATGGGCGGGGAACACGCACGGTGTAACGGAGTGATCGCCGAGACCTTGCAGGAGTTCGGTGCGCTGGAGGGTCCGGAAACCCGCTTCATGCTGGCCGGGTGCGCGGAGATGCGCGCTAATCCGCTTACCCGCAACCAGTCCGTCAACTTCCTCAGCCAGTTGTACCGCATGCACGCCGAGCCCCAGCCGCAACCGTCCGAGGAGGTCGTTACGGGCAGGATTCAACGCTGGGCTGAGGTGGTGCGCCGCTACCAGGCGACATTCTTCGAGCATCCAGCCCTGCCTTCCCTGCTGCGGGACCTGGCGCGATTCGATGTGGTCAGGGCCACCGCCAAGGGCACCAGGCCGCCTTCTCGCATCTTTAACATCAAGGTTTTCGAGTCCCGGCCAGATGCCATTCGTGCGATTCCCTGGACCCGTGCGCTGTTGGCCGGTGGGTTACACAGCGAACTGATCGGCGTCGGGCAGTTTTCGCGAGAGCCGGCAGCGCAATTGTCGACGGCGTTTAACGAGGATGAGAGTTTTCATACCTACGTCAAAGGTATGGCCTATGCCATCGCGCGAACCGACCTGAAATGCGCCTGGCTGACCTTGACCGGCAGCATCCCGGAGAAGACCAACATCCTGGCGCTGGCTGAAGCCTTGAAGACTGAAGCAGTCGGAACGGCAGAACAGCTGCTGGCCAGCCTGCACCTGGAAGTGATTGAAGGTAAGCGCTTCGTGTACAGAGCCATTACCGGCACCGAGTGGGTGGATCCATGGAAAATCAAGGAAAGCAGCTTGCTCAACCCGTGGCCTAGCCTCAAGGCAGAGGTCTACCGCAAAGAAAAGAACCTGAGAATCTATCGGTTGTTTCTTATCTACGCCAAAAGCAATCCCGAGTTCATCCAGTCTTCGTCGCTGAATGATTTCTACAGCGGGTTCCTCGCGGCCGCCAGTACCGATGCAGGTCTGGTCGATCCCACCAGCGCCCAACATTTCACTTGGTGATCAGTCCCGATACCCAGGGCAACCTGGGTATCGGCAGGCGCTACCCTCCAAGAGGATCAACTGTATGGCGTTTACTACCCTGATACTCGACGCCCCCGGGCCACCGTTGCTGTTTGAAGAAGTCGATCGCTTCCTTAACCTGGGCCTGGCCGTTACCCTCAATCTGCACTATTTCGCGGACAAGGACCGCATCCGGCAGCATTACACCACGCGCATTCAGTATGCCGAGATTAACTGCCACGACGAGCCTGACTTTATTGCTGCCGTGAATCAGGCCGGGGGTTATAGCGTATTCAAGACACGCCTGAATATCCCCTTCGGCGCTAGCCTGATTCGCGCAGCCACCTCACCCGCGCTGTCTACACCACTGCGCGCCATTGCCCAGGCAGGCACCGGGGTTAACCATATTGATCGACTAGAGTGCGAGCAGTGTGGCGTGGCGATACTCAACACGCCGGGTTCCAACGCGGCCGCTGTTGCCGAATACGTCGTGGCCCAGGTGCTGTTTCTGTCTCGCGATTTGGATTACTACAACGCCGAAACCCACAACGGCCATTGGGCAAAAGGCGCCTTGGCACCTACCTCCGAATACGCCGAACTCACGCTTGGGCTGGTGGGCACCGGCAGCATTGCCCGGCAGGTAGCACGCAAGGCTACGGTGTTGGGCATCAAGGTGATCGCCACCGGGTCGGAGCGTTTCACCGAACCGGTGGCGCGCAGCCTTGAGCTTGAACGACGAGCAAACCTGGCGCAGTTACTGGCCGAGGCGCACATCGTTTCGATCCACGTCCCGCTAACCACGCTGACCCGAGGCTTGTTCGGCACTGCCGAGTTCCGGCAGATGCGCCAAGGTTCAATCCTGATCAATACCGCACGCGGCGGGATCGTTGACGAACAGCAACTGGCAGCCTTCATGCGCCAGTTTCCCAAGCATATCAAGGCGGTCGCCATCGATACCTTTGCCCTGGAAAAGGACCGGTTCGACTCTCCACTGACCGGCATTTCCCGCGCGCAATTGACGCCGCATATTGCCGGCAATACCACCACGGCAATCAGGTCGGCATCGCGCCAGATCGTCGACAAGATCCATGCATTCAGTAACGCCGCCATCGTGCGTTAACCGACCGGACACAAGGAAGGCCATATCATGCAAACCTCTATTTTTACCCGTATCAACGCCCTGAGTTGCACCGACCTCAGCGACGCGATGGACCGCCTGAAAATCGTTTGCCAGTGCACCGACATCATGCCCCTGGATCGCACGTTCAATCTCACAGGCAAAGCATGGACCCTGCGCTACGGCCCTATTGGCCTGGACGGCGGCTCGGTGGGAGATTACATCGACGACCTTGAGGCCGGCCAAGTGGTGGTGATCGACAACCAAGCGCGGCTCGACACTACAGTGTGGGGCGACTTGTTGACCTCTACCGCCGCCCGTAAGCAGTTGGCCGGGACGGTGATTGACGGTATCTGCCGCGATGTCGACCGTGCGCTGGAACTCAACTACCCGATCTTTTCCCGAGGTAACTGGATGCGCACCGGCAAGGATCGTGTGCGTGTCGAAGCGATCCAGGCGCCCGTGACGCTGGGCGGCGTGCGGGTACAGCCCGATGATTGGTTGCGCGGCGACGGTGATGGCCTCGTAGTGATTCCAGCCGGTTCACTGATCGAAGTGCTGGCGGTAGCCGAAGAAGTCCACCAAGCCGAAGAGCATATCCGTGCGGCTATCGAGGCGGGAGTGCCTTTGCGCCAGGCGCGGGCCGACTATGGTTACCACGCACTACAAACCCCACGTAGCTGACGATAGCGTTGACTGATGGCGAGCGTGCCTGATGGTGGCGCCGCCAGTGCTACCCGATATCTATCAACTATACACCGGCACTTTGCGAGACATCGGTTAATGGCGACATCTTCTGCAAAGCAAACAGCTTCAAGCACATCACGGCCGCAGAACGTCTGTAACAGGAATTGAAAAAGTCCGTATCGCTCCCCTCAGGCAACGCCGGTTTGCAAAGTTACGGATGGCGATGTGAATGAACTAGAGGAAAGCCGAGTAGATCACCGCGCGAAGCAAGGTTGTCAGATCGATTAAAAGCAGGGAGGGGGTCAATGGAATGCCATTTTGTGAGGTATTCCAATCGGTATTCCAACCAAAATACAAAACGACTATTGATACTATTAATCAATAGCATAAAAGACCGACTCAGATTACCCCAGCCCACCACTTCATCATCTAAAGACGTCCACGGACGTCTTTTTTTGTGCCTGGAATCCAGCAAACACACGGCTTTCAGGGCCATATGCGCTCGCGTAGGGGTTGTTGTCGATTATGCGTACGGGCGCAGGATGTCGGCATGATGCCTGCTTTTTTTGGCCAATTGCTGACACTCACACGTCCTCACGCATGCCGCACCGAACCACAGGATAGACGACCAATTGCATTGATTCCTTTCTTTAAACCGATGCGCTCCCGCCCCGTCTGCGTGCCGGTATTGCATAGATGAATGCAAAGGAGCCCTATCTGAAGGAGCAAAGGGGGCGGATTTATCAGGGAACGACCATCTGCTTTTCATCAAGACAGCAAGCTTGGTCAAAAATCGTCGAAATACTCATCTTCAAGCAGCATGTCTTCAAAAAACGCGCCAAAGGTGTTTTCCTGGTTGCGGATATGAATTTCCAATACCCATAGCTGACTGCTTGGGGTGAACTCAATGTCGGACATTGCGCCGCCGTAGGCCGCAGAGTGAGGGAAATCTGAAAGCCTGTGGCCATTCAGGTCCAGGTTCAGCAGCCAGCCGCGACGTTCAGTGGCATCGACCGCAAACTGATAAAGCGCTTTGCCCGTGGCTCCGGTGTTGAGCCAATGGCTGCGTACTTCATGGAAAATCGCTTTCGAATCAGCCGCGCAGCGCGCCTTTTCCGAGTCGTCGCCTGTTACAAACGTCTGACCGCCGTCGCCCTCCCACTCTTGCCAAGTCGGGCCGATATCGATGAAGAAAATATCGTCCCCACCCAGCACCCTACCGGGCTGCGAAGGCGCGCCAAAGGTTTTGGTCGTATTTGCGCCAAACCTTACAAAAACACCATGCCACCCTTTAAGCATCTCACGCTCGGCCAGCACATCCTTGGCCAGTTCCAGCGCATCCTCTTCGACCATGCCTGGTCCGATTTGACGAGCGATGTCCAAGATTGCGTTCCGGGTCATCTGCCGCACTTTCATCATGGTGCTCACATTGTAGTGTTGGCCGACGGCCTCCAGAGCGTCACGATCAGCTAAGTTCAACATGGGTATTCTCCCGCTTTAAGAGTGAGTCGTGGACTTTCGGTGAGTAAAACCTGCAGACCTTCCAAGTCAGGGCTCAGGGCGATCTGACAGGCAAGACGGTCGTGGGGGCCTGCACCTGGTAAAGCCCGCAGAAGTCGGGCTTCGGAACGCGTGGCCTGGGGCAGCGCCTCAAACCACGTTTTAGGCAGCCTCAGCCGGCAGGTGCCACATGACTGTTGGCCATTGCAGACGCCCTCGACCAACTGGACGTCGCGCAATGCCCGCATCAGAGTTCCATCGGCGCGGACCTGCACAGGCTCCGAAAATCGGCTGTCTGGACGTGTCACGTTGACTGTCAGTGTGGGGATGTCAGCCGCTTTCGAGGCACCGGCGGCGGCATGCGGCAGCGTATTCGACGCGCTGAATGGGTCGGCGTAGAACTGCGATGCCGGCAGACCGTTGCGCTCGCCAAGCAGCTTCGCGGCGGCGCTAACCATTTCCGGTTTGCCGCAGGCAACTACCCAGGCATGGGCCAGAGAAGTGTGCTGCGCTGAAGCTATGTGCTGCACATAACGCTTGTCGCCGGGGATTTCGCGGCTAAGCACCGGAACAAAGTGAAACTGTGAATACCGCTGCTCGAGCGCGGCGAATTCGTCATGCAGATAAAGATCGTCGCGCGATGGAACCCCCCAATACACACGAATATCCTTGCCCTTACCGGCTATCAGGGCATCCGTGACCAATGCTCTGATGGGCGCTATACCCGTGCCGGTCGCCAGCAGGATTGCCTGCCCCGTCTGATCAAATGAACCTGGCCAGACGCACTGACCGAACGGGCCACGCACCTTCAACAGGCCCAACGCCTGGGCTCCTTGCTTAACACGCTGCGAAAACCGCCCCCCCGTGTGCAACTGCACATGCAGTTCCAACCGGCCATCAGCCTGCATGCCAGTGGCGGGAGAATATGCCCGGAGCGTCCCGTCGTTCAGTTCGACAGTGACGTACTGCCCGGCACGGTAGCGAAGTGCGGTCAGACCTGCGGGCTCCAAATGCAACACCGCCACGCGTGCGCCGGCCCGCGTTACAGCGACTGCACGGTATGAATGCACCCCTGGACCCTGTTCAAGCACATGCATGGGGCAACCTTTCATGCAGCAAACCCAGGCGGCTCATCGGCAATGCGCCCTGATGTGCCCTAACACTTCTTCATTGTCCTCAATAAAGCCGAACGAACCACTGCGTTCCAGGAATGCCAGTTCGACGCGTGCGCGCTGGAACCCGAGTTGAAGCGCCGGATATAAGGCACGGTCAAAACGTCCGGCCAATACCTTGGTCGGCGGCACCAAGTGGTCGAGCAACGGCCTGAAATCCGGGATCTGCAGCAATTGCCCGCCAATGGTGAAATCAACATCGGCACCGCAAAACAGCGGATAAAGCTCGGTATTGCGTGAGCCTGGCTCACTGAACAATTTGCCCGCGTTAGCCGGGTCATAGAACCTGACAAGGGTGGCCGCCTGGCCGAACAGCGCTTGCATGCGCGGCGAGGTGGACACTTCGCCTTCCGCGTGCAATTGGCTTATCTGCTCCCATACATGGGGCAACTGGGTGGCAATGACCTGATTGATATTTTCATGGTTCTGCTGCCACATCTGCGGGCTATGCAGAGAGTTGCAAAGCAGCACGGATCGCACCAGGTCGGGCTGGTCCAATGCCACCTGCAGGCTGATCAGGCCCCCATAAGAAAAGCCGAACAGGTGAGTACCCTCAGGGCAAAGTTGGCTGATCAATACCGTTATATCGAGTACATCCTGCGCGAAGCTGATAGCGTCCAGATCGTCCGGTTTATCGGAGCGCCCACGGCCATACAGGTCGACATAGATGACCCGAAAATCGGCATGCAGGGCGTCAAAGTGCGGATGAAACAGGGCGTGAGAGCCGGCCGGCCCCAGCCCGGAGAGCAACATCAACGGTTGCCCGTTCCCCGCCTGCTCGACCCAAAGGCGTTTACCGCGCACCTCATGGAACGCGCCGGGCGCGTGTTGTACCGATGAAGCCGTCATGCAACCCCCTGCATATCCTGTTGAAAAACCTCGGCTTCGGCCTGCCGTACAGCCTCCACATCCTTGGCAAGTTGCTGCGGGTCGTCATTAGCCAGTACCACAAAGCCCAGTGCCAGGGTTGCGAACAGATCGCGCGTGGCCGGCACAGCCTGACCTTCCTTGACCTGAATGCTCGCATCAACATAACTGCGCAGTGCGCCAAGGGCGTGCAGTTTTTCAAGATTGCGCGCGATGCAAGGCGCCAGTGCCCGGAAAAAAACCACGTTCATATGCTTAAGCAGGGTGAAGCGCTTGGGCGGTGTGACGCCTTGGGTAAAGTACCTCACTGCCCGATGAACCTGGCTGTCGCCGGTGGCGATGACGCACAGCGCCGGGTGACCGCCACCATGGGGCCTGGCGCCCAATTCGATCAACCGTGGGCCATCTGTCGTCTGCATGATTTCGATATGGGAGTTACCCCAGGCAATGCCCAGCGCATCGAGCACCCGCTCGGCATAGTCGGCCAGGGTTTGAATGATCGGGTCGTCGTGGCTGACCCATTCCATCCGGTCATAGATGGCCATGCCATTAGCGTTGGCCAACTTGGTGTATTTGCATACGCTGCACAGCGTGTGAACCCCTGCGTAACTGAAGGTATCGACGACGTACTCGGTGCCGGCAAGGTACTCCTGAACCAGCACCCTGTCGTTGATAATGCCCAGGCGGTTGGGCTTATCGAGCAGCCGCGTGAACGCCACCTGCAAGCTTTCATCGGGGCTGACCTTGCTGACGCCATCGGTGCTCGCGCTTTTGGGTGGCTTGACCACCAGGTGCCGATGAGCCAAGCCATTGTCCACGCGCCAACGTTCCACGCTCGCAAAGTCATTGGTGCATATCTGCTTCATCATGGGTACGCCCGCCGCGGACGCCGCAGCGGCCATAAGGCCCTTGTCGCGCCGTGCGAGGGCAAGCCCCGGCGCATTGGCAGCCTGGGGCAGCAGCATGGGTGCGAGGCGTTCAGCAAGCTCCACCCCGGACTCGCAACCTGTTAACACGCAAATCGGCGAGTAATCGCGTAGCTCGTCCGCCAACGCCTTCAAATCGGCGGCAGGCGCTACATACACCTTGAAAAAATCCTGAGGTCGATACGACGCGGCATACACCTCTGGCGGTTCGGCGCACGACAGTACCGCAACCAGCCTGACACCCTCACGCGCAAACTCTTTGGCGAACTGATTGCCGGATGAATACGGATCGACAATCACCGCGTAACGCTCGATGGCCCGCGTCATGATACGGCCCTCGTCATTTCGCTGATCTTGCTGCAGTAACGCGTCCATGCATCTTCCACCGTAGGGCTGAGGGAGCGGGCGCGGATGGCGGCGTGGACCATGCCGGGCTCGATGACCAATTCCACGTCGATGCCTTGGCGCTGCAGTGCTTGCGCGTAAAGCTGCGCATCAATCGCCAGTGAATCTTTCTCCGCGCCCATTACATAGGCCTTGGGCAAACCGCTGAAATCACCCGCAACCAGGGGCGAGACGTAAGGGTGCGCGGTGGTCGAAGGGTCCGGGGTATAACAGGCCGTATAAAACTCCATCTCGCCGCCGGTCAGCAGTGGCGCATCAGCACCGCCGTTGCGCCAGCGGGTGAAATCCAAGACCGGGCTTATCAGGGCCTGGCCGGCAACCGCGGGGCCATTGCGGTCACGCGCCATCATGGCAACCACCACCGCCATATTGGCGCCTGAACTGTCGCCTGCCAGGATGATCCGGTGTGGGTCGATACCCAGAGTATCCGCGTGTGCGTGGGCGTAGAGCAGTGCGGTGTAACAGTCTTCCAGCGCCACCGGGAATGGGTGTTCCGGTGCCAGCCGGAAGTCCACGGCCATGACGTTGATACGAGACTTCGAAGCGATTTCCGCCGCGACAGAATGATGAGTGTCGAGGGACCCCATGACAAACCCGCCGCCGCGAATATAAATAACCAGACCGTCGCTCCCCGCCCGCGACGGTTCGTAGAGCCTGAACCGAAGGTGCGCATCGCCATGGGTGACGTTATGTTCCGCCCAGCGCACATCCAGCGGCAGCTCATAGGGAAACTCGACCACAAGGCTCTGGTACAGACGGCGCTGCTCCTCCATCGCATAGGTGAAGAAATCAGCAGGCATTACCGCGTTACAACGATCAACGAATTCTTCGATACCCGGTGCGTAAGTCATCGCAATGGCTCCTGTCAGCTGTGGGAAGAGTCTGTACTAAAGGGAATATTGGGTTCACGCAGATCCGCCAGTATTCCGCGGCGAATAAGCGGTAACAGACATAGCGCGGTACCCACGCCGCCCACCCAGAGTGTCCACTCGAGCCCGACGTATTTAATGATCAATGAGGTCATCACGCTGCCCAGGGGAATTGCGCCCCAGATCATGAAGCGCTGCACTGAGTTGACGCGGCCGAGCAGGGACAACGGCGTGTCGGTCTGCCTCAGGGTCAGGGACGTGGGGCCGAACACCCCCTCCCCCAACCCGTGCAATACGCTGGCGGCGATCAGGCCGGCGATCGATCCGGAGGCACCAAAAACGGCAATCAGAAACAACCCGCTGACCGACGTAGCGGCGGCAATCACCAGGGTGCGCGCCATGCCCAATTGGCTGAGCAACCGCGCGGCAATCAGGTTGGCGATCGGAAAACCAATAGCTGCTGCACCAATGACCAGGCCAATCACGTTGGGCGCCAGCAGCAGGATGTCCTTGCAATACAGCACCAGGCTGGTCTCGATAACCGTCAAAAACAGCACATACACGGCACCGCATAAAAACACCGGTTCGAGCTTGGGGTGCGAAAACACGAACTTCAGGCCGGTTTTTATATCCGCCATGATGGAGGTGCGCACTGCGGGGACATGAGTCTGCGCGGGTGCCACGGCCGTATCGCGGATAACACCCAAGGTAAGGATCGACATCAGGAACGAGCAGCCGTTAAGAAGAATCGCCATTGGCGGGCCGAATACCGTGATCAACGGGCCAGCGCCTATTGGCCCCAAGGTGCGGGCAATCGACTCGGAGAAAAACAATTTGGCATTGCCTTTCTGCAAGTCGGATGCAGCGCAATAGATTTCCGGCAAGAACGAGTTGTACGCGACCTGAAAGAACACCGTTGCAATGCCGGCAATCAGGATCAGGCCCATCAGCATCGGGAATGTCAGCAGGCCACCCATGGCCATGAGCGCGACCGTCGCGTAGACCACCATTTGCACAAGGTCCGCCAGGATCATGGTTTTTCGCTTGGGCAGCCTATCGATCAAGGCGCCAACCGGCAGGCCAAGCGCCAGGAACGGCACAAACATTAAAAATGGCAAAAGCACGGCTTGCGCCGCCGATGCGCCGACGGTTTGCACCGCCAGGAACGGCAGAGCGATCACCAGGAATTGATTGCCCAGCAGGCTCAGCGACTGCCCCGACCAGAGCAAATTAAAGTTTTTGTGGTCGGTGCGCCGTAACGGATTTTTTTGTTCAGTGTCCATACACCCTCTCCTAACTCAATAAAACCAATGTCGCTTGACACCTGCGAAACGACGCGGCCTATCAACTGGCGATATTTTCAAACAGCCGGGTGGTAAGTTGTTTTCCAAACCGAACGCCGTCACAACTCAGGTTTAACGAGATCCGGTAATCATGGGATTTTCTAACGTAAATGGGGCAGTCAAATAATTGAACGGCCTGCATCCAGTGCGAACGAACATTATGTGGATCATTGGATAAACACGTGTCTTTTTTAAGATAGAGATCAAACCAAAACACAATGCCATGCGCCAGCGCACTGGCATCGGCGGTAAATGTCAGCTCTTGGTGGGCATCAAAAACAAATTCGTTCTTGAAGTCGGCACTGTAGAACTCCAAGGTGTTACTGACCAGTCGATGCGGCCACGTCTGCAAGCGCACTGGGAAATAACCAGCGGTTTGGAAACTGTTGAATGCACTGACGTCGAGACCAAAAATATCGTCATACACACAGTTGAGGTTGGCCACTTCCTGACTTGATAATAAGCAGGCGTTCAGTTTCACCGATTCAGGAATGATAATGGCGTCGGGGCTGAGCAATTCACGTTTTGCATGAACCAGCGCGTGACCAAAACCTTCGCCGAAAAAACCGCAATCCACGGTTTCGGAAATCATAATCTCGATATTGCGTGGAATATCTTCACCCGGAATCATATCCGTTGACAATTTATTGATAACGGTAATGCGATGCTCCAAACCATTTATTCGGATGATTTCCTCTGCCTTGGCAGCCACCACTGGGTTAAGTTCACACGTGTAAACATGCCGCGCGCCCTTTCGGGCAATCAGCATCGCCAACAGGCCGGAGCCGGTACCAATATCAAGTACGGTTTTATTGGTAAAGTCGGTTGCATCAATGGCGTCAAAAAAAGCCTGATTGCGTTGCTGGTCGTTCAACATAGAAAAATGCCAGCGGGGGATGGTAGCTATCAACGGGTCATTTACATTGATGGTGGTAGCTTTAAACACAGCCTCATTGTTATGACTCAACATGCTAAATCTCCAAAGTTTGGCGATGCGTCCAGTTCAGCGGGTTTGATCAGACGTTGTAAATAAGCCTTTCGAAATCGTTAAGCCCAACCCAGACCGTGTTCGCGTTTTCCACGAAGGCTATATCCAGGTAATCAATCTTGCACTTCTTAGTCTTTTTGCCATGCCAGGGACAGATCACCGACTCATTGTCTTCAGTGCCATGGGTCAGCGGGCCGCCTCGATGCCGGCAGGTCATGTCCTTGAACTTTATCTGCCCGTCGTCGTCGCGCTGCATTTGGATATATTTACTGACCGTCTTGATAACCGGCGGTGTCTGAGATCGATCAAAGGCTATAAGTTGCATATTGGCGATAATCCCCGATAGACAGAATTCGATATTTGCAAAAGTCAGACAAGACCAGCGCACCGTGCAGCCGGTTTTTTGCGATCACCACACAGTCGCCGGGCGACAGATCACTGAAACAATCCGGGCCGTGACAAAACCGCAGCAAGCCTTCATCGACAATACAAAACTCGTCACCATCATGAACGTGCGGAACAGACAGCTCGTTCTTGGGCTCATTGAGGTAGGCGACAGGGATGTTTTCGATGTTTTTCAACACCCTCTGTTTGATATCCATCGCCAGCTGGCGATAGAGGGGGCGCTTGTTCATCCAGGTGATCTGCGCGCACAAATCATCTTCCATGATCTGCTGGAGCATGCAGGACATTTCAATACCACGCACAAACTCGGGATACACCGTCGGCCCGTAGCGTTCCGCCAGCGGCAATAAAATTTCATTCAAGGTCATGGAACCATGGAAGTCGTCGATATGCACGTGTTCGGTGTAATAGCGCGCGTCCACATCAGGAAAGTGTTGCAACAGTAAGTTCCTGACTCTGCCGCAATAAGGCCCGAACGAGTTCTCTGCATAAGTGATTGCGCCGACGTATTCAAAAAAGCATTCCGGGCTTCGCGTCAATTTATGGAAGTAGTTATTGTTGAGCAGCGAAGACGTCAGGTAGAAATTCCAATAAGCATGGGAATTATCCAGCATGCCGATAGATTTCAGCGTCGACTTGAACAGCGTACTGTGCTTTGTCGCATGTTTGCCATAACCGAACTCATCGAGTAATACGCGGAATACTGCAGATTGCGCGTCGCCATAATCGCCTTTTGCAAACCTCGCCATGTGCGAAGACTCAGGAAGGAAATCCACGGCGTGTTGCATCAGTAACAACTTCAGCATCAATTGCGGGTCATCGGCACTCTGAATCAGGCTCAAAGTATCTAATACGGCGTCGCCATGAGGTTCCAGTTTTTCTGCAAGAAAGCACTTGAACAGCTCCTTGTTCCACCCCCCACCGACTTTTACCTGAGCCTGTAGATCACCCAAAACCTTTTCCTCAAGCGGGGCAATCAGCTCATTTGCCAGCGTTCTCAGCGGAGTGCTATAGGCAGTTTTGAGGTCTTCTATAATATTGTTGGACGTAGCAGGCAGGTAGAGAAAATCTTGTTCGTACAGCGCCGTAAGCGTTCGATTCATTGTCAGGGATGAATAATTGAACAGCGTACTTTGCGTAACGCTGTCAAATGTAGTGTAGGGAAAAGCTTGCGGTCGAAGGGGGCGTTTCCAGACAGATTCACATTCTACCCAGTCTTCGCCGTCATGATATAGCTCTGTTTCACCCAAACGGTTCATAAGACGTTCAAAGTCTTCAGTTGCCTGCACATCCATTGCGCCACCCCAAATGATTAGGTTTATCGATAGAACCAAAGCATTATCGTTCGGCATATCGCATGTCGGCGATGCAATAGCCTTGCACCTCGCGTCAGCACTACACTGATTACGAGGGGCAGGGTCAAAATATTGCAAAACATTTCATGGAAAACTCTGTTTCTTGCTTTTATATTTTTAATATCTAATTTTTCACACGCCACACAGAACGCATCCCGCTGCAGGATCCGCACTATGGTTTTTTTCGCGCACAAAATTTCACATGCACGCTGTTACTTAACCGTTCGGGCCTGCCAAGTTTCGTGCTTTATCAAGTTGATAACCGCGGATACAGCGATAGTCTAAGGTTCACATTGCTTTGTTATCACCTCCCCCTTTATGAGCCCTTCAGTTGTCAGCTTCCACTCACGGTAACTGGCGGGCATGCATCGAAAGCAGGGGCGATAGCCTGCCAATCGCGCAGTCTGTTCATCGATAAAAAACACACGATCCTTCACATATCCGCCTTTGCTCAATGCCCGCAGTGCAGCCGGGCAGTCCAGGAGCCCGTAGATCTTGCTTCCTTTATGCCCGCCAAACTGACCCGGCTTGGAACTGAGGGCGGGCTTGCCGTGGGAATCTATGACTTTCCAACGCCTCATTACGCGTCCTCCCCCCGTCAAGTCCCCATCCGGCGCAGTTCATCCAGCAACTTGTGTCGCGTGCATGCTCTTCTCGCGCTCGATCAATTTGCGCTTACGCTCCACTCCCCAACGGTAGCCAGACAAGGATCCATCACTGCGCACCACGCGATGGCATGGAATCGCCACCGCGAGCTTATTGGCCCCGCATGCGTTGGCCACTGCACGGGTGGCACTGGGCATACCTATCCGCGCGGCGACCTGGGCGTAAGTCTCGGTCGTTCCTGCGGGAATGTCCCTCAGCGCCTGCCAAACCCGCTCTTGGAATACGGTGCCGCGGATGTCCAACGGCAGCGCAAGGCCTGTGCCCGGCGATTCGACAAAGCCGACGACAGTGGCCACCAGCTCCTCGAACTCGGCGTCGCCACCAATCAGGTTGGCGTTGGGGAACTGGTCCTGAAAGCTCTCCACCAACGCATTAGGGTCATCGCCCAATAAAATCGCGCAAATGCCGCGCGCGCTTCTGGCCACCAGGATCGAGCCCAGCGCGCTTTCGCCCAATGCGAATTTGATATCCACATTGGCCCCCCCTGCACGGTACTCGGTGGGTTTCATGCCGAGGATATTTTGAGACGCTTCATAGAATCGACTGTTTGAGTTAAAGCCCGCCTCATAAAGAGCGTCGGTGATGGTGCCGCTGAGCGAAAGCTGGTCTCTGACGCGCGAACGCAACGAAGCGACGCTGTAGGCTTTAGGCGTGAGGCCCGTGAGTTTCTTGAAGACTCGGTGGAAGTGGAAGCTGCTCATGCCCACCTGTTCGGCCAGATCACCCAGGTTGGGAACCATGTCCGATACGTCGATAAGCCGGCAGGCTTCGGCAACAGCCACCGCATGCTTTTGGGCGACGACCGCCGGGTTGCTGCTGTCGCGCTTGGAGGGGCGAAACCCGGCCCTTTCGGCTTCGGCTGCGGTGTCGAAAAACACGATATTTTCCGGCCGAGGCAGCTTGGTCGGACTGAAGGGTTTGCAGTAAACCCCGGTTGTCAGCACGCCGTAGACGAAATCGAGGTTTGCATCAGCCTGGCGGTTGACGAGAATACTCCAGCGCGGATCGTCCTCGGCCTTCAGCACGGGCTGGATGGTTTGGTCTTTAACGCATTCCATGGCAACACCCCACTTTCGCAATTTGCACAAGCCTATCGCTATTGAAGCGCATTAAAACTCCGAGTCTTGCTTTCAAATTCGAACGCTTGGCCGTCCATCACTGCGCATCATGAAATATTACCCCAAGGGTAAACCGGTCCCCCGCTCTGACCTCGCTCACGCCGTGGCGTGTAAATACGGAGTAGAAGCCTCTGGCCCCCTTAACGGGCCTGCGGTTGACGGCAAAAATCACTGCATCGCCCTTGCGCAACGGCACCACGCTGACCCTGGACTGCATCCGTGGCCGCTGTTCGGTAAGCACGAATTCGCCGCCGCTAAAGTCGTCATTGGGCTCAGACAGGAGGATAGCCATCTGCACGGGAAACAGAATGTCTCCATACAGGTCGCGGTGCAGGCAATTGTAATCGCCTGCACCGTAGCGCAGCAGCAGCGGCGTGGGGCGCTCTTGCCGGGCATCATGGCACTGGCTTAGAAAGTCTTCGTGGCGTTCGGGATAGGGAGGTTCAAGGCCAAGTTTAGTGTTCCAATAGTTGGCCAGTGGAACCATCTGCGGGTAAACACAGGATCTCAATGTGGCGATAATAGGCGGCAGCGGGTATGCAAAATATTTATATTGCCCTAAACCGAAGCCGTGGCTGCCCATATTGATACACGACCTAAAAATGGCCGGTTCGCAGTAGCTATCGATAAGACCCTGGCAGACGTCTGGGTCGAGCAGGTTCTCAATGACGCTAAAGCCGCTGGCGTTTACGCGATGTAGATGCTCACTCCAGTTTTCGCAAGCGAGCCTTGTTTCCAATGCCGTGTCGATCATTGCCATTCCCGTGTGGATCGCATGATTGTCAACATACCGCAGGCAATCCGTGGGAGCCTCCGGTTTATTGCTATCAAATTAATCCAGTGAACCGCCCCGGATTTCCATTTCAGATTATCCCGGCCCACCAATTCAAAGCATCGACAAAACCCGCCCAGTGCAGGTTTCGTTGTTTCTGAGGTCTGAAAACCCCAGCCAGCATGCCTTCGGATTTTTCCTTCAAGACATCGCGCCGTTGGTGAACTGTTCCCACCCCATCTACACGGCTAACCTCCTCCCGTCGCTGCAAAATCAGCGACCGGGTTTAGCAGCTCGGTTAATATCAAGGCCTGCAACGCCACCATCCGTTCAGCATCTGCTGGACTGCGTTATGGCCGCTGTGCGTGGGGCACTTTCGGGTGCGCTGGGTTCCTTGATTCCTGGTCTGCTAACCCGCGTACAGTCGCCACCCACTTCGTTTAGCAGCGATGCCTGGCGACTCCACCAATCAAGGAGTTTGCGCCATGAAAAAAATCCCCCCCAATCCCCCAGCGAGCCTTTTCACGGTCGCTCAAAACATCGACCCCGAAACCCTCCTGATTCAAGCCAGCGAAACCCTTGCCTCGCTGAACGCTATCACCACTGACCTGGCTTTCGAACTCGAAGGTGAAAACCGTCAGAAGGTTTTGGGTAGCCAACAATTAATCGTGCTCGGTGAGTTATTGATCGAGCGGGTGTTGACCCTACTGCCGCCCACAAGCTCACCGTCCCCGCAATAGCCACAGCCCAAAAAGCCGAGTCGCCATGCAGCAACTCGGCTTTAAGAATCTTCAGTGCTCAGCGTCCCTTCGCTCACTCGAAATAAACCTGCTCAACCACGCCACCCGCTCAGCTGCTGCCGATCTTAAAATTAAGGTCATGTGGATAAACGCTTGATCCAACCCTGTAGCCTTTAGCGAACGATGTTTACCACCCGCTATACGAGGAAGCGCTCATGGGTCAGTCCAGCGAAAGTCGTGTTGAGCAGCCGCAGGAGAATATCGAAGTCTCACTGGCTGCCGAAAAAGTGGAACTTGAAGCATGGCTTGATTTATTCGAAGCGGCGCCTGTCCACGTGCGTGCTGCTTTCGACTTAGCCAGTACCAGGATCGGCGCGATGGGGTTGCAGACTAGCCGAGGCATTCCAATCACCGAGTTCAATCGTGTCATGGGTGTCAACACTGCAACGCTGTCAGAGGCTGATAGCGAGTTCGAATCGTCGCGTTGGTAAACCGAACGATCAGACCGATGCTGTAAAGGCATATTGCATGCCCAAGAGTCGCCCCCTCCCCCCAAGGCCTGGATTCAAAACAGGCCAGTACAGAGTCGGGTTATTAGGCTCTGCTAAATTGCTGGGGAGGGCGTCGGCTGTTTGCGTGTTGGCAGTGTGTCGTCGGCCGCAATCAGACCGACGTGGTCTCACATCACGCTGGGCACCAAATTCTCTCCACCCGAGACTTCAATCACAGTGCCGGTCATGTAGCGATTGGTCATTAAGAACAGCGCGGCATGGGCAATATCGGCCGCCGTACCCGCGTGTCTCGCTGGAAAGTTCTGGCGAACTTTCTCACGCAAGCCTTCGCGTTGATCTGCGGGCAACACGCTCCACATATCGGTGTCGACAAAACCCGGACGAATCGTATTCACCCGAATGGGCGCGAGCTCAAGCGCCAGTGAACCGGCCAGTGCTTCTACTGCGATAAAAGCAGACGTCGGTGCGGTGAAACCGAGTTTTGGCCGAACGGCCGAGCCCCCGGTAAGAAAGGTGATCGTGCCGCCAGCCCTCAGGTGTGGCACCGCATACCGGGCGCAGGCCCAACTGCCGAGGAACTTGCCTTCGATGTAACTACGCACCCCTTGCATATCGGCATCCATAAAAGCGCCCCAAGTCCCGAAATCGGGAGCGGCCGTGATCGCGAGATGGTCGAAGGCGCCAATGCGATTGAACGCCTCGCGCACATCGGCTTCGTTTCGAATGTCCAGGCTAATCTGTTCGAAATCAGCCAGATCCGGACGCTCCTGCAGGGATGTAATGCGGCGACTGGCGACCGTTACCGACGCGCCGGCCGCATGCGCCGCCTGAGCAATGCCGAGGCCCATCCCGGTTTTGCCGCCTACAACTACCACCCTTTTGCCTCGAAGGCTCAAGGAAGGGACGGCGTTTTGGTTCTGATCAATCACTTCGCTGCTCATGATTCTGTACCTGTTCATTAGTGGATGTGTGTATGCAGTAACCGTCGCCGTGTAGCCGCTAGCCGTTAATCCGGTTACCTGACCGCGCCAGCGACCGGCGATGAATCCATATTAATTAAGTGCCCCTAAGGTGATAATCATCAAAAAACACATATGGTTTATTCATATTTAGAATGAATTGACTCATGTGTTGGAATCGCGCAGATAGCCTGGGAAATTTCAATGGACCGATTTCGTGAACTGACGGCGTTTGTAACCGTTGCTGAAATGGGCGGCTTTTCTGCTGCTGCCCGTCGACTGGGCGATTCGCAATCGGCCATCAGCAAATCCATCAGTGCCCTGGAAAAACGCCTGGGGGTGATGCTGTTCAACAGGAGCACGCGCAGCGTGGCCCTCACCGATCAAGGCCGTCGATACTATGACCGGACCAAACCGCTGCTTGAGGAGATCGATGAAGCCGACGGTGAGCTGGCCAATAGTGTCGGGGACGTCAGCGGTTTAGTTCGAATAGCGGCGCCGGCTACGTTCGGCCGGCTGCATGTGGTTGCGCTCATCCCGCAACTGCTGGCACTTCACCCGAATATCAAACTGGATGTCTGCCTGTCGGACAGTGTCCGGGATTTGGTTGATGATGGTATCGACCTCGCGATCAGAGTCAGCCCCAAGCATGATCCTGATTCGGTGGTGAAGCCCGTCGCGGCTACAACGCTGGTATGTGTCGGTTCTCGCCACTACTTTGATCGCTATGGCACGCCAGCTGTGCCCGAGGATCTGGCGCAACATAACTGCCTGATCTACAACGACATGACGCAATGGCCATTCCAGGGGCCGGATGGACCGTTCACCGTTCCCGTGCAGGGCAATCTTTCTTCCAACAGTGTAGAAACCATTTTGGCCGCGGTGCTGGCGGGTGTCGGCGTTGGAATGTTCAATAGCGCCTCGTTGGTAGGGGATCTGCAGCATCCTGATATCGTGACGGTGTTAGGCGAGTTTATGAATTCATCGAGAGAGATAAGCCTGATATGGCCCCGGCGTCGGTTCGTTCCCGCAAGAGTCAGAGCAGTTACGGACTTCTTTGCCACACAGCTCGCGTTACGCCTGTGAGTCGCGGCACTCACCGAGCAATTGGAACGTTAAGCGTTGGCGTACCGCGTATCGCCAGGCAGGCGCGCGAGCTTTCACGATAGCGTTCACGCATCAAATGCCGGGTGGGCCACCGAAGTAGGCGCCGCCGGGCGCGGGTTTATTGCGCGCATCATGGCGTGTTCCAAGCATCACGGGCCGGGGTTTCTGCGCACCGTCAGCAGAGCGATGAAAAGCGCACCGGCGACCCCCACCGATATCATCAACCCATGCCCACCCACATAAGAAACCACCACCCCCGTCGCAATCGGCCCCACCACACTCCCCAACGTATAAAACATCGCAATCGCCGTCATCGCCGTAGACACCTGATGCTCCCCCACCCGATCTCCCGCTTCGATCACCGCCAGGGTGTTCATGCCGCCAATCGCCCCACCCCAGAGGAATACGATGAGCGTCGCCAACCAGGGAAGCGGCTGGCTGAATGGAATGGCGAATGTGCCCAGCAGCAAGACTAACCCGCAAACCAATTGGCCGATTGTGTAGGAGCTGCGGTCGGCCATCCAGCCGATGGGCAGTTGCAGGAGCGTGCCGCCGATGCCGAAGACCGAGATCAGCAGGGTCGCGGCGGTGAGCAGGTAACCGGCCGAGAGGCTGTAGCCGGCCAGGAATGAAACGGATGAGGTTTCGGCAAAGCCGGCGATAAACGCGCCGCAGAGTGCGGTGGGGATGACGCTGAATAATTTGCCGTGGCGTTTTTCTGCCGGGGTTTGTGGTTGGGTGTCGTAGGGTGTGAGGGTGAGTGCCAGTAGGCCGGAGAGCAGGACGATGACGGCGCAGGCGTAGTAAGGCGCGGCGCTGCCGACGCCGAAGACCACCAGCAGCAAGGGGCCAACGGCAATGCCCAGGCCCATGAGGGTTTCGTGTACGCCAATCGCGCGGCCGCGTTCGTCTTTGGAGGCGACGGCGACGATCCAGGTGTCGCAGGCGATCCAGCGCAGGATCAGGCCGATACCGAGGACAAAATTCAGCGCAAAAATCAGCCCCAGGTGGTGGGTCAAGGTCATGCCGATCAATGCGCCCACGGTGAGCACCGCACTGAGGATGTTGGTTGTGACCAGCCCCAGGTAGGCGAGCAGGCGCGGCACCCATTTGTACAGCAGCAGGATCGCCAGCCACGAGGCGCTGACGATCACGCCGATCTTGGCCGGCTCCACGCCTTGCTGTTCCAGCGACAGCGAAAGCAGTGGCGTGACGGTGCCGATCTGCACGATCTGCGAGAGTGCCGAGAGGGTGTTGATCTTGGTTAAGGCAAACCAGCGCTGTTTGTCGGTGTATTCGATGATCGGACTTTCCATGGGTGAAAGGCCTTGGTTAAGCAGCAGTAGAACGCCCGAACTGCCAAGGGGCAAAGTAGCGATTAGTACCCTGCCAACCTGCCAGGCACCCATATTCTTAATGACTAAGGATATAAAAACCGAGAGTTACCTTATCTAAAAAGAAGGTGTTTGAATCGCCCCAGGTTTCGTAGACACCTCATTCCCATTACCCTGACGACCTTTATCAGACAACCGGAAGTCAGATACCCGTGCTCAAGCCCCTCGCCGTCATCGCCCTCGCCTTCACGCCCTTGCTCGCCAACGCCGCCGACCTTGCGGGCGTATGGCAAGGCACGCTGGGTAAATCCGCCATCACCGCCTGCTTCAACGGCGTCGACGGCGAGCAGGGCAGTTACTACTACCAGCGCATTCTCACGCCGATCCAGCTGACCCAGGCCAGCGACAACGCGCCGTGGGTCGAAGCCGGCAATACCGGTTTGTGGACGCTGGGCAAACCCCAGGGCGATACGCTCGCGGGCACCTGGAGCAAAACCAAAGACGCCAACTCGTTGCCACTGGCCTTGAAACGCATCAGCACCGACGGCTGCGGCAGCGATGCCTACAACGCGCCCATGGAAGCCGCGCCGTTGCCGGTGAAGACCGAGAAGAAAAGCTTCGAAAACCACGCGTATCTGCTCAAGGCCCAAGGCGCGCAGGTCACGATCAAGCTTGCGGGCGACAGCCCGGCGATTCAGAAGATCAACCAGCAACTCGCTGCCATGGCTGTCAGCGATGAGGAGCAGGCGGACTACTTTCAGGAGCGCCGTGAGTACCTCGGGCGAAACGGCTCGGGCTATACCAGCGAAATCGACGTGGAGCCGACCTATTGGTCGTCGCACTTCATCACCGTGAAGTTTTATCGCTGGGCGGCGGGCACTGGCGCGCGAGGCATCAGTTGGGGCTTGCACTCCTGGAACCTGCAAACCGGCGAACGTGTCGACCCGTGGACCTGGCTCGGCGGCCAACAACAAGGGTATGACGTCTACTCCGGGCACGTGAAGTTGCCTGCCAGGTTCAGCGCCTGGCTGGCCAAACAAACCACCACCGACGAAGGTTGCCCGGCAATCACCGACTACGACAGCTTCGACCTGAGCTTCAACACCCAAGGCTTGCAACTCGCCACACGTGCCACGGGCGACGGTTGCGACAACGACCTGAGCTTCACCTGGGCGCAATTGGAGCCGGTACTCACCGAGCCTGGCAAAGCGGCATTGCCCAGCTTGAAACTGCCCTGAATACGGGGCTGAGCGGGCCTTACAAAAACCCCACATTCGTTCACGAAATGTTAAGAAACGGCTACCTATACTGACCGATTAACATGGCCGCTCCCCCGAGCGGTCCCCTGCTTCGGTAGCCAGAACCATGACGCGTCCCGCTCCTCTGCTGCTCTTTCTTCTCGCTGGTCTGTTGTTCTTCTTCGCCCTCGGCGACCATGAGCTGCAAGGCTCCACTGAAGCCCGCGTCGCCGGGATCGCCATGGCCATGCACCTGGACAATGACTGGGTGATCCCGCGCCTGTTCCGCGAGCCCTTTCTGGAAAAACCACCCCTGAGCCTGTGGCTGGATGCCGGCGCCATTCGCCTGTTTGGCGGCACCACCTGGGCCGTGCGCCTGGCGTCGGCGTTTGCCGGGTTGTTCAGTGTGATGCTGTTTTACGCGATGCTGCGCAAGTTCGGGCGGCCGCAAACCCTGGCGTTCTGCGCCGCGCTGATCCTGGCGACCATGGCCAGTTACTGGGGCAATGTGCGCGGCGTGGGCGAGGACTCGTTGCTCAGCCTCGGCGTGACCACCGCGCTGCTGGGGTTCTACCAGGCCGTGCGCACTGATCGCGAAGGCTCAAGCGGTTGGGCCTGGGCGCTGTTTACCGTCGGCATGGTCATCGCCACCTTGAGCAAAGGTGTGCTCGGCCTGGCGATGCCGGGCATTGTGATTTTTGTGTATTTGCTCAGCACCAGCCTGATGGACAAACGCCTGCGCCTTGGCGACTGGCTCAAGCCGGCGCTGTTCACCTTGCTGGCGCTGGTGCCGCTATTGATCTGGCTGGGCTTCCTGTTTCAGCGCGGCGGTATGCAGTCGGTGGCGGAAGTGCTGTGGACCAACAGCGTCGGGCGCTTCAGCGGCTCCTTCGTCGAAGCCGGGCATTACGAGCCGTTCTATTACTACATCGCCAAGCTGCCCGAGGCTTTCCTGCCGTGGAATATCCTGGTGTACCTGGGCTTGTGGCACTTTCGCAAAAGCCTGGTGCGTAACCGTTACCGTCTGTTTTTCAGCGTGTGGCTGGTGGCGCAGTTCACCCTGCTGACCCTGGCGTCGAGCAAGCGTGTGGTTTACCTGATGGCACTCACGCCCGCTGCCGCCGTACTGGCGGCCGAATATGCAGGGGTGTTGCTGGAGTGGCTTAAAGCCAATAAACCGTCGATTTATCGCTACCACCGCAGGGTGATCGGCGGGGTTTTCACCCTGGCGATTGCCTGCTACCTGGCGGCGGCCTTCTGGTTTGCCCCCAAAGCCGACGTGCGCCAGTCGTTTGTGCCGGTGATCAGCCAGGTACAGGCCTACCAGGCACAAGGCAAAGACGTGGTGCTGTTCCAGCCCAACGAACGCATCGCCGGGGCCAGTGTGTTCTACCTGCAGGCCTACTTGCCGATCCTGCAAACCGAAGCCGAGCTGCGCACTTACCTCACAGCCAAACCCGGCAACGTGGCGCTGCTGGACCGTACTGAGCAACTGAGCGAGAAAGTCACGGTGATCAAGGAAATGGCGATCAACCGCCAGCCTTACTACTTCGTCGAGCAGTAAGGCCGGCGCTGCACATCAGTGCTTGGTGAGTTTGTCCAGGTAACCCATGGCAAACGCCGAGACCACGAAGGTCATGTGGATGATCACATACCACATCAAATGCTGCGGATCGACGTTCTTGGCGTCCATGAAGATCCGCAGCAGGTGGATGGACGAAATCGCCACGATGGAGGCCGCCACTTTCATCTTCAGCGACGAAGAATCCATGGTGCCCAGCCAGTTGAGCTTTTCTTTGTTCTCATCGATATCCAGCTGCGAGACGAAGTTCTCGTAGCCGGAAATCATCACCATCACCAGCAAACCGCCGACCAGGGCCATGTCGATCAACGACAGCAGCAACAGGATCACTTCCGATTCCAGCATGGTGAAGATGTTGGGCAGGACGTGGATGATTTCCTGGAAGAACTTCAGCGCCAGGATCAGCAGGCCCAGGGAAAGCCCCAGGTAGATCGGGGCCAGCAGCCAGCGCGAGGCGTACATCGTATTTTCGATAAAGCGTTCCATCAGATCTCACACAGCCAGGCTAAAAATGGCCGCGAGTATACCAGCCGCCTCCAAACAGCTGGAACCACGAGAAAACTGATCTGTACGGCATCTGTAAGAGAATTTTTCTGCTAGTGTCGAGTCCTCTCACTCGGCTTGATGATGTCGGACAGGAAGATTCAGATGACGGATGTGCGATCCCCTTTGGCCACCCTTGGCCTGTGTGCGGTGTTGCTGATGGCTGGCGGCTGCTCCCCGAAAGAAGAGCAGAAGCAGGCCACCCTCGAAGAGAAAACCGCAAAGTTCGAACAATCGCTGGACAGCATTCAAGACCCCAAACTCAGAGACGCCATCGCCGACCTCGGCGGCTCCCTGCTGTTGCTGGAACGGGCGCGGGTCAAGCTCGCCAACAAGCCTGTCGAAGCCGAATACGGCGAAGACACCCTGGCCCTGCTCACGCACTACCCCACGCCCCAGGCCCTGGTCGACACCTACATCAATGGCCTGTTCGTGCTGCGCAAAGCCTCGCACTCCGACTACCTGACCGATCTGCAGCCAGTGTTCCCGTTCAGTTTCAACAGTCCCGACCAGTTCCCCTTCCCCCACAGCCTGGAATGGCAGTCGGTGACCTTGAGCAACAATAAGGTCATCCCCTTCCAGCCGGAATGGTCGGAAACCGACCCGGGCATCCAGTTGAGCCCCAGCAGCTCCAACCTGACCAACCCCGATGACCTGACCGTCACCTACCCGTTTATCGAAGGCATCGAGACCGACAACAAGAGCCAGCCGCAACCCGTCAGCCTCAAAGGCTCGGTTGAAGTGGTTGCGCCGGGCAAGGTGCTGACCTTCGACCTGTCGAAAAAAGACGTGGGCCACAAACGCACCGAGGGCACGGTCACCCTCAACCTGCTGTTGCTGGAGAAGAACTACGCCGAGATTGAACTGACCAACAGCGCACCGCTGGCGCCGGAAGTCGGTGACGAATCGCCCAACCCTTTGCTGGTGCAGGCACGCGACAGCACCGGGCAGTACCTGACCCGCTCGGGCTCGATCAACGAAAATGCCGCGCAAGTGGCGTTCTACGAGAAACAACTGGCCGAGATGCAAAAGCAAAAGGCCTGGTCGGATGACTTTGAGAAGCAACTTACCGACGAGCAAAAAGCCTTCGAGCACAAACAGAGCAGCCACTACGCCAAGGTGTATTTCAATGGCGTAATCGACACGTTGCAGGTCGATGTCCTGGACTTCTCCACCGCCACCCTCACCCGCAAAGACCTGGACCTGCCGGTGCAGCGTTTCGACAAGAACAGCCTGCAAAGCAGCGTACAAGCGCTGCCGATGCCGGTCACCGTGTACGACGACAGCGCCGCCAGTTGGCTTAAAGACGCCGCCATGACCGAGGACCAGCTGAAAAAAAGCGTGACCATCACCCAGTCGACCGAAGACGCCAGCGCGGCGAAAATCGTGTTTGACCACCCATTCACGTTCAATGACGACCTGGTCGGCGCTGATCGCAACAACAGCGACGCGCCCATCACCTTCTTCACGGCGGACGACAAAGGCGAGCGCGGCGAGCCGATTGAACTGCCCACCGAAGCTTTCGAGCTGAACGCCGGCAGCGGCACACTCACCTACGACCTCAACCTGTTCCCGGAAACCCCGGCCTTTGTGGTGGGCTCGGTGCCGCTGTTTTTGGCCACCATCGAGAAAAACACCCTGGATACGAGCAAGCTGCCTAAAGGCTTGTCGCTCAAGGACAACGCACTGATCGTCGACCAAAAGGAATTCCCCGCCGACAGCTGGCGTTTCTACGCCAAGGACGCCAGCGGCAATTACCTCAAGGAAATCCTCGGCGTAAGCCACCGCGCCGAGGAATACGGCACGGCGCTGTTTGACGTGCACTACTTCTACGGCCAGCCCACCCGCCTGGAAAGCTACCAGCGCACCGACCTGGATACCGTGCAATACGGTTTTGAGGTCAAGCTGGATAAGCCCGAGGGCAAGTAACCGCAACGATCGTTCCCACGCTCCGCGTGGGAATGCATCCCGTGACGCTCCGCGTCACCTGCCCACGGCTTGAACCTGCGCTGGCTGCGGGACGCGGAGCGTCCGGGGCGGCATTCCCACGCAGAGCGTGGGAACGATCATCACAGCGCCAATCGCTCTCGCCCACCGTTGAGTTGGCGCAGATGGGCCTGCAGGTGCAGACACCAGATCTGCGGGTCATCGGCCAGCGCATAGCCGTGCAGGGTCAGGCTTTGCACAATCGACTCCAGAATGGTTTCTGCCACAAAAGGCCCATGGAACGGGCCTTGGGATTTGACGGTGGACGGCTGCTCGCCGGTCATGCCGGCGGCAAACAACAAGGTCCACATCCCGTTTTCCCCGGCGAGCGGGCGAATGGAGCATTCGATACGGGTGACCAGGCCCAGGCATTGGCGGGTAAGGCAAAGGCTGCGCGGCATGGCGGCGACCCTCGGTAGATCGGTGTTCAGCCCCAATCACGCGGCGAGGCTGTCTCTGTCCTGCGACTCCTGTGGATATCCCTTGAAGTGAGAATAGAAGAAAACCGGTGCAAACCAAGGTTGTAGGGACCAACGGGCGTTGGTCTTTGAGGATGGAGTCAATTTAGTGGCGAATTTACCGATATTGTAGATACACACCGCTGATCCAATGTGGGAGCGGGCTTGCTCGCGAATGCGGTCGGTCAGACACATTGATACTGACTGATCCACCGCCTTCGCGAGCAAGTCCGCTCCCACATTGACTGCACTGCGACGAAAAATCAGGTTGGCTGGGTTTGCGCCAACGCCTGCTGCGCCAGCTCCTTCTCCGCCTCCTTCAAATCATCCTCGCTGATCATCTCGGCAATCGCACGCAACCGCTCAACCACGCGCGCATTCACCGTGCCTTCGGGGAATTGCCCTTCTTCGTCCGGGTCACCGGCAGGCTCGCCCACCAACAGGCTCAGCGCCTCGTCGGCCTGACGCACGGCGTAGATATGGAACTGCCCGTCGCGCACGGCTTGCAGCACCTTCTCATCGAGCATCAGCGTGGCCACGTTGGCCTGCGGGATGATCGCGCCCTGCTCGCCGGTCAAGCCGCGGGCTTCGCAGAGGCGGAAGAAGCCTTCGATCTTCTCGTTGACCCCGCCCACCGCCTGCACTTCACCGAACTGGTTGATTGAGCCGGTGATGGCAAAGCACTGCTTGAGCGGCGTTTTCGACAAGGCCGAAATCAAGGTGCACGCCTCGCCCAGAGACGCACTGTCGCCGTCCACGTAACCGTAGGACTGCTCCAGCGCGATACTCGCCGAGATCGCCAGCGGGAATTCCTGGGCATAACGACTGCCCAGGTAACCGGTGAGGATCATCACGCCCTTGGAGTGGATCGGCTGGCCGAGGTTAACTTCGCGCTCGATGTCGACAATGCCGCTGCCGCCGGGGTACACCGTGGCGGAAATCCGCGCCGGCACGCCGAACGCCGAATCACCGACTTCCAGCACCGTCAGCCCGTTGCACTTGCCCACTGCCGCACCGGCGGTGTCGATCAGGATGACCCCGGCGAGCATGTCGTCGAGAATCCGCGCCGATACCCGCCCGGTGCGCGTGGCCTTGGCCTTGAGCGCACGTTCGATATGGCCGGCATCGGTCATTTCGTCGCCCGCCAGGTGGCGGATAAAGTCCGCCTCGCTGACCAGTTGGAACAAGTCGCCAATGCGCGCCGACAAACGGCCCTGATGCTCTGCCAACCGAGCGCTGTAAGTGGCCAGCCGGGCCACTGCGTCCGAGGTCAGCGGCGCCATGCCTTCTTCCGAGGTGCGGGTTTTGAGCAACTGGGCGAACTGTTCCAGGCTTTCGTCGACCATCGGGATGTCTTCGTCGAAGTCCACCAGCACGCGGAACATCTCCTGGAAGTCCGGGTCGGCGTCCTGCAACGCGTAGTACAGCTGGCGCGAACCAATGATGATGACCTTGACCTGCAACGGGATCATCTGCGGGTTGAGGGTCACGGTGGCCAAGCGCCCCAGCTCACCCAGCGGTGACTCCATCTTCAGCTTGCGCGACTGCAAGGAACGCTTGAGCGCGTCCCACACAAACGGCTCGCTGAGCATTTTTTCGGCTTCCAGGATCAGGAAACCGCCATTGGCACGGTGCAACGCACCTGGACGCAACTGGCGATAGGTGGTGTAGAGCGCGCCCTGGTCGGTGCTGTACTCGATACGGCCGAACAGGTTGTCGTAGGTCGGGTGCGGCTCAAACACCACCGGCGCGCCGCCGTTGACCGAGTGGCCCACCACCAGGCTTGGGCAATATTGCTCTTCGAGCAGCTTGCGCGCCTGGGCGTCGGTCTTGGCGTCGTCGACCAATTGCTCGACCACGGTTTTCAGCAGGTAAACCTGCATGGCTTGCAGGTAACCGCAAACGCCTGCGTTTTCTGCGTATTTTTCCGACAAGGGCGCCAGCAAAGGTTGCAGGGCCAGGGTGATGGTTTCTTCGTTGAATTGGCGCAGTTGGTTGTTGGACTCACGTTTCCACTGCGGCAAGCTGGCCAGCTCTTCGTTGAGGCGTTCTTCCAGCTCGGAAATATCCGTGTGGAAACGCTCGCGATCGACTTCCGGCAGTTGCGAGAACTCCGCCTCATCCAGCGCCTTGCCGTCGAGCATCGGCGTGAAAGCGATGTTGGAGCTGTCGCGGTACAGCGCCACGTCTTTTTCCAGCGCCAGGCGCTCGATCACGTCCAAGGCCTTGTCGTAACGCTGGTTGAAGGCGCGGTCGATGGCGCTTTTGCGCTGTTGATAGGTCGGGTGTTCGAACACCGCCGGGAACGTGGCGACAAGGTTGTCGACCAAGGCGTTGATATCGGCGATGAACGCCGCCGCAGCGCCGCCCGGCAATTCCAAGGCACGCGGTTCGCGCGGCTCGTCAAAATTGTTGACGTAGACCCAGTCGGCCGGGGTCTGCAGGCGTTTGCCTTCGGCTTTCAGGTAGCGTTTGACGAACGAAAAGCGGCCGGTACCGGGCTCGCCCATGACAAACACGTTGTAACCGGGGCGTGGCATCGCCACACCGAACTGCAACGCTTCTACTGCGCGTTCCTGGCCAAGCACACCGCGAAAGGGCTCCAAATCATTGGTGGTCGAGAAGCTGAACTGTTCAGCGGAGAAAGGGCGAGTCAGCGCTTCGGGCGCTAGACGCAAGCTGGCAGCAACAGGATCAGGCATCGGGCTTCCTTACATCAGGCGGGGCAGATGTCGGCATTCTGGCTCTCGCTGACGCGCTCTGGCAAGGCGAGGCTGTGGGAAAGCATAGACAGGGCATGCGTCTTACAAAAAAATCGCTGCCACGCTCGACAACCACACCGATTGTTTTATAAAAAATCACGGAACCCTGGGATCGTGCCTAAACTCCAAACTGCGCGGGTTGGACTAATAACTGGCCCCTAGGGCGCTGCGACGCGCCTGAACCCTTGTCCATTGGTTTGCACACAAAGAGAACAAAGCTATGAAACGGATCCTTCTTGGTACTCTCTTCACCGTTGTCTCCCTCAATGCAATGGCTGAATCGCCAGGTGGCCCGAACTGCGGTTGGGGCAACATGCTGTTCGAAGGCCAGCGCGGTACGCCTGCTCACTTCCTCGCTTCCACCACCAACGGCACCTCGGGTAACGCCACCTTCGGCATGACCTCGGGCACCAACGGTTGCAGCACCAACAGCGCCCTGACCTACGGCGGCAAGTCCTGGATTGCCATGAATGGCATGATGAACGAGCTGTCCGAAGACATGGCCAAAGGCAACGGCGAAGCGCTGACCACCTACGCGGTGGTACTGGGCGTTGCACCGGAAGATCGCGAGCACTTCGCGGCCGTGACCCACGAGCACTTCCAGCAGATCTTCAGCAAAGCTGACGTGACCGCCGACGACGTGCACAACAACACCCTGGCTGTACTGAAAAGCGATACCCGCCTGGCCAAATACGCTACCCAGGCTTAAGCTCGACTGGCCCGCGCCTTTCGAGGCGCGGGTTTTATTTCTGGTTTTATTTTTGGTTCTACTTTTGGGCCCGCCTCCCCTTTGGGTCTCACTACTTCCGACTTAAGTTGCCCTTATGCTCAAACGCTTTGCCTGGCTGGCACTCTTCGCCTGCGCCCCGCTGTACGCGGCGCCGCATATTGATGATCAACGTTTGCAGCAACTGGCCAATGATCCGTTCTGGCTGTCTTTGGGTCATTACGAGGCCGGCAAGCTCAAGGGCTGGCGCAGCTATGTCAGCGACAAAAAGTTCTTCCTCGCCCCCGATGGCGCCCACCACCCGGACCAGGAACTGCAGGCCACCGTGGAGGCACTGTACGCCCCGGCCAGCCTCGGCGAAAAGCACGCCCAATGCGTTTACCCCGCACGTACCCGCTGGCTCAAGAGTCAGTTGAATCTGACCGATTTGCCCGCGCTGGAGTGCAAGGAATTCACCCAATGGTTCAAGGACGTCGCGCCCCACAGCGCGGTGATGATCTTCCCGGCGGCCTACCTCAACAGCCCGTCGTCGATGTTCGGCCACACCCTGTTGCGCATCGACCAGGCTGACGTGCAGAGCAACAACACCGCGCTGCTCAGCTATGCGATCAACTTCGGCGCCTATATCGAAGGCTCCGACAACAGCATCCTCTACGCCTGGAAAGGCCTGATGGGCGGCTACCCCGGCCTGTTCGCGCTGGTGCCGTACCAGGAAAAACTCTCGGAATACCGCAGCCTCGAGAACCGCGACCTGTGGGAATACCGCCTGAACCTCACCGAAGTCGAGACCAAGCGCATGGTCGAGCACGTGTGGGAGCTCAAGCAGATCCAGTTCGACTACTTCTTCTTCGATGAAAACTGCTCCTATCGCCTGCTGGAGCTGCTGCAAGTGGCGCGCCCGAGCCTGCGCCTGACCGAGCAATTCCCGCTCACGGCGATCCCCACCGACACCGTCAAAGCCGTCAAAGAAGCGGGCCTGGTGGAAAAGATCGACTACCGCCCGTCCCGTGAACGCGAGTTGCTGGAACGCGCCAAGCCACTGGATGGCGACGAGCAGCAATGGGTGCTGAAAATCAGCGATGACCAGAAGCAGTTGCAGGAACCGGCCTTCAAAGCCCTGCCCCGCGAACGTCAGGCGCTGATTATCGACGCTGCCTATCGCCTCGGCCGCTACCGCGCCAATGGCCTGGAGCGCGACACCGAACGCTCGCAACGCAGCTTCGAACTGCTGCGCGCGATCAACCAGAACCCGGCGCCCGACCTTAAAATCGAACGCCCCGGCCTGCCCGAAGACGGCCACGAATCGCGCACCTGGCAGGCCGGCATCGGCACCCGCGGTAGCAAAACCTTTGGCGAATACGGCCTGCGCATGGCCTACCACGACCTCAACGACAACGCCGAAGGCTTCCCGCTGGGCGCGCAGATTGAAATTTTGCAGATGAAACTGCGCCAGTACGAAGGCAACCACTGGCAACTGCAGCAACTCGACCTGGCCACCATCCGCTCCCTGACCCCGCGCAACGCGCTGTTGCAGCCGTGGTCCTGGCAAGTGACCGGCGGCCTGGAGCGCGTGCCTGGCAAACACGACGACGAAACCCTGGTTGCCCACGTCAACGGCGGCGCGGGCGGCACCTGGCAACTCACCGACGACATGCTGGGCTTCGCCCTCGGCACCGTGCGTGTGGAGCATAACAACGACTTCAGCGAAGCCATCTCACCGGCTGCCGGGTTCAACACCGGCGTGCTGTGGAAAAACCCGCTGGGGAATCTGAGCCTGGAAGCCAAGGGTGATTTCTTCACCAATGGCGAAGTACGGCGCAGCATCAGCCTGAACCAACAGTGGGAATTGTCGCGCAACCTGGGCCTGCGTTTGAGTGCCCAGCGTGAGTACAGCCATTTGTCGACGCCGGTGAATGAAGTGATGCTTGAAGTGAAGTGGTATCACTACTGATCTTTGAGACCCGGCGAAGCTCCAATGTGGGAGCCGGGCTTGCTCGCGAAAGCGGTCGTCCAGGTAATGATGTATTGACTGTCCCACCGCTTTCGCGAGCAAGCCCGCTCCCACATTTTGCCAGTGCATATCCCAAATACATCGAAATCAGGAGCTCCCTCAACATGGCTGTTAACTGCACCACCCTTGAACAAGTCCGCGAAAACATCGACCGCCTCGACCAACAAATCGTCACCCTGCTGGCCGAGCGCGGCCACTACGTTTCCCAGGCTGCGCGCTTTAAGAAAGACGCCGATGGCGTCAAGGCGCCGCAACGGGTTGAACAGGTGATTGCCAAAGTGCGGGGGTTATCCGAGGAGGTGGGCGCCAACCCTGAGGTCACTGAGCAGGTGTATCGCGCCATGATTGCGGCGTTTATTCAGCAGGAACTGGCTGAACATGCCGCATTGACGACCTACCAGACGACATAACCCCTTTGTGGCGAGCAGGCTTGCCCTGCGTTGGGCTGCGCAGCAGCCCCAAAGTAGTCAACCGAGGAGTGCCAGATACGCCGCACTCCTCCTTATTGGGGCCGCTTCGCAGCCCAACGCAGGGCAAGCCTGCTCGCCACAACAAGCGTGATCGCCACTGCGATAGTGTCAGCCTTTAGGCTGCGGGGGTCATCGCTTGGGTCAGGTCGTCGACGACGGCCTTGCCCATTTCACACAGGTAATGCGCGGCCCAGGCGTATTGCTCGCCGCGCACGTCCATGGCGGCTTCCATGGCGAGTTTTTTGGAATAAAACAGCAGGGTGGAGGCGTGTTCCAGCGCTTCGTCGATCGGCATGCCGGCATTGATGCGGAACAGCGGCTTTTGGTTTTCGCCGTAGTCGCCAAAGGTGACGACGCCGAGGGTGGTGATTGAGGACAGGGGTGGATCGGGGACGACTTTAGACATGGTGTACCTGCTAAGTGAGATAAAGGACCACCAGAGCACGTCGCTAAACATGAAAGGGTGGCAGCTGTACGCAGGTTAGCGAACCGGTCACCTAGACACCCGGCAGATCCGAAGATCTCCCGCGCACAGCCGCCATAACACGATATCGACAGGTATAAAAACCGCCTGCCAAGTGTGTAAAGAGGATGAGTCTCGATGGTTCGGGTCGCTAAACCCGGCCGCTGTTTTCACAGCGGAGCCAGGAGACTAGTGCCCCAAACCCTAAGGCACAATAGGCCAGCGATTCTCTAGGAAACGTCCTGCAAGTTAAAGGGAATCGTCGTTGATGGCCCTTTAATAGATCGTTCCCACGCTCCGCGTGGGCATGCATCCTGTGACGCTCCGCGTCACGATTTCAAAGCGGACGCAGAGCGTCCTGGGCTGCATTCCCACGCAGAGCGTGGGAACGAGCGCTCGTCGTTGATGGCCCTTTAACTCAACACTTTTCTCACCGCCCTTTCACGCCTCCCCGACAATTCCCTGACTAGACTTCCCCTATCAGCCGTAAAGCGGCCAGGGAGTACGCCATGTGGCGGTCTGCGGTAATGCTGTGTGCGCTAGTGTGGTTGTCGGGTTGCCAGTCCACCCATCAGGATTTAATCGCCAAGGGTTATCCTCCGGCCTTTGCCGATGGTTTTGATGACGGTTGCAGCAGTGGTCGCCAGGCGGCGGGTGTGATCAGCGGGGAGTTTCGCAAGAACGTGCCGCGTTATCTGAAGGACCGTGAATACGCCGAGGGCTGGGAAGACGGCTTTCGCCAGTGCAAGGCGATGCGCGAGAACGAAGAGTTGCGCGACTACAAGGACAATCACTGGGATGACCGTGAACGCGCCTGGCAGCAGGAGAAGGATCGCGACGCCGCCCGCGCCTATCGCACGCAATAGGACGCTTTCCTGAAAAGCGGACGCAGAGCGTCCAGGGCTGCATGCCCACGCAGAGCGTGGGAACGATCGCGCGGCGACCATGGCCCAACCTTCATAGAAGGAGAACGTCATGAGCCGAGCTTTTGTAAATGAAGACAACGCCGCCGCCCAGGCCGACCAGCCGGTGGAGCGCCAAGTGAGTGAGCAGCCCAACCGCCTCACCGCGCAAGGGTTGGCGCAGTTGCAAGCCAAGGTTGCGCAGTTGCAGCAGGAACACAGCCTCGAATCCGCCAAGGACGATAAACAACGCCTGGCGGACCTTGAGCGCGATTTGCGCTACTTCAACCAGCGCGTGCAAAGCGCCCAAGTGGTAGCACCGGCCACTTCCACCGACAAGGTGCAGATCGGCAGCTGGGTGACTTTTGCCAACGAGCAGGACGAACACCAGCGCATTCAACTGGTCGGCGAAGACCAGGCTGACGCCCATGCCCACCTGATCAACTGGGGCTCACCGCTGGGCCGCGCATTGCTGGGTGCGCAAGTCGGCGACGAGGTGCTGTGGAAACGCCCCGTCGGCGATCAGTTGATCGAGGTGCTGCGCGTCGAGCCCGAGGTTTAGACGATGCCTTGGGCCAGCATCGCATCGGCGACTTTCACAAAGCCCGCGATGTTCGCGCCCTTCACATAGTTGACCCGGCCGTTTTCTTCGCCGTAGTGCACGCAGGCGTGGTGGATCGACTGCATGATGTTGTGCAGCTTGCTGTCGACTTCGCCTGCGGTCCACAGCAAGCGCATGGCGTTCTGCGACATTTCCAGGCCACTCACGGCCACGCCACCGGCGTTGGAAGCTTTGCCCGGCGCGAACAGAATGCCCGCCTCGATAAAGATATCCACAGCCTCCAAGGTGGTTGGCATGTTGGCGCCTTCGGCCACGCAGATACAGCCGTTGCGCAGCAGCGTGCGGGCGGCTTCGGCGTCGAGCTCGTTCTGGGTGGCGCAGGGCAAGGCGATGTCGCAGGCCAGTTCCCATGGCGTTTTACCGGCACGAAATTCCAGCCCGTAACGAGAAGCCAATTCACTGATGCGCCCGCGCTGCACGTTTTTGAGCGCCAACAGCGCCGACCATTGCTCCTCGGTCAAACCGCTTTCGGCGTACAAGGTGCCTTCGGAGTCGGACAGGGAAACCACCTTGCCGCCCAGGTCCATGACTTTGCGCGCAGCATATTGCGCGACATTACCCGAGCCGGAGACCGCCACGCGTTTACCCTCAACCCGCTGGCCGTTGCGCTTGAGCATTTCTTCAGCGAAGTACACGCAGCCAAAGCCGGTGGCTTCAGGGCGGATCAGGCTGCCGCCGTAGGCCATGCCTTTGCCGGTCAGTACTGAGGTGAACTGGTTGCTCAGGCGTTTGTACTGGCCAAACAGGAAGCCGATTTCACGCGCGCCCACACCGATATCGCCGGCCGGTACATCCACGTCGGCGCCGATGTGGCGGTACAGCTCGCTCATGAATGCCTGGCAGAAGCGCATCACTTCGGCGTCGCTCTTGCCCTTGGGGTCGAAGTCCGAGCCGCCTTTGCCGCCGCCCATGGGCAGCGAGGTCAGGGAGTTTTTGAAGGTTTGTTCGAAGGCGAGGAACTTGAGCACGCCCAGGTTCACCGACGGGTGAAAGCGCAGGCCGCCTTTGTAGGGGCCGATGGCGCTGTTCATCTGGATGCGAAACCCGCGATTGACCTGAACCTTGCCGTGATCATCCACCCACGACACCCGAAAGGTGATCGCGCGTTCCGGCTCGCAGATGCGCTCCAGAATGCCCGACGTCAGGTAGTGAGCGTTGGCCTCAAGAAACGGCCACAGGCTGCGCAGGACTTCTTCTACGGCCTGGTGGAACTCCGGCTGGTCGGGGTCGCGTTTCTTGAGGCGCGAAAGGAAGGATTCGACAGATTCGATCATGGAGAAGTCTCGGCAAATTGATTGTTTTTAAATGAGATTGAGCCGGACCTTAGCAATTCATGTTGCACCTGAAAAGCGCAAAGTGTCGCCTTTGTGAATTTAAATGGTGCTTTATATATAAATTATTGTGATTTCTTGCACCATTAAGGGGATTTCACATCAGCAAATGCACCAACAGGTAAACCGCTATCGCAGGCAAGCCACCTCCCACATTTGATCGGGTTGCCAACTTGAAAGGCGGCCAAAGGTGGGAGCTGGCTTGCCTGCGATAAATCCACCTCGGCCCTCCTGAATTACGCGCAAAAAAAAGCGGAACCCGAAGGCTCCGCTCTTTCAAACCAGCCCAACTCAGGCCAGTTTTTTGTGCCGTACACGGTGCGGCTGGGCAGCAGCATCGCCCAAACGCTTCTTACGGTCCGCTTCGTACTCGGTGTAGTTACCTTCGAAGAACACCGCTTGGGAGTCATCTTCGTAGGCCAGGATGTGCGTCGCGACGCGGTCCAGGAACCACCGATCGTGAGAAATCACAATGGCGGCGCCCGGGAAGTCCAGCAGGGCTTCTTCCAGGGAGCGCAGGGTTTCAACGTCGAGATCGTTGGACGGTTCGTCGAGCAGCAACACGTTGCCGCCTTCTTTCAAGGTGAGGGCCAGGTGCAAGCGACCGCGCTCACCACCGGACAGGTCCTTGACGAACTTCTGCTGGTCGCCGCCCTTGAAGTTGAAACGGCCGACGTAGGTGCGCGACGGGATCTCATAGTTGCCGATGCGGATCTGGTCCGAACCCTCGGAGACTTGCTGGAATACCGTTTTGCTGCCGTCGAGGTCTTCGCGGCTCTGGTCCACACAGGCCAGCTGCACGGTTTCACCGATTTCGATGCTGCCCGAATCCGGAGTTTCCTTGCCCATCAGCATGCGGAACAGTGTGGATTTACCCGCACCGTTACCCCCGATAACGCCGACGATCGCGCCTTTTGGCATGGAGAACGACAGGTTGTCGATCAGCACGCGGTCGCCATAGCCTTTGCACACGTTCTTGAATTCGATGACCTTGTCACCCAGGCGCGGGCCGGCCGGGATGTAGATCTCGTTGGTTTCGCTGCGCTTCTGGAATTCCTGCGACTGCATTTCTTCAAAGCGTTGCAGACGTGCCTTGGATTTGGACTGGCGGGCCTTGGCGCCTTTGCGCACCCACTCCAGCTCTTCCTTCATGGCTTTTTCGTGGGCCGATTGTTGCTTGGATTCGGCCGCCAGACGGTCGGACTTGGCTTCCAGCCAACCGGAGTAGTTGCCCTCGTAAGGGATACCGGCGCCACGGTCGAGCTCGAGGATCCAGCCGGCGACGTTGTCGAGGAAGTAACGGTCGTGCGTGATCGCTACCACGGTGCCCGGGAAGTCGTGCAGGAAGTGCTCCAACCAGGCGACGGAATCGGCGTCCAAGTGGTTGGTCGGTTCGTCGAGCAGCAGCATGTCGGGAGCCGACAGCAGCAGGCGGCACAGGGCCACACGGCGTTTTTCACCGCCGGAGAGGAATTCGACCTTGGCGTCCCACGCAGGCAAACGCAGCGCGTCGGCGGCGACTTCCAGCTGGCGTTCCAGGTTGTGACCGTCGCCAGCCTGCAGGATGGCTTCGAGCTTGGCCTGTTCGGCGGCCAGTTTGTCGAAGTCGGCATCTTCTTCGGCGTAGGCGGCGTACACCTCGTCCAGGCGGGCCTGGGCGTTCTTGATCACGGCCACCGCTTCTTCGACCACTTCACGCACGGTCTTGGTCGGGTCCAGGATCGGCTCTTGGGGCAGGTAGCCGATGTTCAGTTCGGGCATCGGGCGGGCTTCGCCTTCGAACTCGGTGTCGACGCCGGCCATGATTTTCAGCAGCGTGGACTTACCCGAACCGTTGAGGCCGAGCACGCCGATCTTAGCGCCGGGGAAGAAGGACAGCGAAATGTTTTTCAGGATTTCCCGCTTCGGCGGAACAACTTTTCCCAGCCGATGCATGGTGAAGACGTATTGAGCCATGGTGAACCTAGCGTCAGTGACTGATGAATTAAGCGGGCGAAGCCCGTGCAGGCCATGCGCCGCGCGGGCCGTTGACTATCATCAATGCCTGCGAGCGGAAAAAGCCTGAATGTCTGGGGCTGGAACGCCCCCGCGTAACCGGCAAAGCTACCTGAATGCGCTTGGGCAGTCCAGCCAGGCGGGGCTGGCACTTTGCCACAAGGCAAGGCATGCTAGCCGCCCTCCGGGCGTCCGGCTTATAGTGCACGTCGCGCGCCAGTCCAGCCAAACCGCAGGATCACAGCTTGTCCAAAGTCACTCCGCCCACGCCCTTGCGCGCCGCTCATATAGCGCCGGGCGCGCCCCTGCACGGCACTTTTAAAGGCGCGTTGGCGACGCTGGTGCTGATGCTTCTGGCGCTATTGTTCTGGCAACTGCTGGACCAGCTGCAGCAAAACCAGAAAAACCAGCAGCAATACACCATCGACTACAGCGCCGACCTGGCTGAACAGATCAGCCTGAACATGGCCCTGAGCGCGAAAATCGCCCTGAACCTGCTGCCGATGGTCGAGCCGCCGCGCAACGACGAACAGCAACAGGCCTTGATGCGCACCTTGCAACGTTCGCTGCCGGAGCTGCGCAGTGTCGCCCTGCTCGCCCCCAGCGGCGCGCTGATCAGTGACAGCGCCAAAGACAGCCAGGACCGCGCCTGGCTCGAGGAACTGGTGCAGCGCAGCCACTCGCAACCTTATTACCTGAGCAACAACGCCGACGGCACCCTGATCTATTTGTTGCTGCAGCAGCCCAGTGGCGGCTCGAAAATGTACTGGGCCTTGCGCCTGGCGCCCAACTACCTGAGCAACCTCACCCGCCAGGACGGCCAGGGCCAGCGCCCGATGTGGGCCATCGAGAACCGCCTGAACCACCGCGTGGTCAGCCGTGACAATGGCATGCCCGCACAGTGGGCCTCGGCGCTGACGCCGGATGAATTGAGCAAAAGCGTACTGGTCACGCCCCTGAGCAAAAGCGACTGGCAATTGCGCGGCCTGTTCGACCGCAGTGCGGTGCTGCAACAACTGCTGCCGGCGTTTATCGGTAAATGCCTGCTGGGCCTGGCGTTCTCGCTGATCCCGCTGATCGTGCTGCTGAACATGCGCCGCCGCCAGCGCCAGGTGCATGAGGGCCGCCGGCGTTACCAGGATATTTTCGAAGGGACCGGCGTGGCCCTGTGCGTGCTGGACCTGTCGGAGCTCAAGGCGTTTTTTGACAAAACCCGGGAGCAGACTCGCGAGCAATTGCAGGCCTGGCTGCACAATAACACCGCAGAACGTCAGCAATTGCTCAGGGAATTGCGCATTACCGAAGTCAACCAGGTGGCCGTGCGCCTGTTGAATGTTGGCTCATGCGAGGAAGCCTGGGAACGCCTGATCGATGATTGCCCACGCAATGCCACCGCCATCGGCTATCAAGTGCTTGAGGCGGTGCTGACCCAGCAAAAGCAGCTGGAGCTGGAAATCCAGCTCAATGACGTCGCCGGTAACGATCAATACCTGTGGCTGGTGATGCGCCTGCCGGAGCAGCAGGACGACTTCAAGGCCGTGATCCTCAGCATCAACGATATCACCAGCCGCAAGCTGATCGAGCTGTCGCTGGTGGAGCGCGAGAGTTTCTGGTCGGACGTGGTGCGCACCGTGCCGGATCACCTGTATGTGCAGGACGTGATCAGCCAGCGCATGATTTTCAGCAACCACCATTTGGGCCACACCCTCGGCTACAACAAGGCCGAACTGCAGCAAATGGGCGAGTACTTCTGGGAAATCCTGTTGCACCCCGAAGATGCCGAGTACTACCACGACTTGCGCCAACGCCAGCGTGAGGTGGGTTACACCACGCAGTTACAGTGCCAGTTGCGCTTTCGTCATCGCAATAACCAGTGGCGGCGCTTTGATATCCGCGAGCAGGCCCTGGCCCGCGACAAAACCGCGGTGGTCACGCGCATCATCGGCGTGGCCAAGGACATCACCGACCAGATTGAAGCCAGCGAATCCCTGCGCGACAGCGAGCAGCGCTACCGCATGCTGGCCGAAAGCATCAGTGACGTGATCTGCTCCACCGACAGCCAGTTGGCCCTCAACTACGTCAGCCCGTCGGTCAACGCCGTGCTGGGTTATGACGTGGACTGGGTGTTCAAGAATGGCTGGCAGTCGATCATCGCCAACCCGCAGCAACTGGCCGGCATTTACAGCCTGATGGAACAGGTCAGCCGTGCCCTGGGCGACGCCGCCGCGCTGAATACGCTGCGCGATCAAGTGCATACCCAGCTGTTCCTGTTCGACTGCCTGCGCGCCGATGGCCGCAAGGTACCGATCGAGATGCGCCTTGTGCTGGTGTGGGATGAACACGGCGCGTTCGAAGGCATCCTTGGTGTGGGCCGTGACATCAGCCAGCAACGCCGCGCCGAAAAAGACCTGCGCATGGCGGCCACGGTATTCGAGCACTCAACCTCGGCGATCCTGATCACCGACCCGGCCGGTTATATCGTGCAGGCCAACGAGGCGTTCAGCCGCGTCAGCGGCTATGCCGTGGCGGATGTGCTCGACCAGTTGCCGAACATGCTCACCGTCGACGAACAGCAGGAAGCCCACCTGCGTTACGTGCTCAAGCAGTTGCACCAGCACAGTACCTGGGAAGGTGAAGTGTGGCTCAAGCGTCGCAATGGCGAGCATTACCCGGCCTGGGTCGGCATTACCGCCGTGTTCGACGATGAAGGCGACCTGGCCAGCTACGTGTGTTTCTTCAGCGATATCAGCGAGCGCAAGGCCAGCGAACAGCGTATCCACCGCCTGGCGTATTACGACGCCCTGACGCACCTGCCCAACCGCACGCTGTTCCAGGACCGCCTGCACACCGCGTTGCAGTCGGCCGAACGGCAAAAGTCGTGGGTGGTGCTGATGTTCCTCGACCTCGACCGTTTCAAACCGATCAACGACTCCTTGGGCCACGCCGCCGGCGACCGCATGCTCAAGGAAATGGCCACCCGCCTGCTCGGCTGTGTGGCCGAAGACGACACCGTGGCGCGCATGGGCGGTGACGAGTTCACCCTGCTGCTGCAACCACGGGTGAGCCGCGAGATGGCGTTGAACCGCGCAATCAGCGTGGCCGAACAGATCCTGGCGAGCCTGGTGAAGCCGTTTGTGCTGGAGGGCCGCGAGTTCTTTGTGACCGCCAGTATCGGCATCGCCTTAAGCCCGCAGGACGGCAACGAGCTGAGCCAGTTGATGAAAAACGCCGACACGGCGATGTACCACGCCAAGGAGCGCGGCAAGAACAACTTCCAGTTCTATCAGGCCGACATGAACGCCAGCGCCCTGGAGCGTCTGGAGTTGGAAAGCGACCTGCGCCATGCCCTGGAACAGAACGAATTCGTGCTGTATTACCAACCGCAGTTCAGCGGCGACGGCAAGCGCCTGACCGGCGCCGAAGCCCTGCTGCGCTGGCGTCACCCGCGCCGTGGGCTGGTGCCGCCGGGGGATTTCATTCCGGTGCTGGAAGAGTTGGGGCTGGTGGTGGACGTGGGCGACTGGGTGATCTCTGAGGCTTGCCGCCAGCTCAAGACCTGGCACCAGAACAAGGTGCGCGTGCCGAAAGTCTCGGTGAACATCTCGGCACGGCAGTTCTCCGATGGGCAGTTGGGCGAGCGTATCGCCACCATTCTCAAGGACACCGGCCTGCCGCCGGCGTGCCTGGAGCTGGAGCTGACCGAAAGTATCCTGATGCGCGAAGTCAACGAGGCCATGCAGATCCTTGCCAGCCTGAAAAACCTCGGCCTGAGCATTGCGGTGGACGACTTCGGCACCGGTTATTCGTCGCTCAACTACCTCAAGCAATTCCCCATCGATGTGTTGAAGATCGACCGCACCTTTGTCGACGGCCTGCCGTCCGGCGAGCAGGACGCGCAAATTGCCCGCGCAATTATCGCCATGGCCCACAGCCTCAACCTGGCGGTGATCGCCGAGGGCGTGGAAACCCATGAGCAGCTCGATTTCCTGCGTGAGCACGGTTGCGACGAGGTGCAGGGTTATCTGTTTGGGCGGCCGATGCCGGCAAATCGGTTTGAGGCGCAGTTCAGTAACGACGCGCTGTTCATGTTCGACTGACCTCCACAGTGGACGCAGAGCGTCCAGGGCGGCATTCCCACGCAGAGCGTGGGAACGATCGGTGGCTAAAGTGAGCGCCACTTGTCCGCGACATGATGTCCTTTCATATGCCATCTAAAACCCATTGAGTTAGAATGCCCTCCTTTTCTGCCCCCGATCCTTGAGGACCGCCATGTTCAGCCGTGATTTGACTATTGCCAAGTACGACGCCGATCTCTTCGCCGCCATGGAGCAAGAAGCCGTGCGCCAGGAAGAGCACATTGAGCTGATCGCTTCGGAAAACTACACCAGCCCTGCGGTGATGGAGGCTCAAGGTTCGGTTCTGACCAACAAGTACGCCGAAGGCTACCCAGGCAAGCGCTACTACGGTGGTTGCGAGTACGTCGACGTGGTTGAGCAACTGGCTATCGACCGTGCCAAGGAACTGTTCGGCGCCGATTACGCCAACGTTCAGCCGCACGCCGGTTCCCAAGCCAACAGCGCCGTGTACCTGGCCCTGCTGCAAGGCGGCGACACCATCCTGGGCATGAGCCTGGCCCACGGCGGTCACCTGACCCACGGCGCCAGCGTTTCCTCCTCCGGCAAGCTATACAACGCCGTTCAATACGGTATCGATGCCAACGGCCTGATCGACTACGACGAAGTCGAGCGCCTGGCGGTCGAGCACAAGCCAAAAATGATCGTGGCCGGTTTCTCTGCCTACTCGCAGATCCTCGATTTCCCGCGCTTTCGCGCTATCGCCGACAAGGTTGGCGCCTACCTGTTCGTGGACATGGCTCACGTAGCCGGTCTGGTCGCCGCTGGCGTCTACCCGAACCCGGTGCCATTCGCTGACGTGGTGACCACCACCACCCACAAGACCCTGCGTGGTCCACGTGGCGGCCTGATCCTGGCGCGCGCCAACGCCGAGATCGAGAAGAAGCTCAACTCCGCAGTATTCCCAGGCGCCCAGGGCGGCCCGCTGGAGCACGTCATCGCTGCCAAAGCGATCTGCTTCAAAGAAGCCCTGCAGCCTGAGTTCAAGACTTACCAGCAACAAGTGGTGAAGAACGCCCAGACCATGGCCAGCGTGTTTATCGAACGCGGCTTTGACGTGGTGTCCGGCGGTACTGAAAACCACCTGTTCCTGCTGTCGCTGATCAAGCAGGACATTTCCGGTAAAGATGCTGACGCCGCACTGGGCAAAGCCTTCATCACCGTGAACAAAAACTCCGTGCCGAACGACCCGCGTTCGCCGTTCGTCACCTCCGGCCTGCGCTTCGGCACCCCGGCTGTGACCACTCGTGGCTTTAAAGAAGCAGAGTGCAAAGAACTGGCCGGCTGGATCTGCGACATCCTGGCAGACCTTTCCAACGAAGCCGTGATCGACGCGGTCCGTGAAAAGGTCAAGGCCATCTGCAAAAAGCTGCCGGTGTACGGCGCTTGATTGCAGTTGCGTGACTGAAAAGCCCGGCTCTTGAGCCGGGCTTTTTTATGCCTGAAAAACGGCTCTCTGACCTGAAACCGAATCAAATGTGGGAGCGGGCTTGCTCGCGAAAGCGGTCTTTCAGTTGATACTTGTGCTAGCTGAACCACCGTATTCGCGAGCAAGCCCGCTCCCACATTTTTGACCGTGTTTCAGGTCAGGACTGGTAGACGCGATGGAAGCCTTCACGGATTTTGTCCTCGGGCAACTCGTCGGCAATAAACACAATCACACTTTCACGCGCCTCGCCCTCGGCCCATTCGCTGTCCCAATCGAAACCGTAGAGCTTGAGCACGCCCTGAAACACCATGCGCCGGTCTTCCCCGGCAATGTTCAGCACGCCTTTGTAGCGCAGCAGCTGTTTGCCGTGATCTTCCAGCAACTCATTCATGAACTCGCTGAGCCGGTCGATATCCAGCGGCTGGTCGGTGCGCAGCACCAGGCTGGAAATACGGTCGATGGATGGCGCGGCACTGACCGGGCGCAGGCTCATGCCGGCGTTGAGGTTGAAACCGCGCACGTCGAGCAGTTCAGCCAGGTCGATTTTGCCGTGGTCGACCACCCGAATCGGCGCGCGGCGGTTGATGCGGGTCAGGCGCTGGCTAAGGGCGTCGAAGGTGGCTTCGTCCACCAGGTCGCGCTTGCTCACCAGCAGGCGGTCGGCAAAACCGATCTGGGCCTGGGCGATGGTCTGGGTCAGGTGATGCTCGGCGTGGGCCGCGTCCACCAGGGTGATGATACCGTCGAGGATGTAGCGCTCGCGCAACTCCTCGTCGATGAAAAAGGTCTGGGCCACGGGCGCAGGGTCGGCCAGGCCGGTGCACTCGATCACCAGGCGGTCGAAGGCGATCTCGCCGCTGTCCAGGCGTTCGAGCAGCAGGTACAGGGCTTTGGTCAGGTCGGTGTGGATGGTGCAGCACACGCAACCGTTGGACAGGGTCATGACTTGTACAGGCTCGGCGCCCAACAGTTGGGTGTCGATGCCGGCATCACTGAATTCGTTTTCGATCACGGCGATTTTAAGGCCGTGCTCGGCTTTAAGCAGATGGCGCAGCAAGGTGGTTTTGCCGGCGCCGAGGAAGCCGCTGAGGATGGTGACGGGGATGGGAGAGGACAAAAAATTCTCCTTGAAGAAACACAGAAACAAATGGGGGAGCAGACCCATGTGGGAGCTGGCTTGCCTGCGATGCAAACAACTCGGTCTATCAGTCAGACCGAGGTGATGCTATCGCAGGCAAGCCAGCTCCCACACAAGCCCGCTCCCACATGGGATCACCGCCAGCCCGAATACCGGGTCAGCAGCACTTGGGCCCACCCTTGCCACCGTAACGGGCTTCCTGGCGTTCACGGAAGAACGCCTTGTAGTCCATCATCGGTTTATCCGGGTGCTTGGTTTGCATATGCTCGACGTAGGTGTCGTAGTCGGGCATGCCGACCATCAGGCGCGCGGCCTGACCGAGGTATTTACCGAGGCGACTGATGTCATTGAACATGGTTGCAATCCTCGTTTACGCGTCCGGTACAGCCTGGAACGGGGCTTCTTTGTCCGTGCGTTCTTTGTTGCTCCAAGCGGCGACGCCGACCTTGAGCGCATAGAACAGGATGCTGAAGACCACGAACAGGAACAGCGCCGTCAGCGTTGCGTTGGTGTAGGCGTTCCAGATCACGTGTTGCATCTGGTCGATGTTCTTGGCCGGCGCGAGGATCTGGCCGTTGGCCAGGGCATCGCTGTACTTCTTGGCCAGCGACAGGAAGCCGATCGCCGGGTTAGCGTCGAACAGCTTGATGAAGCCTGCGGTCACGGTGCAGATCAGCAGCCAGACAGCCGGCAGCATGGTCACCCAGATGTAGCGCTGGCGCTTCATTTTGATCAGCACAACGGTGGCGAGCATCAGCGCGATACCGGCGAGCATCTGGTTGGAGATACCGAACAGCGGCCACAAGGTGTTGATGCCGCCCAGCGGGTCGATCACGCCCTGGTACAGCAGGTAGCCCCACATTGCCACGCAACCTGCCGTAGCAATCAGGTTGGCGGTCCAGGACTCGGTACGCTTGAGCGACGGCACGAAGGAGCCGAGCAGATCCTGGAGCATGAAGCGTCCGGCACGGGTGCCGGCGTCGACGGCGGTCAGGATGAACAGGGCTTCGAACAGAATCGCAAAGTGGTACCAGAACGCCATGGTGTTTTCACCCGGCAGCACACTGTGCAGGATCTGCGCGATACCCACCGCCAGGGTCGGCGCACCGCCGGCACGCGCCAGGATGGTGGTTTCACCGATGTCATGGGCCACTGCCGTCAAAGCTTCCGGGGTAATTGCAAAACCCCAGCTGCTGACGGTTTGCGCCACCGTCACCACGTCAGCGCCGACTACCGCAGCCGGGCTGTTCATGGCGAAGTACACGCCAGGCTCAATGACCGAAGCGGCAACCATGGCCATGATGGCCACGAACGATTCCATCAGCATCGCGCCGTAACCGATGTAGCGCGAGTTGACTTCGTTATCCAGCAGCTTGGGCGTGGTGCCCGAAGAGATCAGTGCGTGGAAACCCGACACCGCGCCACAGGCAATGGTGATGAACAGGAACGGGAACAGGCCGCCCTTCCATACCGGGCCGGTACCGTCGATGAATTGGGTGAGGGCCGGCATTTTCAGCTCTGGCATGGTGACCAGAATGCCGATCGCCAGGGCAATGATGGTGCCGATTTTCAAGAACGTGGAGAGGTAGTCACGCGGAGCGAGGATCAGCCACACCGGCAGTACCGCAGCGACGAAACCGTAGCCCACCAGCATCCAGGTGATCTGGATCCCGGTAAACGAGAAGGCCTTGGCCCACACCGGGTCAGCGGCGATTTGCCCACCCAGCCAGATCGAACCCAGCAGCAACAGCACGCCGATGACCGAGATTTCCCCAATGCGGCCCGGACGGATGTAGCGCATGTACACGCCCATGAACATCGCAATCGGGATGGTCGCCATCACCGTGAAGATGCCCCACGGGCTCTCGGCCAAGGCCTTAACCACGATCAGCGCCAGCACCGCAAGGATGATGATCATGATCAGGAAGCAGCCAAACAGCGCGATGGTCCCCGGAATGCGGCCCATCTCTTCGCGAACCATGTCCCCCAGGGAACGGCCATTGCGACGAGTGGACAGGAACAGCACCATGAAGTCCTGCACCGCACCGGCCAGCACCACGCCGGCAATCAGCCAAAGCGTGCCGGGCAGATAGCCCATTTGCGCCGCCAGTACCGGGCCGACCAGCGGACCTGCACCGGCAATCGCCGCAAAGTGGTGACCAAAAAGAATGTGTTTGTTGGTCGGCACATAGTCCAGACCGTCATTGTTAAGCACTGCAGGGGTGGCCCGCCGTGGGTCGAGCTGCATCACATTGTTAGCGATGAACAGACTGTAGTAACGGTACGCAACCAGGTAGATGGCGACAGCAGCAACCACAATCCACAAGGCGTTGATCGCCTCGCCGCGGCGCAAGGCCACTACGCCCAGGGCGCATGCTCCTACAATTGCCAGCACCAGCCAGGGTAGATGGCGTAGCAGGCTATTATTATTTTTCATTTTTATATTCCAGCCAGGGTGGACAGAAAGACAGCCAGCCCGAGTTTAGCGCTGTTGGCCCTAAAGGCCAGCCCCCTACGTTGGTCTAGAGCCTTGCAACCGTAAAAAAAGCAGAAATAAACGCCCGATGATGGCGCAGGGCTACAATTCCCTTATCCACAGAGGGTTTGACCATGAGCGAACACCCGTCCGATCGCCGCCGTTTCCGGCGTATAGCCTTTGATGCCCGAACGACTATTGCGCAAGACCACTGGAATTGGCCGGTGCAATTGGTGGATCTGTCGCTCAAAGGTTTGTTGGTGCAGCGCCCTGATGATTGGCAGGGCGATCACACTCAGCTGTTTGCTGTGGATATCCGTCTGGATCCGCAGGCGCATATAAAGATGCAGGTAAGGCTGGCCCACGATGATCATGGGCAGTTGGGGTTTGTGTGTGAGCACATAGACCTGGAGTCGATCAGCCATTTGCGGCGGTTGATTGAGCTGAATGTGGGCGATCATGAAGAACTGGAGCGTGAGCTGGGCGCCTTGTTAGAGATTTGAAAACCCTCTAAACCGCAGAGGCGACGGGTGTCTGAATAGATCCACTCACCCGCCAGCCTCCGCTACATCCTCATCAATAAAAGTCATACCTTTAGATCAAATCATCATAACAACCCCGCCTGCACGACCACCTGGAAACATATAAACCCTTCACAAAAACGACATACGTCATTTTAATTAAAACTGTAACAACTCAATCCACATTGAATTCGGTGGGAAAAATATGCAACGCCGCTCCTTTCTTTAAAAAGCAACACTTCCAATAATGAAATTATTTTCATGATCGATCATTAAGACGATACGGTTCGCGCGCTTGATAAAAACACAGTTAATAAACTACATTTCACCTGTCCTTCCAGCCCGGCCCTCTAACAGGATGTTAAAGCATGCTTATTGCCAAAGCCGAAATCTTCTTGACCGAAATCCCCTATAAAAACCCCTACCAAACCGCTACCAACATAACCCCGAAAGGGCGGCATATAGTATTAAAGTTAACCACCGATACTGGCTTGGTAGGTTGGGGAGAGTCCGGAATTATCTCAAGACGCTATCCTGCTCAAGGTGATACTCCCGAAACCATGTTGGCCGTCCTTGAAAGTTATCTATGCCCGGCAATCATTGGAAAAGACCCTTGCGCATTCGAAGTTATCATGAGCCAACTCGACACGCTGATCAAAGGGCATCTATTTGCCAAGTGTGCGATTGATCATGCTCTGTTAGACCTCGCGGGCAAAGTGCTTAACATTCCAGTCTGCAACTTGTTGGGCGGTGCATACAACCTCAGCTATACCGTCAGTCGAAGTTTGCCATTTGCCTCCGCCAGGGAGGTGACTGAGCGGGCACTTGAACTACAGGCACAGGGCTATAACCGATTGACACTCAAAGGTTCCGGGGTACTGGAAGATGACTACGCGTGTTTCAAAGCGGTTAGACATGCGCTAGGCGATCACTTTGAGCTCGAAGTAGACCCCAACTGCGCCTACGACGTCCCCACCGCCATCCAATTTATAAAGCGAATTGAGCAGTATGGCGTTTTCGCTGTCGAGCAACCAACGCCAGGTCATGATATCGCTGGGTTAGCGGAAGTAAAGCGGAATGTAGCAACGACTATCATTGCCGATGAAAGCCTGTTTACCCCTAGGGATCTGAAGGACATCATTAGCCTCAATGCAGCACACGCTATATGTCTGAAACCCTTCAAATCCGGCGGAATATTAGCCTCACGTCGACTGTGTGCCGCTGCTGAAGTTGCAGACCTGCAAGTCAGCACGGGTAGCATGCACCCCTTCGGAATTGGCACTGCAGCTCTTCATCATTTTGTTGCCACGCTCAAAAATGTGGCAACCACCGGCTATGGCTGTCCTGCCGAGAGGTTCGCCGATGATATTGTTGATGAAAGCGGTTATTCATTTTGCGATGGCAGAGTAACACTCGCTATCGACAAACCCGGACTCGGCGTTGAAGTCAACGAAGATAAATTGTTGACGTATTCGTCACAATGCAAAGTCGTCGAACACTCAATGCACCGCTAACCCTCATGACAATGGATTGCTTGTGATGACATTTATTACGCTTGTCGACTCAACGCTGCGAGAAGGAAATCAAGCGCCAGGCGTCAAGCTGACAATCAAGTCGACGCTGGCCATTGGCCAAGCACTCGCGGATGCAGGCATCGACTTTATCGAAGCCGGTCATCCCTATGCATCAAAGCAGGAGTTTGACCGAGTCACCTCACTGGTAAAGTCGAGGCTGGCGAAAAACATACTGGCGCACTCGCGTGCGCATCGCGATGACATTGATGCCGTTTACGCAACGGGGGCTAATTGGATAGGGATATTTGCAGGCATTAATGAGGCCTCCCAAAAATACAGGCTCAGAAAAACAAAAGAAGAGATACAAGAACTTGTCAGGCGTAGCATCCTATATGCTAAATCGCTAGGGCTGAACGTGCGATACACCATTGAGGATGCCTCAAGAACTGATCTGGCAGCATTGATTGAAACCTATAAAATCGCCGAAACCGCCGGCGCCGACCGCATATGTTATGCCGACTCACTGGGCATCTGTGAGCCTTTCAAGGTTCGATCCACAGTTCAGCTGATTAAACAGGCATTACCCAACGTTGACTTAGAAGTGCACTTCCATGATGACAGAGGTTTGGCAATGGCAAATACACTGGCCTCCATCGAAGCAGGCGCTACCTTTGTGTCGTGCACCGTGAATGGCATCGGCGAACGTTGCGGTATCACTGAGACATGTCTACTGATTACAAATCTTCATTTCAATTCAATATTGTGCAGCGGCAAAAGCCAAAAGGTATTAAAACTCAGTAGTCTTGTTTCAAAAGCGATAGGCGACACCTTTGATCGCCGTCGTCCGATCATTGGTGAATATAGCTTTGTGCACACCGCAAAACTGCACCTAACCGCTAATAGCAGGGACCGCAATTGCTACCATTGGGTAGACCCCCTCTACTTGAACGAATAACAATTAATGCACTTCATCAGGGATGCAGGTCTTTCAATATGATTGAGCATGAGTGGCTGATAGGCGCAGGGTTGGTCGTACTGGGTGTTATGACGGGTTTTATCGGCACCAATACCGGCGGCAGTGTATTTCTAACAGTGCCGGTGATGATCTGGCTCGGAATATCCCCACAGGCGTCGATAGCGACAGCCCGTCTGGCATCGGTAGGGACGATGTTTGCCGGATTAAGACACTTTCATAACAATGGAAAAGTGGATTACAGGTTAGCGGCCCCCGCCGCCGCACTTGGGTTGGCTGGCGCCTTGGTCGGTGCAAGTCTGCTCGTGCAAATAGATCCGGCGCTGCTGCATAAAATCATTGGCGGTCTGACACTGCTACTGGTGGGGCTTTCACTCATCAGGAAGCCTCACTCGCCGAAGACGGCCCCTTCTTCGCTCAGGCGCTTTTGCGGGTATATCCTGTTTATTCCCGTCGGCATGATCGGCGGCCTGTTCGGCGGGCAGGCCAAGCTATCAACTTATTTGTATATTATATTTTTTAAAAAAACGATCAGTGAGTCAGTTGGCACACGTAAGGTGGGTGGCCTCATCCTCTCAGTCGGCTCGTTAATAATATTCGGTGTCAGCGGAATTATTAATTGGCAGTACGGGTGTTGCCTGATCATAGGCACGCTATTTGGCGCCAATGCGGGCGCCAAGTTTGCTCTTCAGAAAGGCGATAAGTGGATGGAAAGCGCTTTCAACGTAGTCGTGATTGCCTTGGCGTTGAAAATGATCTTCTGGTAGTGACGCTCTCACGCAAAAGCGACACTCAGGGAAACGCGGCACTCGGGGGGAATTCGCTTTCCGTGTCCCAATAACCCGCCTTCTGACGCGACACGGCCTGCCATTGCCCATCGATAAAACGATAGGTCGTGTAGCGGGTTGCGAAATCATCGTCGCCGTCACCGTCCATAAAGGACGAGACCTGCAGTAACTCATCCGTACCGCCGGCGGCTGACGTAGCGATCTGCCAGGCGGCTTTGCCGGTCTGGGCCAGGGTCAGCGGCTCGACCTTGCCGGCCGAGCCCTTATAGCTCATTGGTTTGAGTTGCTGTTTGGCCGGCAGCAGCAGCTGAGTCGCCGGGCCGCTGTAACTGCCCATCGGCGCCGTCTGGTCGATGCTCAAAAAGTACACAGTGTCCGGCAGGCCTTTAAGCGGGGCCTTCTTGACCTTCGCCAAGGGGTAGCCAAGATCGTCGTGCGCAAGCACAGCGCCGGACGCCGACAGCAAACGTACCTGGGCATTGAGCAACGGGTTTTCCACCAGATCGCCGGGCTCGTCAAATGAGTCCTCATCCAGGCCATTGCCCCAGCTGTCTTTATGCAACTGCGCGCTGATGCGCTGGTCTTCCAGCACCTGCAGCACGCTGCCGTCTGCTGTCGCCAGTTCCTGGGCCAGGCGGTAACCGGCCGGCAGTGGGGCCGACTCAGCCAAGGCAATGTCCGACAACCCGAGCAAGGCCACGAACAGGGCACATACCCCCCAACGATTGGTCTGTTGCATTGCGTTCATCCCTGATTGCTCCACGGTTATTCGAACAGTGCATCCAGCGCCTGTTCCAGCCGCGTAACGCCAATAATCTTGATTCCCGGCGGCGATTCCTTCGGCATATTGCCCTTGGGTACGATCGCGCGCTTGAAGCCGTGCTTGGCCGCTTCCTTCAAACGCTCCTGGCCGCTCGGCACCGGGCGCACCTCGCCCGACAGGCCGACCTCACCAAACACCAGCAAGTCATGGGGCAACGGCTTGTTACGCAAACTGGACATCACCGCCGCCATCAATGCCAGGTCGGAGGCGGTTTCCAGCACCTTGACCCCGCCGACCACGTTGAGGAATACGTCCTGGTCATGGGTGGGAATACCGCCGTGACGGTGCAGCACCGCCAACAGCATTGCCAAGCGATTCTGGTCGAGGCCCAGTGTCACCCGGCGCGGGTTGGCCAAGTGGCTGTCATCCACCAGCGCCTGCACTTCCACCAACATCGGGCGAGTGCCTTCCCACGTCGCCATCACCACACTTCCCGGCACTTCTTCCTGGGCACGGGTAAGAAAAATTGCCGAGGGGTTGGAGACTTCTTTCAAGCCTCGGTCGGTCATGGCGAACACGCCCAATTCGTTGACCGCGCCGAAACGGTTCTTCACCGCCCGCAGCAAACGCAAACGACCATCGGATTCGCCTTCGAAATACAGCACGGTGTCGACCATATGCTCAAGCACTCGCGGCCCGGCCAAGGCGCCCTCTTTGGTCACGTGGCCCACCAGAAAAATCGCCGTACCGCTCTGCTTGGCATACCGCACCAGCAGCGCCGCACTTTCGCGCACCTGGGACACGCCGCCGGGTGCCGATTGCAGCTGCTCGGTGAAAATCGTCTGGATCGAGTCGATCACCATGACCTTGGGTTTTTCGATACGGGCCGTGGCGATGATGCTTTCGATGCAGGTTTCGGTCATGACCCGCAGTTGATCCTGGGGCAAGCCCAGGCGACGGGCGCGCATGGCCACTTGCTGCTGGGACTCCTCACCCGTGACGTACAGCGCCGGCATGCGGCTGGCAATGCTGCACAGGGTTTGCAGCAGGATGGTCGATTTGCCGATGCCGGGGTCGCCGCCGATCAGCACCACCGAGCCGTCCACCAGCCCGCCGCCGAGCACGCGGTCCAGCTCGCCGGACGCCGTGGAGAAACGTGGGATTTCCTCGACGCTGACTTCAGCCAACGTCTTGATCTGCGCCTGTTGCCCGGTCCAGCCGGCGCGGCCGGTGGGGGCTGCGGCGCCGCCGCTTTCGATCATGGTTTCCGTCAGGGTGTTCCATGCACCGCACTCGGTGCACTGGCCGGCCCACTTGGGAAAGGTCGCGCCGCACTCGGTGCAGCCGTACATGCGCTTGGCCTTTGCCATTTGAGAACCTCCAACCGAAAAACCGCGATGATAGCTCAGCGCGGCGCCGGGGTCAGGATTTCACCACTGGCCAAACGTGAAGCGCTGTTGCCGATCGGGTCTTCGGCGTTAAGGTCGGCGCCTTTGGCCTTTAACTCATCCAGCAACTCAACGCGCTTGAACAGCCCGGCGTACATGGCGGCGGTCTGCCCGGCGCCGTTGCGCTGGTCGGGGTTGCAGTCGGTGGCGAGCAGGCGCTGGGCGATTTTCAGCTCGCCTTTGAAGATCGCGCCCATGAGGGCGGTGTTACCGCGCTTGTCTTGCACGCAGGCGTCGGCGCCGGCGTTGAGCAGGCGTTCCACGAACGGAGCCTGGCCGTGGTAGGCGGCAAGGATCAGCGCGGTGTAACCCTTGTCATCCTGGGTGTTGAGGCTGTAGCCGGATTCGATAAAGGTGTTGAGCATGTCGATATCGCCACGGCGGGCGGCGTCGAAATAGTAGTTCTGCAACTGGGCCTTGAGCGCGACCGGGTCGGGCGACTCGGCATGGACGACAAAGGCCAGCATGGCCATCAGTAAACCGATAGAAATTCGCATGGGTTTTCTCCAGCTCGGGGTCGACGCCCATCAGCGGGCGCCGACCGTCACCAACGTCAGTCAGTCAGTTTTTCTGCCAGCGCCTTGACGCGCGCCAGGTCGCCTTTTGCCACCTTGGTCACGCCAGTGCCGTACTCAGGGTCAGCCTTGTAGAGGAACGACAGGATGATGTGCTTGCTTTCGTCATCGGTGGTGGCCAGGGAGCCGCCGAAGTTGTCGATCAAGTCCTGACGCTCTTTCTTGCTATAGGAGCGGTACAAGTCACCGGCCTGTTTGAAGTTCTGCTCGCGCTGGATCTTGGCCTGCTGGGTGCTGCCCGACAGCGCCGACTGGCTGTAGCGCGCGGCTTGCGGCTCTTCACGCGGCAGCAGGCGGCTTGGCTGGTAGTTCACGCCCGTGGTGGTGTTGCCGGTGTTCATTGCGCCATCCTGGTTACCGTTGTTGACGGTGACGCGAGGTGCGTTGATCGGCAGTTGCAGGGCGTTCGGCCCCAGGCGGTACATCTGCGTGTCGGCGTAGGAGAACACCCGACCTTGCAGCAGGCGGTCTTCCGACGGCTCAATGCCCGGCACCAGGTTGGCCGGGGCCATGGCCACTTGCTCGGTTTCCTGGAAGACGTTGGCCGGGTTGCGGTTCAGCACCATCTGCCCGACTTTGCGCTCCGGTACGCCAGGCCAGATCTTGGTGGCGTCCAGTGGGTCGAAATCAAACTTGGCCAAATCCTCAGGCTTGAGCACTTGCACGTACAGGTCCCACTTGGGGAAGTCGCCTTTGTTGATGTGAGTGACCAAATCGTTAGTCATATGGCTGTAGTCACGCCCCTGCACATCGGTTACTTGCTTGGGGTCCAGGTTCTTGATGCCCTGCAGGCTCTTCCAGTGGAACTTGACGTAGTGCACTTCGCCCTTGGCGTTTATCAACTTGTAGGCATGTACGCCGTTGCCGTCCATTTCGCGATAACTGGCGGGCGTGCCGGAGTCGGAATACAACTCGGTGAGTGTGCGGGTGGATTCTGGAACATGGGAGAAGAAGTCGAAACGACGGGAGTCATCGTCGAGGTTAGTGCGCGGGTCCGGTTTGAACGCATGGACCATATCCGGAAATTTGATGGCGTCGCGGATAAAGAACGTCGGGAAGTTATTGCCTACCAGGTCCCAGTTACCTTCGCTGGTGTAGAACTTGGTGGCGAAACCGCGCGGGTCACGCAGGGTTTCCGGGGAATGGTTGCCGTGCACCACCGCCGAGAAACGCACGAATACAGGGGTGGCTTCACCGGCTGCGAAGACTTTGGCTTTGGTCAAGTCGCTGAGGTTGTCAGTAACGGTAAACGTGCCGTGGGCGCCGGTGCCACGAGCGTGAACCACGCGCTCCGGGATACGTTCACGGTCAAAGCGCTGCAGCTTTTGAATAAGTTGCACGTCTTGCAACAGCACCGGGCCATTGGCCCCGGCGGTTTGTGAATTCTGATTGTCCCCCACGGCGGCGCCGTTATCGCGGGTCAGGTTGGCGGCGTGTACGGAAAGGGACAGCAGGCTGACAGTGACCAGTGCCAGCGCATATCGCGCTGAAACAGGCCCGCGGCTCATTGACGTGTTCATCGAGGTTTCCTCTGGTTTTTTTAGCGCACATTCAGTTGTGCTTGCCAGAGGCTAGTGACCTGCGGGTCAGAAGATAAATAGAAAAACACCACCGGGCTGATTAAGAAAAAAGTGTGGTAAGACCCTGAATTGAAGCGTATTCCGCGCGCGATTGGTGGCACTTTGCAAACTATTTGCGATTTAATGGGTCGATAAAAATTGACAGTGTTAACGGTTGTGTCGAGCGAGCAGGCTACGACTGACTTACACTGACCTCCACCCTTCTCATCTGTAACAAGGAATAACCTATGGGCGTGATCAGTGAGTTCAAGGCCTTCGCGGTCAAAGGTAATGTGGTCGATATGGCCGTCGGTATCATCATCGGCGCCGCGTTCGGAAAAATCGTTTCCTCGTTTGTAGGCGACGTGGTGATGCCACCCATTGGTCTGCTGATCGGTGGTGTGGACTTCGGGGACCTGGCGATAACCCTCAAGGCCGCGCAGGGTGACGTGCCCGCCGTGGTCCTGGCGTATGGCAAGTTTATCCAGAGCGTCATCGACTTCGTGATCGTCGCCTTCGCCATCTTCATGGGCGTGAAAGCCATCAACCGCCTGAAACGCGAAGAAGCTGTAGCCCCAAGCCTGCCGCCGACGCCGACCAAGGAAGAGCTGCTGCTGGGTGAGATCCGTGATCTGCTCAAAGCACAGAACGACAAGCCGCTTTAACCCGTGTTTGCCTGGAAAAGGCGCCTGTTTCAGGCGCCTTTTTTATTACCAGTAGTTTTCCACCGCCACCTGCCCAGGGCGCCGACTCAGGCTCAGTTGCAGGTCGCGCTGCTTGAGCAATTGGCGGGTGTCATCGACCATCTGCGGGTTGCCGCAGATCAGCACGCGAGAGTGCTCCGGGGTCAGTGCTACGCCGGCAGCGCGCTCCAGCTCGCCATTCTCGATCAGCGTGGTGATGCGCCCGTTGAGCGCCCCTGGGTGCTGCTCACGAGTGACGATGGGAATGTAGGTCAGCTTATGCGCGTACTCGGCCAGGTACTCACGCTCGCCCAGCGTGTCAATCAGCGACTGATACGCCAGCTCCTTGGCCTCTCGGGCGCTGTACACCAGCACGATGCGCTCGAATTTCTCCCAGACCTCGAAGTCCTGCAGAATCGACAAAAACGGTGCCACCCCGGTGCCGGTACCCAGCAGCCACAGATCACGCCCGTCCACAAAGCGGTTCAAGGTCAGATAGCCAGTGGCTTGGCGCTCCACCATCAAGGTATCGCCCACCTTCAGGCGGCTTAATTCACTGGTGAACTCGCCTCCCGGAACCACAATAGAGAAGAAGTCCAAGTGTTCGTCAAATGGCGAGGACACGATGGAATAGGCGCGCCACACCGTGCTGCCGTCCGCCTTGGTCACGCCCAAGCGCACAAACTGGCCGGCGGTAAACCGAAAGCCCGGATCACGGGTGGTGCGCAGGGTAAACAGGCTGGGCGTCAGCGATTGCACCTCGAGCAAGGTCTGGCAGGTAAATTTCTCAGCACTGGCCGTCATGAGGGGCTCCGTTGAACAGGTGCCCTAGTGTCCCTCAAAGTCGCGCAGGGAAACACCGGTGGTTTGTACTGGCATTGCCACGTGCACGGGGGAGCCGTTCGCGTGTTAACGCTCAAATCGAATCTATCCAGTCCAACTAAACATTTAGCTATTTCTCACCTTCCAACAGGCCATTGCCTGTCACTGTGTAGTTAAACCGCTATCAATTTAATATCACTGCCAAAATATTAATTTTATTAGATATTTCGGTGCAACAGCGATGCATGTACAAAAGATCGCTCGGCGTATAAGTATTAAACAAAGAAAATACGAACAATCAGTAAATTTTTTTCACGCTACGAGTTGTAGGCTTTGTCCTACACTGTTTTCCGTACCCGCTGGGAGATAGGACGTGCCCAGGCAACAACACTATGGAGAGTTACCGATGGTCAACTGGCGCAATACACGACTCCCCAAACTGGAAGGTGAGAACAAGATCAGCACTATTTATGAGATGGTGATCAATCACACCTATGAGCTCGGGTTCCAATACTGCTCATTCACGATGAGCTCACAACAATCAGGCACTCAAACAAAACCCATTCACTTCAATAACTACCCAAGCGAATGGAACAACGTCTACAAACAAGCGCATTTCTTTGACATTGATCCGGTCGTCGCCCACTGCAAAAGCAGTGTGATGCCCATCGTGTGGGATGAAAAAACATTCAACACCACGCCGCACTTATGGTCGTTGGCCCAATCCTTTGGTGTGCATTTGGGGTGGACCCAGGCCGTTCACGACTTTCAAGGCGTGTTCAGCATGCTCACCCTGGGCCGCAGTAACGGCGAAGTCAGCCCGGAAGAGCTTTACGAGAAAGCCGGCCAGGTCCTCTGGCTTTGCCACGTGATGCACGCGGCGGTGGCACAAGAATATGCCGGAAAAACCAGCGTCACGGCGCCTTGCAAGTTGACGCCACGAGAAACAGAAATCCTCAGGTATTCAGCCTTGGGCAAGACGGCGTGCGAAATTGCCATGATCCTGTGCCTGTCGGAGCGCACCGTAGGCTTCCATATCAGCAGTTGCTTGAGAAAACTTGGGGTCAATAACAAGATTGCGGCCGTGCTTTGCGCCTCCAAAGCCGGGTTGTTTTAACCGCTGAAGAAACACCGCATGTAATCGCGCCGAAAAAAAAGTAACATTTACGGCCAATTCTGAGTGTTGATACGGCGCATGGGTGCCACTTCGTTGTTCACTCAGATGGTTGCGCCGGCCTCCCGTGCCCGCTGCCGCCCCATCGATGACCCAGAGCTCCCCCCGCCATGCCCCTGCTTGACAGCCCCTTCGCCCAGCTCGACCTGATTCGCCAGCCAGAGCAACACAATGACCCGTTGCAGGCCTTCGATGCCGCCGACGAGTACCTGCTCAGCTACCTGGCCGAGCAGCAGCCTGGCGCGGCAACCCGTGTACTGGTGCTCAACGACAGCTTCGGCGCGTTGGCGGCCAGCCTTGAAGGCCAGGTGCAGGTCACGTCCAGCGGCGACTCGTTTTTGGCGGCCCAGGGTCTGGAAAAAAACCTGGTACGCAACGGCAAGGCCTTTGATGCCGTGGCATTCGTGCCCGCCAGCCAGCTGCCGGCCGGGCCGTTCGACCGCGTGCTGATCCGCGTGCCAAAGACCCTGGCCCTGCTGGAAGAACAGTTGATCCGCCTGCAAGGGCAGTTGGCGCCAGGCGCTCAGGTAATTGCCGGCGCAATGATCAAGCACCTGCCACGGGCGGCGGGCGAGTTGCTGGAGCGCTATATCGGCCCGATGCACGCCTCCCTCGCCATGAAAAAAGCCCGGTTGCTGATCGCCACGGCTGAAGACCGCCCGGCTGCCGTCTCGCCCTACCCTACTCGCTACACACTAGACACACCGGCCATCGAGCTGTTGAACCACGCCAATGTATTCTGCCGCGAAGGCCTGGACATCGGCACCCGCGCCTTCCTCCCGCACCTGCCAACCAACCTCGGCAGCGCGCGCGTCGCGGACCTGGGCTGCGGCAACGGCGTGTTGGCAATTGCCAGCGCCCTGCAAAACCCCGACGCGCAGTACACCCTGCTGGATGAGTCCTACATGGCCGTGCAGTCAGCGGCCGAAAACTGGCAGGCCGCCTTCGGTGCGCGCGAGGTCACTGTACGCGCCGCCGATGGCCTCGCCGGTCAGGAACCGCAGTCTTTGGACGTGGTGCTGTGCAACCCGCCGTTTCACCAACAACAGGTGGTCGGCGACTTCCTGGCCTGGCGCATGTTCCAGCAGGCGCGCGAAGCCCTGGTAGTGGGCGGTGCCCTTTATATCGTCGGCAACCGCCACCTGGGTTATCACAGCAAATTGGCGCGTTTGTTCCGTGGCGTTGAACAAGTCGCCGCCACGCCGAAGTTCGTCATTCTCAAAGCCCGCAAATAAAAAAGCCCTCGTAGCGAGGGCTGGAAAACCAGGCCGCAAAGCCCGGATCGGGATATCAGTGAGTGGTCAGGCCGGCCGCATTCATGAACATGCGCATCAGGCTGGCCACGACGAACAGGGCCAGCACGCTGCCGGTCCAGATCATCGCCAGCCACCCCAGGCGCCGCCACAGCGGCTGTTTCTCGGCCTGTTCAATCTCGTGTAACGAAGGTTTGCCGGACATACAACGACCCTCCTAGTGGTAGCCGTCTTCGTGGGTGACCTTGCCGCGGAACACGTAGTAGCTCCAGAAGGTGTAGCCCAGGATAAACGGGATGATGAACAACGTGCCCACCAGCATGAAGCCCTGGCTCTGCGGCGGTGCGGCAGCGTCCCAGATCGACACGGAAGGCGGAATGATGTTCGGCCACAAGCTGATACCCAGGCCACTGTAGCCGAGGAAGATCAGCACCAGCGTCAGCAGGAACGGCGTGTAGTGCGCATTACGTGCCACCGCGCGGATCAAGCCGTACATGGTCACCAGCACCAGGATCGGCACCGGCAGGAACCAGAACAGGTTCGGCAGGGTGAACCAGCGCGAAGCGATTTCCGGGTGCGCCAGCGGCGTCCACAAACTGACGATGCCGATCACTGCCAGCACCACAAAGGCCAAGGGCCGCGCCAGGTTGTGCATCTGCTCCTGCAACTTGCCTTCGGTTTTCATGATCAGCCAGGTGCAGCCGAGCAAGGCATAGGCGACCACCAGTGCAACGCCGCAGAACAGGGTGAATGGCGTGAGCCAATCCAGCGAACCGCCGGCAAACTGGCGATTCACCACCGGAATGCCATCGATAAACGCCCCCAGCGCCACGCCCTGGAAGAACGTCGCGGCGATGGAGCCACCGATAAACGCCTTGTCCCACAGGTGACGCTTGTCGTCCTTGGCCTTGAAGCGGAACTCAAAGGCCACGCCCCGGAAGATCAGCCCGATCAGCATCAGGATCAGCGGCAGGTACAGCGCCGACAGCACCACCGAATAGGCCAGCGGGAACGCGCCAAACAATGCCGCGCCACCGAGTACCAGCCAGGTTTCGTTGCCGTCCCAAACCGGTGCGACGGTGTTCATCATCACGTCACGGTCGACTTTGCCGGGGATAAACGGAAAGAGGATGCCGATGCCCAAATCGAAACCGTCCATCACCACGTACATCATGATGCCGAAGATGATGATCACGGCCCAGATCAGCGGAAGATCAATACCCATCTCAATTCCCCTTGTGCTGGATGTGGGCGTGGTCGTCGTCGCTGCCGTCATCGGCGGCGGACAACGGACGGGCCGGTGTACGTTTCTGGCCAGGGCCGCCATGGGTCGGCTCGCTGCCTTCGTGGGTCTGCGGGCCTTTGCGCACCAGGCGCATCATGTAGCCCAACCCGGCGCCGAACAGCGCGAAGTACACCACCACAAACAGCACCAGCGTGATGGTCATCTGCGCCAGGCTATGCCCGGAGGAAGCATCCGCCGTGCGCATCAACCCATAGACCACCCACGGCTGTCGGCCGATTTCGGTGGTGAACCAACCGGCAAGAATCGCGATCAGGCCGGACGGGCCCATCCACAACGCCAGGTACAGGAACGGCTTGGACGTGTACATCTTGTCGCCCCGGCGCAGCCACAGGCTGAACAGACCGGTGAAGATCATCAGGAAGCCCAGGCCGACCATGACCCGGAACGACCAGAACACAATGGTCGAATTAGGACGGTCTTCAGGCGGGAACTCCTTGAGCGCCGGCACCTGTTTGTCCAGGGAGTGGGTCAGGATCAGGCTACCGAGGTACGGAATCTCCACCGCGTATTTGGTTTTCTCGGCTTTCATGTCCGGCCAGCCGAACAGGATCAGCGGCGTGGGCTCGTTGCCGATATTTTCCCAGTGGCCTTCAATCGCGGCGATTTTCGCCGGTTGGTGCTTCAAGGTGTTGAGGCCATGGAAGTCACCGATCACCGCCTGAATAGGCGCCACAATCAGGGCCATCCACATCGCCATCGACAGCATGGTGCGGATCGCCGGGTTGTCCTTGCCGCGCAGCAAATGCCAGGCTGCCGAAGAACCGACGAAGAACGCGGTGGCCACAAAGGCGGCCGTGGCCATGTGCATCAGGCGGTAGGGGAACGACGGGTTGAAGATCACCGCCAGCCAGTCGGTGGGAATCACCCGGCCGTCGATGATTTCAAAGCCTTGCGGGGTCTGCATCCAGCTGTTGGAGGCCAGAATCCAGAAGGTCGAGATCAGCGTACCGACGGCCACCATCACCGTGGCAAAGAAGTGCAGCTTGCGCCCCACCTTGTTCCAGCCGAACAGCATCACCCCGAGAAAACCCGCCTCAAGGAAGAAGGCCGTGAGCACTTCGTACGTAAGTAGCGGCCCGGTGACGGCACCGGCGAAGTCCGAAAAGCGACTCCAGTTGGTGCCAAACTGATAGGCCATGACCAGGCCCGAAACCACCCCCATGCCGAAGTTGACGGCAAAGATCTTCGACCAGAAATGGTAGAGGTCACGGTAGGTGTCGTTATGGGTCTTGAGCCACAAGCCTTCCAGCACCGCAAGGTAACTGGCCAGGCCGATGGTGATCGCCGGGAACAGGATGTGAAATGAGATGGTGAACGCGAATTGAATTCGGGCGAGATCTAGCGCCTCCAAACCGAACATAAGTCTTCCTCTGTCAGGTAATACCGGCTGCTGGCGGGAGCCTGCACCCACTGCCCCCACGGATATGGAGTGTGGCGAATTTCAATTCGTTTCTTTTTTTACCCATCACGTAGGGATTCTGGCCTTGCGGCCGCCAGACCAATCCCGGGGCCGGTTTTGATCTGGATCAAGCATTGCTGAAAGAGTAGCCCCATTTTCGGACGAAAGCCGTGTGGTTCATTGACGCGTGACAGGTTGCCTCAGCTCAGTTCTTGCAACTATTTGTTACAGCTTGATGCTAATCTGCCCGCTCCCTCTGCTCCTGACCTGACTTCCCGATGCCTAGTGAACCTGCGTTGCTGTTGCGTCACCACCGCCCTTTCATCGCGTTCTGGCTTGCGCGCATCTTCACCGCCAGCGGTTTCCAGATGCTTACTGTGGCCATCGGTTGGAACCTCTACCAACTGACCGGCAATGTGCTGGACCTGGGCTTGGTCGGCCTGGTGGAGTTTATTCCACGCGTGCTCTTCATGTTGCACACAGGCCACGTGGCCGATCGCTATGAGCGGCGCAAGGTCGCCGCCATCTGCCAGACCGTGCAGGCGTTAATTGCCTTATCCCTGGCCGTCGGCGGGCTGACCGGCAACGTGACCCGCGAGATGATCTTCATCCTCGCCTTCCTGCTCGGCGCTGCACGCTCGTTTGAGATGCCCACCACCCAAGCGCTGCTGCCGAGCATCGTGCCCAGCGCGCTGTTCCCGCGTGCCGTGGCCTCGTCGCAATCGGCGCAGCAACTGGCCACCATTGTCGCGCCGGCGCTGGGCGGTTTGCTCTATGCGTTTGGCAGCGTGTGGGTGTATGGCCCAACCGTGGTGCTGTACCTGATCGCCTGCGTACTGACCCTCAACCTGCCCGCGCGCCAGACGCCGCTCAATAAAGCCAAGGCAACCATGGATTCGCTGCTCGCCGGGATCCGCTTTATTCGCAGCCGCCCGGACATTCTCGGTGCTATCTCGCTGGACCTGTTCGCCGTATTGCTGGGCGGCGCCACGGCGTTGCTGCCGGTGTTCGCCAAGGACATTCTGCTGACCGGCGCCTGGGGGCTGGGCCTGTTGCGTTCGGCACCAGCGGTAGGCGCGTTGTTGATGTCACTGTGGCTGGCGAGGTTCTCGGTAGACCGGCATGTCGGGCGCGTGATGTTTACCGCCGTCGGTGTGTTTGGCGTGGCAACCATTGCGTTCGGCCTGTCGACGTCGTTCTGGTTCTCCCTGGCGGTATTGGTGGTGCTGGGCGCGGCGGACATGATCAGCATGGTGATCCGCGCTTCGTTCGTGCAGCTGGAGACCCCGGATGAAATGCGCGGGCGGGTCAGTGCGGTCAACGGCCTGTTTATCGGCGCATCCAACCAACTGGGCGAGTTTGAATCGGGGATTACCGCCCACTGGTTCGGCACCGTGCCCGCCGTGGTCATGGGCGGGATTGGTACGTTGTTGGTGACGGGGGTGTGGATCAAGCTGTTTCCCACCCTGGCCAACCGCGATCGGATGCATGTGCCGGTGGAAGAAACCAAGGCCTGAGCCACCGGTGAACCTGATGTTGAAATGCAGTCAATGTGGGAGCGGGCTTGCTCGCGAATGCAGTGTGTCAGTCACTGAATGTGTATCTGACACGCCGCATTCGCGAGCAAGCCCGCTCCCACATTTTGATCTTCTGTGGCTTGAAGACCGGGTTACAGCACCTTATCCAGGGTGATAGGAAATTCCCGCACCCGCTTGCCGGTGGCATGGTAAATCGCATTTGCCACTGCTGCCGCCACCCCGACAATGCCGATTTCACCCACGCCCTTGGAGCCCAGGGCGTTGACGATTTCGTCGTGTTCGTCGACAAAAATCACTTCAATGTCGCCGATGTCGGCATTTACCGGGATGTGGTACTCGGCCAGGCTGTGGTTCATGTAGCGCCCCAGTTGATGGTCGACCTGGGTCTCTTCATGCAGTGCCATGCCGATGCCCCAGACCACGCCGCCGAGGATCTGGCTGCGGGCCATTTTCGGGTTGACCACTCGCCCGGCGGCAATGGCGCTCACCACCCGACGCACCTTGATCGTGCCCAGGTCTTCGTCGACCTGAACCTCGACAAACACCGCCGAATGGGTCGCCGTCGCATAGCCTTCACGCTTTTTGTCCGGCTGGCTGTCAACCTGGACGGCTACTACCTCTTCGCCACTGTCCTTGACCAGTTGCGCCAGGGACACACTCACGTCCCCTGTGTGCAATTGGCCGTCTTCAAAGCGCACAGTTCCTGCGTCTTTGAACACCGGGTAAGTCTGCCGGGCAATCGCCAGCAGCTTGGCGTTCAGCGCTTCGCAGGCCTGCTGTACGGCTGTGCCGACGGACGAGACGGTAAACGAGCCGCCCTGTAACGGCGCCGTGGGTAACGACGAGTCACCCAGCAGAAAATGCACATCGGCCATCGCCACACCGCTGGTTTGCGCGGCAATCTGGGTCATCACCGTGTAGGTGCCCGTGCCGATATCGGTGGTGGCGCTGCTGACGGTCAATTGGCCTTGGGCATCCAACTGCGCCTTGGCGCTGGCCTTCATCTGCAGGGCTTCCCACACACCACCGGCCATGCCCCAACCGATCAACTGGTTGCCGTCACGCATGCTGCGCGGCTCGGGGTTGCGCTGGCTCCAGCCGAAGCGCTCGGCGCCTTCGCGGTAACACTCGCGCAGGGCTTTGCTCGACCAGGGTTTGTCTTCGTTCTGGTTGCGCTCGGCGTAGTTGATAAGGCGCAGCTGCACAGGGTCCATCCCCAGGGCGCAGGCCAGTTCATCCATCGCACATTCCAGGCCAATCACGCCCAGCGCGGCGCCCGGCGCGCGCATGTCCAACGGCGTGGACACGTCCAGGGGCACCAGTTTATAGGTCAGTTGCACGTTGTCGCAGTGGTAGAGCATGCCGCTCCACTCCACCACGTGCTCGCTGAAATCTTCGAAGCGCGAGGTCTGGCCAATCGCGGTGTGGCCCAACGCCAACAGGCGACCATTGGCAGCAGCGCCCAGTTGCAAACGCTGCAGGGTGCGCGGGCGGTAGCCGAACGTGAACATCTGTTGACGGGTCAAGGTGACGCGCACCGAACGCTTGAGCGCCAGCGCTGCCATCACCGCCAGCGGCAATTGATACTGCGGGCGCAGGCCCGAGCCAAAGGCACCGCCGACGAATGCGGCAAAAATCCGTACCTGGCTTTTATCCAGGCCGAAGACTTTTTGCACGTAGGCCTGGCAGTTCTGCGGGCCCTGGGTCTTGTCGTGGATATGCAGGGTGCCGTCCGGCTGATACAGCACGGTGCTGGCGTGGGGTTCCATCGGGTTGTGGTGCTCGATGGGCGTGCTGTAGTGCATATCCAGGCTGACGGCGGCGGCAGCCCATTCGGCCTGGAAGTTGCCCCGTGGCTTGGGCGGCGTTTGCGGCGAGGGGTGCGCCTGCTCCTGCAAGGCCGCAAGATCAGTGGCAAATGCCTCGCTCGCGTATTCGATCTCGACGAGCGAGGCAGCGTGCCGCGCCAGTTCAAGGTTGTCGGCGATCACCAGGGCCAGGGGTTGCCCGTTATAAAGCACGCGGTCGTTATACAGCGGGCGAAACGGCGAGCCGTCGGCCGCATCGGCGTCGGCGAAAGCCTCATCGTAGCTGGCGAGTTTGGGGCGGTTCAGATGATCAAGCACGCTGACCACGCCCGGCAGCGCCAGGGCTTTGGACGCGTCGATCCGGATCACCCGGCCCTTGGCAATCGTGCTTGAGACAACACTGCCATGCAGCAAGTCGTTGCCTGGAAACTCACCGGCATAACGCGCCTGGCCGGTGACCTTGAGCAGACCGTCAACACGGTCCAGGGGTTTGCCGACGGCGGTCATGGGCGTTCTCCTGCGACAGCGGCGTCGCTCAGGGCACGGATAATTGCGCGGCGTGCCAGCTTGATTTTAAAGCGGTTGTGTTCCAAGGGTTCGGCGTCCTGCAGCAAGGCGTCAGCGGCCTGGCTGAAGGTTTCGCGGCTGACCGCCTGCCCGATCAGCGCGGCTTCCACGGCGCGATCGCGCCAGGGTTTGTGGGCCACACCGCCAAGGGCCAGGCGCGCATCGACGATGGTGTCGCCTTCCAGTTCCAGCGCGGCGGCAACGGAGACCAGCGCGAAGGCGTAGGAGGCACGGTCACGAATTTTCAGGTAGTGGCTATGGTTGGCGAGACGGTCAGGCGGCAGTTCGATGGCGGTGATCAGCTCATCGTCGGCCAGCAGGTTGTCGCGCTCGGGCGTATCGCCAGGCAGCCGATGAAAATCAGCAAACTCGATCACCCGTGCACCGCCACGCCCTTCGACATGCACCCGCGCCTGCAGCGCTGCCAGGGCGACGCACATGTCCGAGGGATGGGTGGCCACGCAGTGTTCGCTGGCGCCGAGGATCGCATGGATGCGGTTCAACCCCGCGCGCGCCGGGCAACCACTGCCAGGCTCACGCTTATTGCACGGCACGCTGGCATCATAAAAATAGTAGCAACGGGTACGTTGCAACAGGTTACCGCCGGTGCTGGCCATATTGCGCAGTTGCGGCGAGGCGCCCGCCAGGATGGCCTGGGACAGCAATGGGTAGCGCGCCTCGATCAGCGGGTGCCAGGCCAGGTCGGCATTGCTGACCAACGCGCCGATCATCACCCCGCCGTCGGCGGTCTCCTCTACGCCGTTGAGCGCCAAACCGGTGATGTCGATCAGGTGTTCGGGGCGGCTGATGTTTTCTTTCATCAAGTCCAGCAGGTTGGTGCCACCGGCAATAAACCGCGACGTCGCGCTGCTCAGGTGCACGGCCTCCTGCACATCGGCCGGCTTGCTGTACTGGAAGGGGTTCATTGGTCACCTCCCAGCACAACGTCCTCAATGGCATCGCGAATATTGCTGTAGGCCCCGCAGCGGCACAGATTACCGCTCATCAGTTCCTGGATTTGCCCGGTGTTGTGGGCGCGGCCTTCATTGGCCAGGCCGACGGCGGAGCAAATCTGCCCAGGCGTGCAGTAGCCGCACTGGAACGCGTCATGCTGGATAAAGGCCTGCTGCATCGGGTGCAACCGGTCGCCATCGGCCAGGCCCTCAATGGTGGTCAATTCGGCACCGTCGCACATCACCGCCAGGGTCAGGCAGGCGTTGATACGTTTGCCATCGCGCAACACCGTGCAGGCGCCGCACTGGCCGTGGTCACAGCCTTTTTTGCTACCCACCAGATCCAGCTGTTCGCGCAGCAGGTCCAGCAAGGTGGTCCAGGGCAACACCTGCAGCTGGCGGTCTTGGCCATTCAGGGTCAGGCGTATCGGGTGGCTGACGAACGGTTTGGTCGTCGTGCCATTAGGGTTCGCGCTCATAAACACCTCACGGGTTGGTGCACTTCCGCGGCGTTCAGGAAAGTCGCCGTCTTAGGGCTACGACTTCCCGAGGTAGTGAGCGTTCAAGGGGATTGATCAGAGGATGTTGAACTCGAGTTTCAAGGTGTTTTGCGCGCCATTGATCGAGATATTGCTGTATTCGAACCAGCCCTGGGCCTGGACATTCAGGTCAAACACATAGATGTAGCCCATCACAGTGCCTGCGCCGTTACAGACTTCGCTGATGTTGCCCACCTGACACACCGGCGTGCGTTGCCCATTCAATTCGGCGCCATTGAAGCGCCCCATCGGGCTTTTGCCCAGGCCGACTTCCATCACCGAAACCCTGGTCTGCCCACGATGGGTGCACATCTGGGTGGTCGTCACGCCCGTGGGGATGGTTTCCGTGCAACGTGCCGATTCGACCTTGAATACCCGCACCTCGCTCAAGGGCGGTGCAGCCGCGCCCCACGCCGGTGCCACGAGCCCCAGCCCGATTAAGGCGAACAGAGCTAGACTGCTGGCGTTGGCTTTTTTCATGCTGATAACGACCCTGTGTTTAACGTCGGCGCAGTATGCCTCAAGGCCAGATTCGAGAATACGCAGCCTATCCGCCACATCGCGTCGGCTGCTGGTATCATGCGCCGCTTTTTCCGATCCTCTCTGAAACCACAGGCGCTTGGCGCAGTTTGTGCTTTGACTTAGAGGTCAACAAATAACGACGCAAAATAGCGTCACAGGGAGCCGGCATGCTGGAAAAGCTGTTTCAACTCAAAGCACACAACACCAACGTGCGCACCGAGATTCTCGCGGGTATCACGACCTTTCTGGCCATGGCCTACATTCTGTTCGTGAACCCGAGCATCCTCGGCGAGACCGGCATGGACAAGGGCGCGGTGTTCGTCGCCACCTGTCTGGCCGCCGCCATCGGTTCGACCGTGATGGGCCTGATCGCCAACTACCCGATCGCGCTGGCGCCGGGCATGGGCCTCAATGCCTTCTTCACCTACACCGTGGTCCTGCACATGGGCCATACCTGGCAAGTCGCATTGGGCGCGGTATTCATTTCGGCGGTGTTGTTCTTCCTGCTGTCGATCTTCCGCATCCGTGAGTGGATCATCAACAGCATCCCGCTGCCGCTGCGTTCGGCGATTGCCGCCGGTATCGGCCTGTTCCTGGCGCTGATCGCCCTGCACAACGCCGGTATCGTGGTCAGCAACCCGGCCACCATGGTTGGCCTGGGCGACCTGAAACAACCGGCGCCGATCCTCGCTACCCTGGGTTTCGCGCTGATTGTTGCGCTGGAAGCCCTGGCGGTGCGCGGTGCAGTACTGATCGGCATCCTGGCGGTGACCATCGTGTCTATCGTGATGGGCTTCACTCCGTTCGGCGGCGTGACCTCGATGCCACCGTCCCTGGCGCCGACCTTCCTGCAACTGGATATCAAAGGCGCGCTGGATATCGGCCTGGTCAGCGTGATCTTCGCCTTCCTGTTCGTTGACCTGTTCGACAACTCCGGCACCCTGATCGGTGTGGCCAAACGCGCCGGCCTGATGGGCAAGGACGGCCACATGCCGAAAATGGGCCGTGCACTGATCGCCGACAGTACCGCCGCCATGGCCGGTTCGCTGCTGGGTACGTCGACCACCACCAGCTACATCGAGTCGGCTGCGGGCGTGAGTGCCGGTGGCCGTACCGGTTTGACCGCCATTGTGGTCGCCATCCTGTTCTTGCTGGCGTTGTTCTTCTCGCCACTGGCCGCCAGTGTTCCAGCATTTGCCACCGCGCCGGCGCTGCTGTTCGTGGCCGTGCTGATGACCCAGGGCCTGGCCGAAATCGACTGGGACGACATTACTGTTGCAGCGCCGGTGGTGGTCACCGCCCTGGCGATGCCTTTCACTTACTCCATCGCCAACGGCATCGCCTTCGGTTTCATCGCCTGGACCGCCATCAAGCTGCTTTCGGGCCGCTACCGTGAGCTGAACCCGGCACTGGTGATCCTGTCGATTCTGTTTGTGATCAAGCTGGGCTGGTTCAACGCATGACTTTTGACGCCACAAGCTACACCGCTCAACTGCAAGACAAGGTCACGCGCTTGCGTGACCTGTTGGCACCGTTCGACGCACCTGAACCGCAGGTCTTCGATTCGCCGCTGCAGAACTTCCGCCTGCGCGCGGAGTTCCGCCTGTGGCGCGAAGGCGGTGAGCGCCACTACGCGATGTTCTCCCAGGACGACAAACGCACGCCGATCCTGATCGAACAATTCCCGATCGCAAGCCAACGCATCAACCAGTTGATGCCGCAACTCAAAGCCGCCTGGCAAGCCAGCGCAGCCTTGAGCCACAAGCTGTTCCAAGTGGAGTTCCTGACCACACTGGCCGGCGACGCGATGATTACCCTGTGCTATCACCGCCCGCTGGACGAGCATTGGCACACTGCTGCGAACAAGCTGGCGGCGGACTTGAATGTCAGCGTCATCGGCCGCTCCAAGGGCAAGCGCGATGTGATCGGCCATGACTACGTGGTGGAAAAGCTCGAGGTCGGCGGGCGCACCTTCAGCTACCGCCAACCCGAGGGCGCGTTCACCCAGCCCAACGGCACCGTGAACCAGAAGATGCTCAACTGGGCCTATGAAGCCTTGGGCGATCGCCCGGATGATTTGCTGGAGTTGTATTGCGGCAACGGCAATTTCACCCTGCCACTGGCAACCCGTGTGCGTAAGGTACTGGCCACCGAAATCAGCAAGACCTCGGTGAATGCGGCCTTAAGCAACCTTGATGAAAACGCAGTGGCTAACGTCACCCTGGTGCGCCTGTCTGCCGAAGAGCTCACCGAGGCACTCAACGAAGTTCGACCGTTCCGCCGTCTGCACGGCATCGACCTGAAAAGCTACGAATTCGGTAGCGTCTTCGTCGACCCACCGCGCGCCGGCATGGACCCGGACACCTGCGAACTGACCCGACGTTTTGACAACATCCTGTACATCTCCTGCAACCCGGAGACGTTGGCGGCAAACATTGCGCAACTGCATGACACGCACCGGATTACCCAGTGTGCGATGTTTGACCAGTTCCCGTGGACGCACCATATGGAGTCCGGGGTGTTATTGACCCGCCGGTAAACTGTGGGAGCTGGCAAGCCAGCGACCACACCGGGTTTTCATGCATCTGTTGAATCACCGTTATCTACCGGCTCCTTGCGTGGCCGACCGCCCTTCTTGCCATTGGCTCGGGCGGCAGCGGTTTTGGCGGCGCTGCTCTTGCGACCGTTACGCGACGCTACCATGCTTGTTGCCAGGTCCATCAAGGGCTGGCTGGTGGCGATGAGGCCGGTGATCGACACGTCCAGATCCTGCGCCTCACAGCACAGCGCCTTGCCGCCAAAGCCGACCTCCAGTTGCTGAAAGTCCTCCAGGGAAAACCCTTCGAACTCCGGCAGCCCGGCCACCGGCAACATGACGCGGCTGCCGTCGCTGAAGCCGATGGAAATGCACCCGTGTTCATAGCGCACGTTGCTGGCATTGGCGTACAGACGTTTGAGCTTGCGCCCACGGGCAATTGCCTTGTCGACATCGGCCTCAGTGAGCGGCTTGTAGGGCACGACTTTGGCTTTTACGATTTTTTTCATAAATCAATCTCCACAAAACCTGGTGCCCTGACCAGATTCAAAATTGTCTTCTGCCCCACAACATCGTGCCGGGCACGTGCAATCACATAAACACCGCGCTGAATGATCAACCCCGGCAATACCTCATCGGCATCCCAATCCCAGGAATGATTCTCCAGGCAAACCGTTTGCAGCTTCTCCCACCAGATCCTGCGTGCCCGCGCCAGGTAATGCGGCTGCATGATCGCCTCGCGTATTTCCTTCAGGAGCGCAGTAGATGGCCGCCTGCGATCCGGCTCCACATCCCACAACTCCACGTCTGCATCCACAAAGCTGAAACGAAAACGCGCATCCCATGCCATGCCCCTCACATGAACGTGGGGCGGGCAGTGTTCATCCCGCAAAAACACTGAAATCACATATCCCTTGTAAGCACCTACTTTCATCGTAACCCATCCGTTAGGTTATTTTCCGTCAGGTAACAATTTTTCCGTGGCACCCGACAACCGGCTCCATCCTTGCGAAGCTGTTTCACAGATTAGTAACGACGAACAACCCCGCGAACACGGGGTTGTAACCACTCATGCCCACGGCTGGAAATACCCTGCCAACGCCCGCAAGTCCTGCTCGTTCAGCAACCCCGCGTAATACTTCAACTGAATCCGCGCCAGCCAATACCCATGCTGTGCGTTGATTTTTCACTCGATAGTGAATTTGATGCTGCGGGGTATGCCTGCGAATAAGCGTTCGATAATCGAACACATCAGCCGCCTTCAATTGACCAAATTAACCATCCGGTACATTTTATCCACACAACCAATAATAAGTGTGGAGATACCCTTTATGCCGCCCATCGTGCTGGTGCTCAACGGCCCCAACCTCAACCTGCTCGGCACCCGCGAGCCTGCTACCTACGGGCATGAAACCCTGGCCGACATCGCCGCACTGTGCGGCCGCAGCGCGGAAAACCTCGGGTTGAAAATCGAATTTCGCCAGACCAACCACGAAGGTGAACTGCTCGACTGGATCCACGGTGCCCGCGCCCGTTGCGCCGGTATCGTGATCAACCCGGCGGCCTGGACCCACACCTCCGTAGCGATTCGCGACGCACTGGTGGCCAGTGAAGTGCCGGTGATTGAAGTGCATTTATCCAATGTGCATGCGCGCGAGGCGTTCAGGCACCACTCGTTTGTGTCGCCCATTGCCAAGGCGGTGCTTGCAGGCTTTGGCAGCCATGGTTATCACCTGGCGCTGGAACACTTCAGCCACAGCCTCAAAGGATCCGCCCGATGAAACCGCGCATCCTCGCCGGCCTGATCGGCGCCGGCATCCAGGCCTCCCGCACGCCCGCCCTGCATGAACAGGAAGGCGACGCCCAAGGCTTGCGCTACCTGTATCAGTTGATCGACCTGGAAGCCCTGCAACTGAACATCAACGCCCTGCCCGACCTGCTGGACGCGGCCGAGTTGATGCACTTTACCGGCTTGAACATTACCTACCCGTGCAAGCAGGCAGTGCTGGCGCTGCTCGATGAATTGTCTGACGAGGCGCGAGGCATTGGCGCCGTCAATACCGTGGTGTTCAAGGATGGCAAGCGCATTGGCCATAACACGGATTGCCTGGGGTTTGCCGAAGGTTTCCGGCGCAACTTGCATGATGTCGCGCGCGAGCGCGTCGTACAGATGGGCGCCGGCGGTGCGGGCGCAGCAGTGGCCCATGCGTTGCTGGCCCAAGGCGTGCAGCACTTGAGTATTTTTGATGTGGACATGACCCGCGCCCGCGACCTGGTGGATAACCTTGCGCAGCGCTTTGGTGCCGGTCGCGCCCAGGTTGGCATCCAACTGGAGAACGCGATGGCCGAGGCGGATGGCTTGGTGAACACCACGCCCATGGGCATGGCCAAGCTGCCCGGCACGCCGGTGCCGCCGGCGCTGTTGCGAGCCGAACTGTGGGTCGCGGAAATCGTGTATTTTCCGCTGGAAACCGAACTGCTGCGCGACGCCCGCGCCTTGGGTTGCCGCACGCTGGACGGCGGCAATATGGCGGTGTTTCAGGCGGTGAAGGCGTTTGAACTGTTCAGTGGCGAGGCGCCGGATGCGCAGCGAATGCTGGCGCACTTTCAGAGCATGAATGGCTGACTGCCGAAACCGAAATCAAAAAATGTGGGAGCTGGCTTGCCTGCGATAGCGATTCAACAGTCACTATTGATGTGACTGGCACACCGTCATCGCAGGCAAGCCAGCTCCCACACTGATTGCATTCCAGATTGGGAGTCGGTGGGTTCAAGCCTGCAGGTACCGCATCACCGACTCACAAATCATCTCCCGATGCCGCTGTTTAATCGCCTCATCCGACAGCTCGATCTGAAAAATCTCACTGAACGTATGGCGGTTGGACACCCGGTAAAAGCTGAATGAGTTGATCAGCAGGTGCACATCCAGCGGCTCCAGCCCCTCGCGAAACACCCCCATCTCGGCGCCCCGCCGCAATGTGGCGCCCAGCGCTTCGAGGATGTTGCTGTTCATCGCCTTGATCGAATCCGAGCGCTTCACGTATTCCGCGTTGTGGATATTTTCGATGCTGACGATGCGCACGAAATCCACGTTCTGGTCGTGGTGATCGAAGGTGAACTCCACCAGCCGGCGGATCGCTTCACGCGGTTCAAGGGCCGTGAGGTTCATGCGGGTTTCGGTGTTGCGGATGTCGCCGTAGAGTTTTTCCAGCACCTCGACGTACAACTGCTCCTTGCTGCCGAAGTAGTAATAGATCATGCGTTTGGAGGTGTGGATACGCTCGGCGATCGCATCCACGCGCGCGCCGGACAGGCCCTGCTGAACAAACTCGACGATGGCTTCCTGCAGGATGTTTTCGCGGGTCTTTTCCGGGTTGTTCTTGCGACTCTTGCGCGGTGTGTCTGACACAGCGGAGAGGTCGGGGGTCAGGGTCATGGTGCGCTCACGGCCATTTGTGTTGTGCAAACGGCGATTATGGGCCGAGGCGCTTCCCGAAGGAAGCACCTGCCCGGCCGTTATAAACGCGCCTGACGTGCCGCGCCGCTGCGCGATTTGGCCATCGCGGCCAGGCGCACCGCCACATTGGCCGCGCCATACCCGGCGTAGCCGTTCTTGCGCTGGATGATCTCAAAGAAAAACCGCCCTTCGAACGCCTCGGTGTACACATGAAACAACTCACCGCCCTGGGCATCACGGTCGTACAGCACGTTGTAGTACGCCAGTTCGCTGAGGAACTCATCGTCGAAATCAAACCGTGCGGCCAGGTCGTCGTAGTAGTTGAGCGGGATATCCAGTAACGGCACACCGGCTGCTTTGGCGCGGCTGACCTCGGCGAAAATATCTGCGCAGTCAAAAGCAATGTGGTGCACGCCCGAACCACGATAACTCGACAGCGCGTGGGAAATTGCCGTGTTGCGGTTCTCGGAAATATTCAACGGCAAGCGGATCGAGCTGCACCGGCTGCGCAACGCTCGGCTTTTCACCAGGCCATAAGGGTCGGGCAGCACCACTTCATCATCGGCTTCGAAATCCAGCAGGCTCTTGTAAAACAGCACCCAACTGTCGAGGCTGTCGGCCGGCAAGGCCATGGCCATATGGTCGATGCGCAGCAAACCGCCGCTGGACGCCGTTGCCGCTTGCAAGTTGAAGTCGGTGTCGTACAGCGCACCCTCGGCAGGGTCCACCAGATAAATCAGGCTGCCATCCGGCGCACGTACCGCCGCCAGCTCCAGCTCGTTAGGCCCGACCAGCCCGCGATACGGCTGGCCTTTGTAGGCCACGGCCCGCTCCAGCGCCTTGGCGCTGTCCTTGACCCGAATCGCCGTAGCGCACAACGACGGGCCGTGGGCTTCGAAAAAGTTGTGGGCGAACGAATAGGGTTCACAGTTGAGGATCAGGTTGATATCCCCCTGGCGCAGCAGGCTCACACTCTTGGAGCGGTGCTGCCCAGCCTTGACGAACCCCAGGCGTTCCAGCCAGTGGGTCAGCTTGGCGCCGAGGCTTTCGTCCACGGCAAACTCGAGGAATTCGATGCCGTTGTATTCGCTGGCTGCCGGGGTATCAAACAGAATCTCGACAGGCTGGGCCGGCGCCTCCTGCTTGAGGCGTTCACGGGTTTTCTCTTCCAGGTACAGCAGCGAACGCAAGCCATCCGCCGCATTCGCGCGGGTGGGTGCGGCGCGGAAACCGTCGTTGAAAATCTCCAGGGACAACGGCCCGGTGTAGCCACTTTTGATGATCGGCGCGAGAAAGCCTGCCAGGTCAAATTCGCCCTGCCCCGGGAAACAGCGGAAATGCCGGCTCCACTCCAGCACATCCATGGCCAGTACCGGCGCGTCGGCCATTTGCACAAAGAAGATTTTGTCGCCGGGGATGTCGGCAATGCCGCTAGGGTCGCCCTTGAGCGACAAGGTATGGAAGCTGTCGAGCAACACGCCCAGGCTAGGGTGATCGACCTGACGCACCAGGTTCCACACCTGCTGCCAGGTGTTCACATGCTTGCCCCAGGCCAGCGCTTCATAACCAATGCGCAAACCACGGCGGCCGGCGTGCTCGGCCAGCAAGCTGAGGTCATCGAGCAAAATGCGTTCATCGCCCACGCAATCTGCCGAGGCATTGCTGCACACCAGCACCAGGTCGGTGCCCAGCTCCTGCATCAAATCGAATTTGCGCTCGGCGCGTTCCAGGTTGCGCGCCAGGCGGTCGCGGCGGCATCCTTCAAAGTCGCGGAACGGCTGGAACAAGGTGATGGCAATGCCCAGGTCGGCGCACATTTGCCTAACTTCCCGCGGGCTGCCGTCGTAATACAACAGGTCGTTCTCGAAGATCTCCACCCCGTCGAACCCGGCAGCGGCAATGGCTTCGAGCTTTTCCGGCAGGGTGCCGCTCAAGGAAACGGTGGCAATGGAACGTTGCATGGGGCGACTCCCGGAGTTGTTATTTGCAGCAAATTATTGGCCCCTAGCCTACACGCAGCAATTAAAATGTACGAACCGGTTAGTTTTTTGTGCGATTACCGAACACTATGCCCTGTTGGCGAATTGACGACTTTTTAACCACTGCGCACCATCGAACCTGCACCAAGACCCAGAACACACCATAAAAATTTCAAAAACGGGTACGACCTCATGCCTTCGCAAAACTCCGCTCTGGCCGCGCGCCCGGGCAACCCGCACGCCGGCATCGGCGACAAGATCCGTGGCGCCATGGCCGTGGGTAAAACGCGCTGGGGCATGCTGGCCCTGGTGTTCTTCGCCACCACCCTGAACTACATCGACCGCGCCGCCCTGGGCGTGATGCAACCGATCCTGGCCAAAGAGATGAGCTGGACGGCGATGGACTACGCCAACATCAACTTCTGGTTCCAGGTCGGTTATGCCATCGGTTTTGTGCTGCAAGGCCGGCTGATTGACCGCGTGGGCGTCAAGCGCGTGTTCTTCTGCGCCGTGCTGCTGTGGAGCCTGGCCACCGGTGCCCACGGCCTGGCCACCTCGGCGGTGGGCTTTATGGTCTGCCGCTTTATTCTCGGGCTGACGGAAGCCGCCAACTACCCGGCCTGCGTCAAGACCACGCGCTTGTGGTTCCCGGCCGGTGAGCGCGCAGTGGCCACCGGCATCTTCAACGCCGGCACCAACGTCGGCGCGATGATGACCCCAATGCTGCTGCCGTTGATTCTGCACGTGTGGGGCTGGCAGGCGGCGTTCCTGTGCATGTCGGCACTCGGCGCGATCTGGCTGGTGTTCTGGGGGTTGAAGTACTACAACCCGGAAGACCACCCGACGGCCAAACAATCCGAATTGGACTACGTGCAACAGGAAGCCGAACCCGAGCAACCGAGCGTGCCGTTCAGCCGCATCCTGCGCATGCGCGGCACCTGGGCCTTCGCCCTTGCCTACGCCATGACCGCGCCGGTGTTCTGGTTCTACCTGTACTGGCTGCCGCCGTTTTTGAACCAGCAATACAACCTGGGCATCAACGTGACGCAGATGGGCATTCCGCTGATCATCATTTACCTCACCGCCGACTTCGGCAGCGTGGGTGGCGGGATTCTGTCGTCATTCCTGATCGGCCGCGGGATGAATGCGATCAAGGCGCGGCTGTTGTCGATGCTGCTGTTTGCCTGCTGCATCGTCGGCGTGATCATGGCTGCCGGCTCCAGCCAATTGTGGGTTGCAGTGTTCGCCATCTCCCTGGCGATCGGCGCACACCAGGCCTGGACCGCCAACATCTGGAGCCTGGTGATGGACTACACGCCCAAGCACATGATGAGCACGGTGTTCGGTTTCGGCGGCATGTGCGCGGCCATCGGCGGCATGTTTATGACCCAGATCGTCGGGCACATCCTTACCGTGACCAACAACAACTACACCCTGTTGTTCACCCTGATCCCGGCGATGTATTTCATTGCGCTGACCTGGATGTACTTCATGGCGCCGCGCAAGATTCCCACAGTCGACGTGTAACTCACCGCCGCCGCTGCTGCCAGGCAGCGGCCAGCCCGCTCATGCAGATCACCCCGATGCCGACCACCGTGGTCACATCGGGGGTATGGCTGAACACCAGCCAACCCAACAACCCCGCAAACACGATCTGGCAATAGCCGAACGGTGCCAGCAAGGCCGGCGCCGCGAAGCGGAACGCCTGGGTCAACATCAAGTGCGCCGTCATGCCGCAGCTGCCCAGCGCCAGCATCAAGCAGGCATGCCACAGCGTCGGGACCTGCCAGAAGAACGGCACCAACGCACTCATCACCAAGGTATTGCACAGCCCGGCGAAGAAGTTACTGGTGGTCGGTGTGTCGTATTGGCTGAGGATGCGCGTGAGTAATTGGTAGAAACAGAAGAACATCGCCGAACACAGCGGCAGCAACACCGCAGGCGTGAACAACTCACCGCCGGGGTGGATGATGATCAACACACCGACAAACCCGCAAATCACCGCCAGCCATTGGCCACGCGTGACGTGCTCGCCGAGCAAAGGCACCGATAGCGCCGTCACCAGGATCGGTGCCAGGAAGTTCACCGCCGTGGCTTCCGCCAACGGGATGTAATGCAGTGCCGCAGTAAAAAACAAACTCGTGCCCAACAGGCACAACGCCCGCACCACCTGCATGCCCGGCCGCTTGCTGCGCAGCACCCGCAAGCCGGATTGCGGCAGGAAAATCCCGGCCATCAGCAAGGTGTGCACCAGGTAACGCGCCCACACCACCATTACAATCGGGTAAAACCCGGCCAGGTATTTGGACAGGGCGTCGTGGCTGGAGAACAGAAACGTCGCCAGCACAATCAGCAGGATGCCTTTGAAAGGATGGTTGACGCCGGAAAGCGGTGTGCTGACAGTCATTGAATTCTCTTGCATGGTGGGCTGAACGCTTTGGCACTCAACCCGGTAATCTAGCAGCCGGGCTTGCGTCTGCCCCAAGAGCATAACCAAACACCGTGCGAACAGCGCACTAAATCACGGGTTTCGAGTCCAACGCTGCACGTTCACCGTCGCGTTGCACCCTTTTTAACCAAGGCCATGTCGCTATGAAAAAAACACTCTTTGTTCTTTCTGCCCTTGCCCTGCTCACCGCGTGTAACAAGGAACCCAAGGAGGCCCCTAAGCCCGCCCCCGCCTCCGTGCAAGCCACGCTGGTGCCGGCAACCCCACCGACCGATAAATGGGTCGGCAAATGGATCGGCGTCGAAGGCCTGAACCTGACCATCGCCAAGGACGACAGCATCGGCCGTGGCCACTACCTGCTTACCATGAAATACGGCCTTGATGCCGACGACTCCGGCACCTTCAAAGGCGAAGCCAATGAAGACGGCATCAGTTTCACCCGCCCGGACGGCCCGCAACAGTTGAGCGCCGGCGACGGTGAAGCCACGGGCCTTAAATGGCTGGCAGATAAAAAAGACTGCCTGGTCGTCGATACCGGCGAAGGCTACTGCCGCGACTGAGGCGGCAAACCTGACATAACTTTCATCTGGCGCCCCTGCCGACACGGCCTGACAGCAGCGATACTAGGCAGCTCTCGTTGCTTGTCGGACAGCCGGGCTGGCGCCATGCCCCTGCACCAACAACACTGCTCTTAAAATAAAGAGCACAGGCTTAACGAGAGGACTGCACCAATGCTATGGAAAAAAGGCCGACGCAGCGACAACGTGGTGGACGCCCGCGATGACAGTGGCGGCGGCGGTGGCGGTATGCGCTTTGGTGGCGGCAAAGGCCTGAGCCTCACGGCGATCGTGCTGATCGTCGGCATTGGCTGGCTGACCGGCCAGGACCCGATGCAGATCCTCGGCCAGCTAAGCGGTCAGATGGAGCAAGCGCCCCCGGCGAGTACGCAGGCGCGCCAGGCGCCGCCGGCCAACGACCAGCAGGCCGATTTCGTGCGCGCCGTGCTGGGCGACACGGAAGACACCTGGGGCCAGGTGTTCAAGGAAAACGGGTTGGTCTACAAGAACCCGAAACTGATTCTGTTCCGTGGCCGGGTCAATTCTGCCTGCGGTGGTGCCACCTCGGCCAGCGGCCCGTTCTATTGCCCGGCCGACCAGCAAGTGTATCTGGACCTGGATTTCTTCCGGGAGATGTCGCAACGCTTCAAGGCTTCGGGCGAGTTCGCCCAGGCGTATGTGATCGCCCACGAAGTCGGGCACCACGTGCAAACGCTGCTGGGCATCTCGGCCAAGATCCAGGCCGCACGCCAGCAAGGCCGGCAGATGGAAGGTGACGGCGGTTTACTGGTACGCCAGGAACTGCAAGCCGACTGTTTCGCCGGCGTGTGGGCCAACCGCGCGCAAAAACGCCTGAACTGGCTGGAGCCGGGCGATATTGAAGCGGCACTGAATGCGGCCAACGCCATCGGCGATGACCGTTTGCAGCAACAGGGTCAAGGGCGCGTAGTGCCGGACTCGTTTACCCACGGCACCTCCGCACAGCGGGTTCGCTGGTTCAAGACCGGCTTCGCAGAGGGCCAGATCACTCAATGCGACACCTTTACAGCCAAGAGTCTTTAAATGAATAAACGATTGGGATTGCTGCTTAGCGCATTAGCGATGTGTTCCACCACCACTTGGGCCGCAGAGAAAGAACATGGCGTCAAGGTGGTCAGCCCCGATCGTTTCCAACTGGATGCCGGCACCTTGAGCCTGGGTTTGAGCCAGGACTGGAGCCGGCCGCTGCCCAACGTCACCCGCGCGTTGATCATCGTGCACGGTCGCCTGCGCAATGCGCAGACCTACCTGCAAAGCGGCGAAGATGCCGCCCAGCACGCAGGTGTTGCCGCCAATACCCTGGTGATCGCGCCGCAGTTTCTGAATGAGTTGGATACCCAGCGCAACCACCTCGACAATCAGCTGCTGCGCTGGAACCACAACGACTGGATGGCCGGCGACCCGTCGACCGGCCCAGGCCACATCAGCTCCTACGGCGCCCTCGACCAGATCATCAAGCACCTGGGCAACCGCAAGCTGTTCCCGGCCTTGAAAGAAATCGTGGTAGCCGGCCATTCCGGCGGCGGCCAGGTGGTGCAGCGCTTCGCCCTCACCGGCCACGACCACCCGATGCTGCAAACCGAAGGCATCAGCCTGCGTTACGTGGTGGCCAACCCATCGTCCTACGCCTACTTCACCCCACAACGCCCGGTGAAGTTTGATGTGGCCAGTTGCCCAGGCTTTAACGACTGGAAGTACGGCATGCAAAACCTGCCGGATTACGCCAAGGGCCAGAGCGCGCAGCAGTTGGAGCAGGTTTACGTGTCACGCAACATCACCTACCTGCTGGGCCAGCAAGACACCGACCCCAACCACCCGGCGCTGGATAAAAGCTGCGAAGCCGAAACCCAGGGCGCGTATCGCCTGATTCGTGGGCACAATTATTTTGACTACCTCAAGCAGCGTCATCCGCAACTGACGCACAAGCTGGTGGAAGTGCCTGGGGTTGGGCACGACGGCGATAAGATGTTTACGTCGCCTGAGGGTGAGAAGGTGTTGTTTAGTCAGTAGCTGACAAAACCGGATCAAAAATGTGGGAGCTGGCTCCCACACAAGCTAGCTCCCACCTAAGCCCGACCAAGGTGCCTGGGTTAGAGCATTCGGCGCAACGCCGCGCAATCCTCAGCATGCCAATCCGCCAGTTCCGGCCACGGGTTCTCCGGCAAGTTCACCAGCACCGTGCGCGTCCCCGCCGCCCGGCCACAAACCAGGTCAAAGCGGTAATCGCCGACCATCACCATCTCACTCGGCGCTACTTTCCAGGCAGTCGCGAACTTCAGCAACCCACCCGGATCGGGTTTTGGCGGCGCATTCTCACGCCCCAGCACATCCTCAACGGCAAAGCAGTCCGCCAGGCCTATAGCTTGCAGGGTGATATGCGCCAACTCTTGCGCATTGCGCGTCAGGATGCCCAGGCGATAACCCCGCCCGGCCAGCTCGCGCACCAGCTCCACCGCGCCGACAGCAGCCACCGAACCCACGGCCAGCTCCCGCTCGTGCTCAAGCAACCAGGCATGCTTGGCCGCCGCCACCTGCGCAGGTAATGCCGCCAGGTGCGTGAGAATGTCGGCTTCAGGTGGAATATCGAGGGCCGCGCGAATCGCCGCAAAATCATGCACGGCCACCGTGAGGGTGCCGTCCATATCAAACACCCAATATTTAACGTCCGACAGGCTCATGCCCAATCCTTGCGATGGCGAATCAGCCCTTCCTGGGTCACCGAAGCCACCAGTTGCCCGGCGCGGTTGTACACGCTGCCACGGGAGAAACCTCGGGAATTGCCGGCCCACGGGCTGTCCATGGCGTAGAGCAGCCAGTCATCGGCGCGCAGGTCGGCGTGGAACCACAGCGCATGGTCAAGGCTGGCGACCTGCATGTCTTTCTGCCAAACCGTTTTGCCGTGGGGCAGCAGCGAAGTGGTCAGCAGGCCGAAGTCCGAAGCGTAAGCCAGCAGGTATTTGTGCAGCGCCGGTGAATCGGCCAGCGCGCCGTCAGCACGAAACCACACGTACTTGACTGGGTCGGACGGCTGCGGGTTGAACGGGTCTTTTTCGGTCACCGGGCGCACTTCGATCGGCTTGGGGCACAGCAGCTTGTCGCGCATGTGCTCGGGGATCAGGTGTGCGCGTTGCTTGGTCAGTTCCAGCTCCGACGGCAGGTTTTCCGGGCCGACCACCACGGGCATGGTGGTCTGGTGCTCAAAGCCTTCTTCGTCATACTGGAACGAGGTGGTGCAGGTGAAAATCGGGTTGCCCTTCTGGATCGCCGTGACGCGGCGCGTGCTGAAACTGCCACCATCGCGCACGCGGTCCACCGAATACACCACGGGCAGCGCTGCATCGCCAGGGCGCAGGAAATAGCCATGCAGGGAATGCACGTGGCGCGCTTCTTCTACGGTCTGGCTGGCAGCCGACAGCGACTGGCCCAGCACCTGGCCGCCGAACAGTTGGCGAAAACCCAGGTCCTGGCTGCGGCCGCGAAAGAGGTTTTCCTCGATCGGCTCCAGGGTCAGCAAGTCCACCAGATCTTCCAATACTTGGCTCATAGAGCAACTCCTACAATCAATAGAGCATTCCGGGCTGCTTATCCGTGCAGCGTGTCCAACCATTGGGCGCGGGTGATGCGGTACAACACATGATGGCGCAGCGGGTCATCGGCTGCGACCTTGGGGTGTTCAAAATCTGCCTGCGGATCGTAATGCATACCGATGGCCTGCATGACTTTTTGTGATGGCAGATTGGATTCGGTGGTGAAGGCGAGGATTTCATCCAGCTGCAGCCGGTCAAAACCACAGCGCAGCGCGGTCCACGCCGCCTCGCTGGCGTAACCCAGGCCCCAATGCTCGCGGGCCAGGCGCCAGCCAATTTCTACCGCTGGGGTAAAGTCGGCCTCGAAGTTGACGTTTTGCAGCCCGGTGAGGCCGATAAATTCGCCGGTGTCCTTGCGCTGCAAGGCCCAAAAGCCAAAGCCATATTCGGCAAAATGCCCGCGAATCCGGCCGATCAACGCCGCGCTTTCCAAGTGGCTCAGCTTGGCCGGGAAATAACGCATCACCTGCGGGTCGGCGCACATGTGGGCAAATTCCGTCAGGTCGCTGTCGCGCCATTGGCGCAGCACCAGCCGTGCGCTTTCCAATTCCAGTATCGGCTCCATGGGTCCCCCTCCCTTGCCATGTGCGTGAGTGTACAGCGCTGGTAAGATCCGTCGCAGGTTCCCGTCAGAAAATCCCATGCCTTTGCCATTGATCTACCACGATGACTACAGCCCTGAGTTCCCGGCGGACCACCGGTTCCCCATGGACAAATTCCGCCTGTTGCGTGACCACTTGGTGGACAGCGGCCTGACCCAGGACAGCCACCTGCTGCGACCCGAGGTCTGCCCCGCCGAAATTCTGGCCCTGGCCCATGAACCTGGGTATATCGAGCGCTACATGAGCGGCGAGCTGTCCCGCGAAGACCAACGCCGCCTCGGTTTGCCCTGGAACGAAGCCCTGGCCCGGCGCACCGTGCGGGCCGTCGGCGGCTCGATACTCGCAGCGCAAAAGGCGCTGGAACACGGCCTGGCCTGCCACCTGGCGGGCGGCACGCACCACGCCCATTACGACTACCCGGCAGGCTTTTGCATCTTCAATGACCTGGCGGTGATCAGCCATTACCTGCTGGCGAGCGGGCGGGTCAACCGCGTGCTGATCTTCGATTGCGACGTCCACCAGGGCGACGGCACCGCGCGCATCCTGCACGACACGCCGGATGCCATCACCGTGTCGCTGCACTGCGAAAAGAACTTCCCGGCGCGCAAGGCCCAGAGCGACTGGGACATCCCGCTGCCCATGGGCATGGGCGATGCCGACTACCTCAAGGTGGTCGACGACGCGCTCAACTACCTGTTGCCGCTGTACCAGCCCGACCTGGTGCTGTACGACGCGGGTGTGGATGTGCACAAAGACGACGCCCTCGGTTACCTCAAGCTCACAGATGCAGGCGTCGCCGCACGTGATGAAAGCGTGATGCGCCACTGCCTGGGCCGCGATATTCCAGTGATGGGCGTGATCGGCGGCGGCTACAGCAAAGACCGCCCGGCCCTGGCGCGCCGCCACGGCATCCTGCACCACAGCGCACAACGGGTGTGGGCGTCATCAGGTTGTCATTGAATTGTGGGCGTTACCCACAATGCCTGTGGAACGGCCTGTGGATAACTTGAGCGTAAGGGCCTGAAAGCCAGCAGCCGTAAGGCGTGTAGGAAAGTGTACGTTTTTTGATCAGGCAGCTACGCCGTCGTCGGGTAGAATGCTCGCCCTATTCAAGCGACCGTAGCCCTGCCCATGCCTCAGACCCCTTCTCAACACGTCACTATTATCGGCGGCGGCCCTGCCGGGCTGATGGCCGCTGAAGTCTTGAGCCAAGCGGGCGTGCGGGTGGACGTGTACGACGGCATGCCTTCGGTGGGGCGCAAGTTCCTGCTGGCGGGCGTGGGTGGCATGAACATCACCCACTCCGAGGTGTACCCGGCGTTTCTGTCGCGTTACGCCGAACGCGCGCCGCACATGGCGCCATTGTTGCGCGCGTTTGGCGCAGAGGCTTTGTGCGAGTGGATTCATGGCCTGGGCATCGAGACCTTTGTCGGCACCTCCGGCCGCGTATTCCCCACCGACATGAAAGCCGCCCCACTGCTGCGCGCCTGGCTCAAGCGCCTGCGCGACCAGGGCGTGGTTATCCACACCCGGCATCGCTGGCTGGGCTGGAACGACGACGGCAGTTTACTTATCCACAGCCCGGACGGCGATAAAACTGTCCACAGCGATGCGGTGGTGCTGGCCTTGGGCGGCGGCAGCTGGTCGCGCCTGGGCTCCGACGGAGCCTGGCTCAAGTTGCTGGAAGATAAAGGCGTGCCCTACGCCGCGCTGCAACCGAGCAATTGCGGCTTCGAAGTGTCGGGCTGGAGCGAGTTGATGGTCAGCAAATTCGCGGGCGCGCCGCTGAAGAACGTCGCCATCGGCCTTGGGGAGGACAAGCCTCGGCTGGGCGAATGCGTGGTCACCGCCATGGGCATCGAGGGCAGTTTGATCTACGCGCTGTCGGCGCCGATTCGCGAAGCGATCAACCGTGACGGCTCAGCCACTGTGCATATTGATTTGTTGCCGAGCAAGCCGCTGGACAAGGTGCAAGCCGCCTTGGCCAAGCCCCGTGGCTCGCGGTCGATGAGCAAGCATTTGCACAGTCAGTTGGGGCTCGATGGCGTGAAGGCGGCGCTGTTGCGTGAACTGGCGCCAGCTGAGCACTTCAATGACCCGGCGCAATTGGCGGTGGATATCAAGGCGCTGCCGCTGACACTGGTGAAGACTCGACCGATGGATGAGGCGATCAGCACCGCAGGCGGCGTGCCGTTTGAGGCGTTGGATGAGCGCTTGATGCTCAAGCAATTGCCAGGCGTGTTCTGTGCGGGGGAGATGCTGGATTGGGAAGCGCCGACCGGCGGGTATTTGCTGACGGGGTGTTTTGCCAGTGGGCGGGCGGCTGGGCGTGGTGTATTGGAGTGGCTTAAGCGCTAGGTTTGAGTCCGCTATCGCAGGCAAGCCAGCTCCCACATTTTGAACGGTGAACACCGTCAAATGTGGGAGCTGGCTTGCCTGCGATGAGGCCCTGACAGGCTTACTTCTTCTTGCGCGGCCCAGTGTTGAACACCGGCACCTTACGCACCGGCTTGATCGACGGCTCAGCCGGCGCCACGTCGCCACTGTCCACCCACTTACCCAAATTGCGCTTGCCGCCACCGCCGCCCGAAGCTTTAGGCTTCTTCGGCTTTTTCGGCTTCTTCACCACCTGCCCGCTGGCATCGGTGTCCGGCACGCGGTGCTCGGGTTCGAAGTCCGGCTCCATCTGGCGGGTCAGGGTCTGACGCGTGAGCATTTCGATGGCCGACAGCATGTTCACTTCATCGGCACACACCAGCGAAATCGCCTCACCGGTGTTGCCCGCCCGGCCGGTACGGCCGATACGGTGGATGTAGTCTTCAGCCACGATCGGCAGGTCAAAGTTGACCACCAGCGGCAAGTCTTCAATGTCCAGGCCACGGGCCGCCACGTCGGTGGCTACCAGAATCTGCACGTCGCTGGATTTGAAACGGTCCAGTGCACGCTGGCGGGTGGCTTGGGGTTTGTCGCCATGAATGCCGTCGGCATTGATGCCCAGGCCCTGCAACTTGTCCACCAGCGCATCCACGCCGTTACGGGTCTTGGCAAACACCAGCACCTGCTTCCAGCGGCCTTTGCGCATCAGGTGCACAAACAGCTCCGGCTTGCGCTTCTTGTCCACCGGCACCACCCACTGCTTCACGGTGCTGGCAGCGACGTTACGCGGGCTCACTTCAATGCTCAGCGGGTCGTTGAGCATCTGCCCGGCCAGTTGGCGGATTTCATCGGAGAAGGTCGCGGAGAACAGCAGCGTCTGGCGCTTTTTCGGCAGCATGCGGTAGATGTTCGCCAGCTCTTCGGAGAAGCCCAGGTCGAGCATGCGGTCGGCTTCGTCCAGTACCAGGGTTTGCAACTGGTTGAGTTTCAGCGCGTTCTGGCGGAACAGGTCGATCAGGCGGCCCGGCGTGGCGACCAGGATGTCGACGCCCTTGCGCAGCTTCATCATCTGCGGGTTGATGCTCACGCCGCCGTACACCGCGTAAGTGGTCAGCGGCAGGTTCTGCGCGTACTCGGCGACGCTGGCGTGAACCTGCTCGGCCAACTCGCGAGTCGGGCAAAGGATCAGCGCACGCGCCGAGTTGGCGGCGACTTTCGGCCCTTCCATGGTCAGCAATTGCAGGAGCGGCAGGGCGAAACCTGCGGTTTTGCCGGTGCCGGTCTGGGCCGCGGCCATCAGGTCGCGACCAGCCAGCACCGCCGGAATGGCTTGCGCCTGCACCGGCGTCGGGGTCTGGTAGCCAAGCGTCTCAAGGGCGCGCAGCAAGGGTTCGATCAGGCCAAGTGTGGCGAAAGTCATGTGTTTACCGTAGGAAAAATTCAGCGCAAGGTCGCAATGCGCCGCAGTTTACCTTATTTCCGGTTTTGGCTTACGCCACTGTGGCAGGCTGATCAATAGCACCGCGCTGATGATCACCAGCATCGCCAAGGCTTCTTCCATGCCGATGGTCTCACCGACGAACACAATCCCCAACAACACCGCCACGGCCGGGTTTACATAGGCATAGCTGGTCGCCGCCGCCGGGCGTACGTGCTTGAGCAGGTACATATAGGCATTGAAGGCGATGATCGAACCGAACACGGCCAAGTACGCCAAGGCCAGCCAGCCTTCAATCGGCGGCACAGCCTGCAGGCGTTCGCCGCAGAGCGCACTGCCCACCAACAGCAAGGCACCGGCGACGATCATTTCCGCCGCACTGGCCATCGCGCCGGCAGGTAACGGCAAGTGCCTGCTCCACACCGAGCCGAAGGCCCAGGAGGCGGCGGCAAACAGCAGCAACATCGCCCCGGTCGGGCTCGACTGCAAATTGGAGCCCATATTGAGCATGGCAATGCCGATAATCCCCAGCACCACCCCGGCCCACTCCAGGCGGGTATTACGTGCGCCCCAGAAATAGCCGCACAGCAACGTGAACAATGGCACCGTCGCCACCGCCAATGCCGCAACACCCGAGGTAACCCCCGTGTGCTCAGCCACCGACACCGCGCCATTGCCGAAGGTGAGCAGCAAAATGCCGATCCTGGCCGCAGCCTTCCACTGCACCCACGTCGGCGCAGGTGCCCCGCGCCAGCGCAAAAAGCCATACATCACCAAACCCGCCACCAGGAATCGAATCCCGCCGAGCATCAGCGGCGGCCAGTATTCAACGCCGATTCGAATCACCAGGTAGGTAGAACCCCAAATCACATACAGCGCAAAAAAAGCGGCGATCAGCGGTAACGGAAAGCGACGTGGGCCAGGCATTGGGCGGCTCTATGGCAGGAGGTGGGAGGCTTATTCTAAAAAGGCAGCACGCTAAACATAAGTTACAAAACCTGTTTAAAGCGCCGATACACTTTTCAAAGCATGGTTGTGAGGGCTATAAACCGTGCTTTCGAAAGCCACGCGTGACTGGAGCCTTATCATGGACAAATACGACCGCATGCTCCTCAGCGCCCTGCTCGAAGACGGCCGCGCGTCCTACGCGCAATTGGCCCGCACGGTAAACCTTTCTGCGCCGGCCGTGGCTGAGCGCGTGGCCAAGCTGGAGGCCAGCGGCGTGATCACCGGGTATCAGGCCAAGGTGGACCTGTCCAAAATCGGCCTGCCCATCCAATGCACGATCGAACTGCGCTTGACCAACAACGGCAGCCAGAAGGTCTACGACGCCTTGGCTGAAATCCCCGAACTGACTGAATGCCATCGGGTCACGGGCGACCCGTGCGTGATCATGCAAGCGGCGGTGGGGTCGATGCCGGAGCTGGAGAATTTGATTAACCGCGTGGCGAAATTCGGGTTCAGCAAGACTTCGATTATTTTGTCCAGCGCGATAGAACGGCGAGTGCCGTTGGGGCAGTTGGAGGGTAAAGCCACCTGACACCGATCGTTCCCACGCTCTGCGTGGGAATGCAGCCCAGGACGCTCTGCGTCCGCGCTTGAAGTCGTGACGCGGAGCGTCACCGGAGGCATTCCCACGCGGAGCGTGGGAACGAGCAAAAAGTGGTGGCTGATACACCGCCATCGCAGGCAAGCCAGCGATGGCGTCAGTTGCTTCACCGAAGGCTTGAGCGCTGAACAATCAAATCGATAATCTGCTTAATGGTCGTGATGTGATCCCAGTCTTCCTGAGTCGCTTGCAGGTTGAACTGCCACTTAATCTGCATAACGAAGCAGGTCAGGTCGTCATCAATGATCTTAAAGTCATGGATGAAATCCGTTTGCTCGGTCACCTGGCTTCGGTCGATGAAGCCGATGATATCGACGAACAGCTGAAGCACTTTTTCGCTGATCTCAGCTCGGGTCAGGTTACCTTCCATTTCTCGCCTCGTAGGCACACTTACCAATACTGATCAGGTCAAAAATAGCCAACCCCGCCGCAACGAAGGGGAGGCCCCGCCCAATAATGCCAAATACTCGAACGGTGCCGAACGTTGCTTTTGCCATCTTGGCCGCTGTCGGTTGCCGGATCAATGTTCGAGGGAAAAAGCGCATTCCAATGAGGCTAGCCAAATTCGTCGTTTTGCTTGAGCCGACGTGGACCCAAGTCCCCACGGCGATTTTGCTGATCGGTATGCCTGCCGCGCCAGTGAGAACCGTTGCCGCCGTCAGGCCGTAGTGTTGCTGCGTGCATTTCCAGAGGTCGTCAACAGTGGTGTCAGACGCCGTTGATTCCGCCTGAATGGGCCGGAGCAACGTGTAACTGGCACCATGAGTCCATCCTGGCGAGTTAGGTAAAACCATGACTGCCGGGCAGCTTGTCATCATGTTTCCCAGATGAAACGTCATGCTGGACGTCGAGCCGAAATCGACGCCATTGCGCTGGAGTTCAGACTGGCTTCGCATGATTGCTGTGTGGAGGTCGCTTTCCTGCATGACGTAGTCCCTTTACGTAAATAGCAGGCGAGATGTTAAGTCGCAAAAAGGAGCGATAGACGGGTGAAGGGAAAAACCGGAAAGGTCCGACGACGCAATAGGGCTTCCCCTACTTACCATTCAGAAAGAGTGAAGAAGGCCCTAAAAACAGCTGATGTTTTGGTGGCCAGCAGGACCGATCCCTTTCATTTGCGGGACGTTTCCTAGAGAATTCCACGGCCTTGTTTCCGTCGGATCAGGTAGTTAGTCTCGCTCCGTCATCGAATGTTCGGTGGCCGGGCGTGCAAGTCCGATGGCAAGTGAGATCCATCAATCAACCTACAGCCAAATAGCCAAATGCCAGCTTCCATGTTGGCGTTCGCCCTTATGGCGGCTGTACGTGGGAGACCTTCGGGTCTGCTGGGTTTGACTTCTTGCCCCGGTCTTGCACACCTACGTACAGTTGCCACCCTCTTCGCGTGCAAGCGGACGGTGCCAACTTCTTCCAGCAAGGAGTTCAACCATGGTCAAAGTTACCCCCGATCCACCCAACTTCCTCAGCGAAGACGCCCTCCTCAACCGCCGAGCCATCGACTACTACCTCAAAGCATCCGCCCCGGACGCGCCCAATTTTGTGCTCAATGACAACCTGAGTTTCGAAGACGCCCTCGCCCATGCGGCCGACTTGCTGCATTGCGCGGTCGAGACGGTGAATGTGTCGGGGGAGACGCTCAGCACCCAGCAGCGGGCGGTGATGCATTTGGTGGGGATGGCCAAAGGTGTGGTGGATCGGGCGTTGGAGTGTGTGCAGCCTCGATAGCCAGCCGCCGATCGTTCCCACGCTCTGCGTGGGAATGCAGCCCAGGACGCTCTGCGTCCGCGCTTGAAGTCGTGACGCGGAGCGTCACAGGAGGCATTCCCACGCGGAGCGTGGGAACGATCATCGTAAGGCTTAGAACCCGCGGTGCTTTTTCAGGTGTTCGTTGATCTTCGCCGCCGGCACTTTCTGCAAGGTACACAGCAAATCGTGGGACAGTTCGCGCAAGCCATGGGTGCCGCGCAGTTGCTGGGCCAGGTGCGCGGTGAGGTTGGCCGCCATCTCCGCATCCGCCATCGCCCGGTGAGCCTTGCCGGTGTGGGGCAGTTGGGCGAACGCGTTCAGCGTGCCGAGCTTGTGGTTGGGCGCCGACGGCATCAGGCGCCGGGCCAGTAGCAGCGAGCAGGCGAATTTTTGCAGGCGGGTGCGGCGGATCAGGCCCAGTTCGAAGTCCCAGAACTTCTGGTCGAATGCGGCGTTATGCGCCAGCAGCGGCGTGGTGCCGACGAATTCATTCACTTCATTCATCACCCGCTCAGCCGGTGGCGCGCTGCGCAGCATGGCGTTGCTGATGCCGGTGAGTTGTTCGATAAAGCCCGGCACGCGCACGCCGGCATTCATCAGGCTCTGGTAGCGGTCCACGATTTGGCCGCGCTCGAGGATAACCACCGCGATTTCCGTGGCCCGGCAGTGGCTGCTCGGGGTGATGCCGGTGGTTTCAAAGTCGATGACCGCTATACGTTCCAAACCTGTTCCAACTCCGTCTAACTATTGATTAAGCCACAGCACTTATTTGAGCAGCAGCGCGCCTTCGATGGGCACGTAGCGGCTGGCGGCGCGTATCAGCGAGTTGGCCGTCAACCCCGGCACGCCGTAGGCCACGGCTTCAACGCCGTGCTTTTGGATGATGCGTTCGAGCAGCATGTCGAAATCACCGTCGCCGGAAGCCAGCACCACTTCGTCGACGTGGTCGGCGGCGTCCATGATGTCCAGGGTGATGCCCACGTCCCAGTCGCCCTTGGCCGAGCCGTCGGCGCGCTGGATGTAGGGTTTGAGTTTTACCGTAAAGCCCAGGTTGCGCAGGATCTGCTGGAATTGCTGCTGCTTGCTGTCGCCACGGTCGATGGCATAAGCGTACGCCTCGACGATCTGCCCGCGTGAACCGATATCAGCCCACAGCGCCGCATAGTTGAAGTGGCAGCCATACGCCTGGCGCACGGTGTAGTAGAGGTTTTGCACATCGGCGAACACTGCAATTTTTTTCACCGCACTTCCTCATGACAGCCAGGCGCCACGGCCCGGAAAGGTTGCCAGTATGCCAGCCATGGGAAAGTTTCAGCGAAAAATCAGCCCGGGGCGACGAAGCGCCCCGGTTGAAGGCGGGTCAGACGAAGGAGTCGTCGTCACCGAAGGAGGAGGAATCGTCGGAGTAGTCGCTGTCTGCGAAGCTGTCGGATGAGTTGTCATTGCCCCAGCTGTCATTGCCGGCAAACTTCTGGTCGTCATTGCCCCAGTTGCCATTGTCGCTGGCCGGTGCCGGTTCTTCGCGGATGATTTCTTCCACCACCTGCGGCTGCTGCGAGTTGTGGCTGAACAGGCTGCTGATGCCTTCGGCCAGCATCACACCACCGGCCACACCGGCGGCGGTTTTCAGCGCGCCACCCAGGAAACCACTGCCGATAGGCGCGGCGGGGGCTTGCGGCGGCTGTTGATAATTCTGCTGTGGCGCAGCGTAGTTCTGTTGCGGTGCAGGCTGGCCGAACGATGGCCGCGCCGGCTCACGCCAGCCACCGCCGGAAGAAGGCGGAGCACTTTGTGCCGGTTGCGAGTCGCGGGAACTGCTGCCACCAAAGATGCTCGACAGGAAGCCACCACTGCTCGGCGCCGGTTGCGCGGCCTGGGAGCGGGCCTGTTGCAGTTCGTCCTGCAATTGCTGGATCTGCTGCGCCTGTTGCTTGTTCTGCGCGTCGAGGCTTTTGATCGCGTGCTCTTGCACCAGGATCGACTGGGTCATGTAGTACCCGGCGGCCGGTTGGCGAGTCAGGTGCTCCTTGATCCGCGCTTCGGCCAGGGCGTCGCGGGGGGCTGAGTCCGTTTCGGCTTGTTGCAACCGTGAAAACAGTCCATCGATCAGGGTTTGCTCTTCGCTGTTCATGGCGACCTCGTTAGATTGCCGGTAGAAATCATGGGCCCGCCTGTGATCAGGTGAGCTACAGCGTAGTTATGGGGGTGTTACCAGACGTTTCAATGGTCTTTACGTAAGGTTTACGTTTGCTTACCTCTCGTCATGATCGGTTAAAGTGTTCGCCTTGCTTTTAGGGCTGTGATGAACCTGATGAATCCGTTAGACGTATTGCGCGACTCTCTCCGTTTCACCCAACGCAACCTGGGCGCCATCGTCCAGCTGTGCCTGCCGTTGGTGATCCTCGAAGCCCTGCTGCAACAGGTGCTCGACCACACACTGGGCCCGGATGCGTTCCCCGGTTACAGCGTGGTCGTCGGGTTGTTGGTGTACCCGCTGTACACCGGCGCCTTGATCCTGTTTCTGGATGCGCGCACCCGTGGTGAGTCGCCCAGCACTAAAGATGTGTGGGCCATGGCCGTGGCCATGTGGCCGCGTTTCGCCCTGCTGACGGCGGTCAGCACCTTGCTGATTTTGCTGGGGCTGTCGCTGTATTTCCTGCCGGGCCTGTGGCTGATGGTGGTGCTGGCGTTTGCCGAGTACCTGCTGGTGTTGCGCGGCATGTCGGCGCTGGAGGCGATGAAGGAAAGTTTGCGCCTGACCCGTGGGCATTTCTGGCGAATCCTGGTGTGCCTGCTGTGCGTAATGACGCCGTTGTGGCTGCTCAAAGGCGCGAGCGTGGCGGTGTACCCCAACCCCGCGCCGCTGCTGGGTTTGCTGATCGACAGTGCCCACAGCTTCCTGCAACTGTTTACCAGCGTGGTACTTTTCCGTTTGTTTATGCTGATCGGTGGCGATGCCGACGCACGGTGATATGCTCCGTGCCACCTCTGATAACGCTATAAGCCGAGCCAATGACCCGTTTATTGCGCATCACCCTGCTGAGCCTGTTGATCATCGCGGGCCTGCTCGCGGCCCTGATCTACAGCCTGACCTGGCGCCCCGTCGACAAGCAGACCCTGCCGGTCAGCTGCGTAGCGCCACGTGCGCCGACCTTGCTGCCGGGGCAGGCGCTCAAGGTCATGACCTGGAACGTGCAATACCTGGCCGGCAAGAACTATGTGTTCTGGTACGACAGCCCCGACGGCAAAGGCCCGGACGATCGCCCCACGGTGGAAGACATGGCCTTCAGCCTGGACGAAGTGGCGCGGGTTATTCGCGACGAACAACCCGACATCCTGTTGTTGCAGGAACTCGATGAAGGCGCCAAGTCCTCTCACTATCAGGACCAGGTCGCGTTGCTCCAGGAACGCCTGGTCGACCTGTACCCGTGCAGCGCCCAGGCGTTCGACTGGAAAGCCGACTTCGTGCCCAACCTGCATATCTTCGGCAGCGTCGGCCGCAAGCTCGTCACGCTGAGCCGCTACCAGATCGAACACGCCGAGCGCCTGCAATTGCCGGTGTCCCCGGCCAACTTCATCAGCCGTCAGTTCCAGCCTAAACCGGCGTTATTGCTGACCTACCTGCCATTGAGCGATGGCGGCCAACTGGCCGTGCTCAACACCCGCCTGGATGGCGATAAGCCTGGGCGTTCGGCGGTGCAGGAGCAGGCCAAAGCCACGCTAAAACTGCTGGACAAGTTCGAAGGCCGTGGCACGCCTTGGCTGATTGGCGGGGATTTCAACCTGCTGCCGCTGGGGCAGTTCCTGCGCCTGGACGCGGGCAAGCGCGGGCAGTATTCGCCGGACAGCGAGCTGCATTTGCTGTGGGATAAATACCCGATGATCCCGAGTAACAGTGAATCCAGTGGGATTGACCGGGCGAAGTGGCTGACGAACTTCCCCAATGACCCGAGTGTGGAGGGGCCGGATCGGACCTTGGATTATTTGTTCTACAGCCCAAGGATCAAGCGGGTGGAGGCCAAGGTGCGCCAGGAGGATACGTTGCGTATCTCTAACCACTTGCCTGTGATCGCGCGGTTCCTGCTGCCGGCTGCGCAATAACCCGCACCACTACACCCCATGTGGGAGCGGGCTTGCTCGCGAAGGCGGTGTGTCAGTCAGCACATGTATCAACTGAACCACCGCTTTCGCGAGCAAGCCCGCTCCCACATTGGATCTTCACATCACCTACTTTCGGGGTTTGATCCGGGCAGTGGGTTCGGCCACCAAGGGGTCATCCGGCCAGTAATGCTTGGGGTATCTTCCCTTCAAATCCTTCTTCACCTCCGCATACGTACTGCGCCAGAAGTTCGCCAGGTCCTGCGTCACCTGCACCGGCCGACGTGCCGGGGACAGCAGGTGCAGCTTGACCACCTGGCGCCCACCGGCAATGCGCGGCGTGTCCGCCAGCCCGAACAATTCCTGCAGGCGCACCGCCAGAATCGGCGGCTGTTCGCTGTAGTCCAAACGCACCGATGAGCCCGAGGGCACCTTCACATGCTGTGGCGCCAGCTCGTCCAGGCGTTGGGGCAGCGGCCAGGGCAGCAGGTTGTGCAGGAAGCTGGAAATATCCAAATTAGAAAAGTGGCTGAGGCGCGAGACTTTACCCAGGTAGGGCATCAGCCAATGCTCCAAATCGGCCAGCAAGGCTTTGTCGCTGATATCCGGCCATTCGCTGGTTTTACCCGCGTCCAGCTGGCGCAGCAGCATGACGCGCGCCTGCCACTGGCGCAGTTCGGGCGTCCACGGCAGCAGCTCCAGGCCTTTGCGGCGCACCAGGTTGACCAGTGCCTGGCTGCGTGCGGACTCATCCAGGCCGGTCAGCGGCTCGCGGCTGAGCACCAGCTCACCGACTTTGCGTTGGCGTTCGGCGCGCAGCACGCCTTCGCGTTCATCCCAATCAAGCTGGTCGACCGTGCGCACTTGCTCGACCAGCACGCTGTCGAACAGCGCCGGGTCAAAATCCGCCGCGAGGTAGATGCGCTCTTCGCGCTGGCCCTGGCGGCTGCCGAGGTCGGCGATCACCAGCCACGGTTGCTTCATCAGGCTGTCGGCCTCGGCGAACAGCGCGGCGCGGCCGTTGGCCAGGCGATATTCGGCGCCACCGGGGCGGCGTTGCTGGGCGACGCGGTCG
>NZ_CVTT01000019.1:0-2284 GCF_900006605.1 Pseudomonas sp. 58 R 3 | reverse complement strand
GGGGTTGGGGATAGGCGAAAAGGGGTTGAGTCAGGGCGTTGGTGCCTTGCGTGGGTTTGGGTGGGGGGCTTATAGTCCGGCCCGTCGCCCAACAAGGGCGATCGGATTTGGCGATCCGTTGACCGTATGCGAAAGCTTTCTGCTTGCTTGCAGGGGCTTCCGTACCCGCATCGCTGCTTTATGGCAGCTGTGCGCGGGAGACCTTCGGGTCTGCCGGAACTCGGTCCCGGTTCGCCAACCTGCGTACAGCTGTCACCCATTCGTTTGGCGACGAGAGGTGACAGCTTCACTCTACTGACCGAGGTTTCACCATGAACCAATACATGCCCCTAACGGGCCACGACTGCACCGTCCCCGCTCTGCTTATCGACACCAGCGCGCCCCTCGACGTGCTCCACGACGCCGCCGCGTACCGGATTCGCGCCGTCACCCAACTATTGGAAAACCTGGCCTTCCGCGAACAGCTCAGCAGCGATGCTGTGGTGCTTCAAGACTTCGCCCAACTACTGGCTATACCGCTGCGGGATGGGTGTGATTTGCTGGATGTCATTATTCGCAGGCTTAACAGCGTCAACTGACCACGACAGGGCGGCTGACGAGTTGCCCTGTTAACGGTGAGGCAGTGAATAGGTGCGGGCCACGCTTGGGCAGTAAAAGTGGCCTGTTGCCTATGCAACTTTGGCGTGAAAAGGGCGGAAAAGGGACAGATTTATTTAATTAACAAAGCACTCGGAAAACTAAATAAATCCGTCCTCTTTTCCTTTTGTCTGACGCCTATTTTTTGCTCTTCTGATTTTCTTTATGCAACAGTAACCTTATCGCCACTAACCGACTCAAATACCGCCCCCACCACTCCTGCTGCCTCAAATCGACGTTTCACATCTTCGCTCACTACAATCGCACCCAAATATTTTTTAATCCTAAAAATATGATAAGCACCTACTTTTGACTCATCTATGGCCAAATTATAAAACGCGCGGTATTGACCAGCCATGTCTGGGCGCACAGGATCATTCACTGAAAACTTTGTAAACCTTGAAGACTCTTCATCTACACAATCTATTTGTGTTTCTATGATCATTAGAAAATAATTTTGCGAAACGTGTTTCCCTTCGATATCAACGGGCTCGAAGACCACATTTTGATAAGGTTGATCGACTTCAGACAAACCTATGAGTGAATTTCGAGCTCTCTCACTCAGAACAGGAACACTCGCGTAGCCCGCTAGAGAATAATCAATTTCAACGCCGTCGAACCTGACATCGAGCGTATATCTGCCAGGCTCCATGAAATTAAGGGGTGGATTACTAAAGTTCCAATTATCCACATGCCTCACATCGCCGAGCACCCACTTTTCGGAGACAGAAAGATCCTGACGCAGTAAATAATATTTCATATCAACTCCTAGTCAGCCACCTAGTAACTCCACTGTTCACGGTCACTGCTTTCTTCTTAATTCCATTAAATGTCTTTGCAAAACACATTAACCCCCCTACTTCCGCACACTATCCTTTGCCCCAGTCATCTATAACGGACCCAGTGGCGTTTGCACCAAATCAACGATTACCTTTAATGTGATTACGCCACGACACAAGCAAACCATCCAGCAAGACTCGGTCAATAACACCATCATCAATAGCGCCAACAAAAATAGTATCTAACTCAAACTCAAAGGAAATATTTTCTTTTTCAGATAGTTTTTTTACGGCACTTATCAGCGCCTCTACGTCCTCTAAGTTTTTTAAGTCTATATCGATAGGGAGTATGTTTGGCTGCAAAGCTGAATAAATCTCCAACACCCCACCTACTACTTCCGCGCCGCTTTCGTCAATCTTGTCAATAAAGGTTGGAGAAGTGACGCTCCATATTCTTGACGCCGCGACTTCATTAACAAGCTGTAGCACATTAGATCTAATAGACTGGTCCAAATCCTGAGCCACGTAGAAAACTAAATTTTGCTTCGCATGCTCTAACGGTATGGAATGCATTACTCAACTCCTTTTCTCGGGTATGACGAGAGAGCGGACCCTGGGCCGCAAGAATTATATCTGAAGGCGAAAACGGGACAGTTTATTTAAGTAAAAAATAACTCGAAATTTAAATAAATCCGCTCTCTTTTTCCTTAAAACAAATCCGTCCACTTTTTCCTCTAGGATCGGCCCCCTATTTCCCTCCGTCAAACGAAAATAGGGGTCAGACCCTGAGGGATCCCCACAAATTTACCTTAAGCTCTGCGCTTGATGGCTTACCTCATCACGCAGAGCCCGTTCCAATATTTCCAAGT
>NZ_CVTT01000021.1:0-249 GCF_900006605.1 Pseudomonas sp. 58 R 3 | reverse complement strand
AAAGTCGGCTGGTTGAAGTGCGTAATGACGATGGTAGCGTGGTCAGGATGGTGTATGACCCGCTGGGCCGTCGGATAGAAAAAACCGAGCACGGCACTGATGGGTATCCGCTGGGGGAAACGCGGTTTACCTGGGACGGTTTACGGTTATTGCAGGAGCATAAGCACAGTCAGACAAGCCTGTACGTCTATGAAGATGAAGGCTACCAACCCTTGGCTCGTGTCGATGGTGCCGGGCCGTTGCAGAAGA
>NZ_CVTT01000025.1:0-93122 GCF_900006605.1 Pseudomonas sp. 58 R 3 | reverse complement strand
TGTGGGAGGACCCGCCACCTCTTCGATGTAGCGCTGTCGCGCATCAAACTGGTTCATCGTAAGGTTGAAGAACGCGGGCGGGGCAAAGGCCGTAACCAGCACTGGTGTGTCAGCACCCGAGTGGGAGAGTGGCCTGCACGGTATCGGCGTGGAGTCATTGTCGGCACAGCAAGCTGTGACCACGTATAAGAGAGTGAATCCGCTCGCCACCGTGTACCCCGCCCGCGTCATTCAATCCTGCGAGGAATTGTCATGACGCGCAAGAACCAAAAACGTTTTGAGGTCATCCACCCTGACTGCGCTGCCGTTGATGTTGGAGGCGGTGAACATTTGGCCGCCGTTGATCCGACCAAATGCGCTGACCCGGTTAAAAGGTTTTCAACCTTCACCGACGATTTGCACGCCATGGCCGACTGGTTTGAATCCATGGGCGTCAAGATGGTGGCGATGGAAGCAACCGGGGTTTATTGGATCCCGCTTTTTGAAATATTGGATAGAAGAGGTTTTAAGGTCTATCTGGTTAATTCGCGGGCAACGCGGCAGATAACCGGCCGAAAGTCCGATGTACTTGATTGCCAGTGGATCCTTCAGCTCATGACGCACGGCCTGCTGAGAGGCGCTTTTCGGCCCTCGGACGAAGTGTGCTCACTGCGTTCACTGGTCCGTCAGCGTAGTAATAAAGTTCGTGACCAAGCCAAAGCGCTTAATCGGATGCAAAAGGCGCTGGTCCAAATGAACATCCAGCTGGCTCAGGTCATCAGCAACATTGCCGGGGTGACGGGTATGAGCATTTTGCGAGCAATCGTTGAGGGCGAACGAGATCCAGAAGTGCTCGCCATGCTCAGAGACAAGCGTGTCAAAGCCGACCAGGCCACCGTCGCCCGTAGCTTGCGGGGTAATTGGCGAGCCGAGCATTTGCATGCGCTGAGCCAGGAATTGGCGGCTTATGATTTTCTGGAAAAGCAAATTGGTGAGTGCGACCAAGCCATTGCTCACGCACTGGAACGACTTCCAGTGCTTCAGGCGGATGTTGTCCCGCCCAGTAAAACACTGCGCAACCCACACCGCTCAAATGAGCAGCAACTGATTTTGCATCGCGCACTGAACAAGGTCATGGGCGTGGATTTGACCGCAATCCCAACCATAGGAATCGACACGGCTTTGGTTTTGGCCAGTGAATTGGGGGCGGATTTATCACGTTTTCCGACTTCGCAGCACTTCTGTTCGTGGTTAGGCCTCGCACCGCCGACGAGAATTTCGGGAGGAAAACCCCTTCCTGGAAAGACGGTGAAAGTGATTAATCGAGCTGCTCAAGCGCTGAAGCAAGCCGCCTCTATTGCACGTAACGACAAAAGTTTTATCGGTGCCAGCCACCGAGCGCGCCTGACCCGGATGGACACCTGTTGCGCGATTAAGGCGACAGCGCATCAACTGGCACGACTGATCTACGCGATGCTGACCAAAGGTCAGCCTTATGTTGAGAAAGGAATAGAGGAATTTGAAGAGCGTAGCCGGGACCGGCAACTGCGCGCCTTGGAGCGCAAGGCGCGAAAGTTGGGGTTGCAGCTGGTTAAAGCGGCTTGATTTTTAAGAGCAAAAACAATGAGTTATTTTTTGTTTGATAAGAGCGGGCTTGCTCGCGAAAGCGGTGTGCCAGTCAGTACATCTAATACTGAGCCACCGCATTCGCGAGCAAGCCCGCTCCCACACTTACAAGGTCCCATTCAGGACCGTGTTGTTAATGCAATTTAAGGCGCGGCTCAGTCCCACGCCCAATCTTGCTGCCCAGCATCAGCATCGCCGTGCGAAAGAACCCGTACAACGCCATCTGGTGCATGCGGTACAGCGACACATAAAACATCCGCGCCAGCCAGCCTTCGAGCATCACGCTGCCCGTCAGGTTGCCCATCAAGTTACCCACTGCCGAAAAACGCGACAGCGAAATCAGCGAACCGTAGTCGGTGTACTTGTAGCTCGGCAGGTCCTTGCCTTCGATCCGCAGTTTCAGCGACTTGGCCAACAGTGAAGCCTGCTGGTGAGCGGCCTGGGCGCGTGGCGGCACATTGCGGTCGGTGCCCGGTTGTGGGCAGGCGGCGCAGTCGCCAAAGGCGAAGATATTTTCGTCGCGGGTGGTTTGCAGGGTCGGCAACACCTGCAATTGATTGATGCGGTTGGTTTCCAGCCCGTCAATGTCCTTGAGGAAGGCCGGTGCGCGGATACCCGCAGCCCACACCTTCAGGCTCGCTGGAATGACCTGGCCACTGCTGGTGATCAAGGCATCCGCCGTCACTTCGCTGACCGCCGAGTTGGTGAGTACCGTCACCCCAAGCTTCTCCAGGGTTTTGTGCACAGGCCCGCCGATTCGCTCCGGCAGCGCGGGCAGTACCCGTGGGCCGGCTTCGATCAGGGTGATGTGCATGTTTTCCGGTTTGATGCGGTCCAGGCCATAGGCGGCCAGTTCATGGGCGGCGTTATGCAGCTCGGCGGCCAACTCGACGCCGGTCGCACCAGCGCCGACGATGGCGACGCTGATGTTCTCTTCCACATCGGTCTGGCCTGCGTGGGCGCGCAGATAGTGGTTGAGTAACTGTTGATGGAAGCGCTCGGCCTGTTTGCGGGTGTCGAGGAACAGGCAGTGCTGCGCCGCGCCCTCGGTGCCGAAATCGTTGGTGGTGCTGCCGACCGCGATCACCAGGCTGTCGTAACTCAGTACGCGTGCGGGCACCAGCTCGCGGCCTTCTTCATCGAGGGTGGCGGCCAGTTGGATTTTTTTCTGTTCGCGGTCAAGCCCGCTCATGCGCCCCAGTTGGAACTCGAAGTGGTTCCATTTGGCCTGGGCGACATAATTGAGCTCGTCTTCCGAAGAATTCAGCGAACCGGCGGCCACTTCGTGCAGCAGCGGTTTCCAGATATGGGTGAGGTTGGCGTCCACCAGCGTGATGCTGGCGGTGCCGCGCTTGCCCAGAGTCTTACCCAGGCGGGTAGCCAACTCCAGGCCGCCGGCGCCGCCGCCGACGATAATAATACGATGGGTCATGGGGATATCTCGCAAGGCTAAAAGAAATCGGAGCAGTTACCCTCGCGAGCGCCACGCAGCTCATAGCGTCAGGTAACTCAAAAGGCGGCTCAGCAGGCCGAGCCCGATCACCACCAGCAGCACCACACCCAGGAGCAGCCACGGCCGGAAAGGCTTGCGCTCAACTCGGTTTTGGGAGAGTTGCAGGTACTCTTCGACATGCTGTTGGTCATCGGGGTTCAGGCGGCTGGTCATAAAGGCCTCGTCAGGTAGACGTTGCAAAAGGGCGCCACGTTACAGTCAGGAGGTTGGCGGGCTCGCCACAAGCGTAGCCGGTGCCCGCGTCACAGGCTGATGCCCACGTCGAATACTATGCTGCGCCCCAGGTTGTTGCGCAAGAAGTCGGGTGCGTCCGGGTGGGCAAACAGCACGCGCGCAAAGGTCGGGCCTACCAATGACAGCGAGCGCCAACCCTGGCGCAGGTATTCGGTAGGCGGTGGGAAATGGCTGTTGAGGTCCAGCACTTCGCGTTTGAGGCTGGTGAAGGCAATCAGGTCCAGCTCGCCCAGGTCCATGCCGCGTTCTTTGTAGTTATGCGCTTTTTTGCGCAACGTCGGCGCCAGGCGCAACAGGAACTCGTGGGCGGGGATACGCCGTGGCTTGGCTTCGCGTCGCACCAGTTGGCTCAGGGAAAACGCACTGCGTCGGCGCAGTAATTCATCACGCCATTCGTCGTTCAGGCGCCGACCTTCATCGAGCACGAAAAACACTTCGAAACTGGCATCGCGAAACAACACGTCCGGAGGCTCCTGGCCGGCGGGGTGAAACTCTTCGGCACGGTAGGGCACGTTGAGGCCCTGCAGCAGGCGCTGGCAGACCCAACGCTCACGCTCCCATTTGCGGGCATTGGACAAGAACGCGTTGGCTTGTTCGGCCGCTACGGTGAGCAGGCGCAAATAATCTGAGTCATCCATATTGGCAGCTTAGCGTCCAATTGATGACCACAGGAAGTCTTGCTTTGAAACGCCGGTGTAGACTGGCCACTCAACAGCAACTCCATGGACGAGGTGTGTGGTGAGGTTTTTTGCAAAGGCATTACGCTCGTGATCAGCGCTGCAGTGCTGGCGCCGGAAACGCTCGTCATCGGCTGGCTGTTGTATGCGCCGTTGGTTATTTGGGCGACCCTGAGAGCGCCGTGGGTCGAGTTGTTTGCCGACCGGCGGCGCCAGCATCTGCTCTTCGGCACCGTGTTTGCGCTGTTTATGCTCTGGCTGGTACGGCGGGATTTCGACACGGGCGTGTCTTACCACTTTATCGGCATGACCGCCGTGACGCTGCTGCTGGATTGGCCTTTGGCTATCGTCGGCGGGTTAGCCGCGCAGATGGGGCTGGTGTTGCTCGGGCGTCAAGATCTTGCAGCCGTCGGGGTCAATGGCCTGCTGCTGATCGGCTTGCCGGTGCTGGTCACCGAGACCTGCGCGCTGCTGGTTGAGCGGGCGCAACCGCGAAACCCTTTTGTGTATATCTTCTGTTCCGGCTTTTTCGCCGCGGCGCTGTCAGCACTGCTGTGCCTGCTGGCGGCGTTGGGACTGCTGTGGTTTGACGGCCGTTTTGCCATGCCGGAGTGGCTGGAGGACTTCGTCGGTTACCTGTGGCTGATCATCTTCCCCGAGGCGTTTATCAACGGCATGGTCATTAGTGCCCTGGTGGTGTTCTGCCCGGAGTGGCTGGAGACCTTCAACCGCACGCGCTACCTGTCGGCGCCGTGGAAGGACGACGATTCGCGGCGTTGATCCAGATCAAATCCCAGGCGCCCGCGCAGGCCCATGCTCTGCGAAATTTTACTGAGCAGGGTGGGGCACGGACTATGAGTGTGTACGAATGGGCGCGGCAAGAGTTGCGCAGAAGCCAGGACGCGGCACAGGAAATCGGCTTTGACCCAGGCCTCACGCTGCGCGCCATGCTCAGTGCGGTGGTGCAGCAGAGCAAGGGTGTGCGCAGCTTTGAAGACCTGGCCGACGAGCTGCAATACCTTGCAGAGAACCTCGACGACCAGCAGGAATACGCCTTTATGCGGCCTTAATGGCGCGGCGGCAGGTCTTCTGAGAACAGCTCGTCCTCGGCATCCGGGCTCACCGGAATCTTGTGTTCTTCCGCGGCCCAGGCGCCAAGGTCGATAAGCTTGCAGCGGTCCGAGCAGAACGGCCGGTTGAGGTTGTCGGGTTTCCATTCCACGGGTGCGCCGCAGGTTGGGCAGTCGACGGTCAAGGGTTGGCTCATGATCGGCCTCCACGCAAAGTAAGGTAAAAGTGGTGCAGTCGCTCGACCTCGCTGTGCAGCCAGGCGAGGTCCTTGTCGTTGACCAGCACGTCATCGGCATGGTTCAGACGGTCTTCACGGCTGGACTGAGCCTTGAGGATCGCCTGCACCTGCTGTTCGCTGATGCCGTCGCGCTGCAGGGTACGCTGAATCTGCAGCGATTGCGGCACGTCGATCACCAGAATGCGCTGGGTCATGCTGTACTGGCCGGACTCGATCAGCAGCGGCGACACCAGGATTGCGTAAGGCGATTGCGCACGCGCCAGATGGCTGCGAATTTCTTCGCCGATCAACGGGTGCAGCAGGGCTTCCAGCCAGCGACGTTCTTCGGGCACTTCAAAGATCAGCTTGCGCAGGGCGGCGCGGTCCAGCTGGCCGTCCGGGTGCAACACGCCCGCACCAAAATGCTCGGCAATGCGTGCGAGTGCCGGCCGGCCGGGCTCGACCACCCAGCGCGCGGCATGGTCGGCATCGACCAGGTCAATGCCCAGGTCGATAAAGTGCTGGGCGGCCGCGCTTTTACCGCTGCCGATGCCGCCGGTGAGGCCTAGAATCCAGGGTGTTGCGACACAAGTGGTCATCTGAAACCGACAGACTGCAAATAGAAGTCGGTTATTTGACCACCCCAGAGCAATGCAATCCAGCCGGCAATTGCCAGGCACGGGCCAAATGGCATCGGCACCGATGCCTGGGACTTGCGCAAACGCATCAGGATCAGGCCGGCGAACACCCCCAGCAGCGACGCTATCAGCAGCGTCATCGGCAGGATCTGCCAGCCACCCCAGGCACCGAGCAGGGCCAGTAGCTTGAAGTCGCCATAACCCATACCGTCCTTGCCGGTGATCACTTTGAACACCCAGAACACCGCCCACAGGCTTATGTAGCCTATGACTGCGCCCCACAGCGCATCGGGCAGCGTCACCAACAAGCCGCCGCTGTTGAGGATCAGCCCCAGCCACAACAGTGGCAACACCAGCACATCCGGCAGCAGTTGATGATCGACGTCGATCAGGCTCATGGCCAGCAACCCCCAACTCAGCAGTATCACTGCGCCAGCTTGCCAGCCGAAGCCAAAATGCCAGGCGGCAGTGGCCGAGAGCAGCGCACAGGCCAGTTCGGTGAAGGGGTAGCGGGCGCTGATCGATTCGCGGCAGCGGGCGCAGCGGCCTTTGAGCATCAGGTAGCTGAGTACCGGGATATTTTCCCAGGGGCGAATCGGCTGGCTGCAATGCGGACAGCACGAGTTGGGATGCATCAGGTTGTAGGCCGGGCCGACAGGATCGGCTGGCAGACCGAGTATTTCCTGGGCCTGGGCGCGCCATTCGCGCGCGAGCATCTTCGGCAGGCGCCACACCAGCACGTTGAGAAAGCTGCCGACGATCAGGCCGAGCACCCACGCCATCCCGACAAAGACCCAGGGTTGTTCACTCGGCAGCAGGCTCAAAACGCCGACCCCAACTGGAACACCGGCAGGTACATGGCAATGACCAATGCGCCGACAATACCCCCCAGCACCACCATGATCAGCGGCTCCATCAGGCTGGTGAGGTTATCGACCAGGTTCTCCACATCGGCTTCATAGTGGTTGGCGACTTTTTCCAGCATGAGGTCCAGGGTGCCTGACTCTTCACCGATGGCCGTCATCTGGATGGCCATGCCGGGGAACAGCCCGCTGTGGGCCATGGATTGGTTCAACGGCACACCTGTGGATACATCGTGTCGCATATGTTCGATCGCCTTTGTGAACACTCCATTGCCCGTCGCGCCAGCCACGGAGTCCAGAGCCTGCACCAATGGCACGCCCGCGGCAAAGGTGGTTGAAAGTGTGCGGGCGTAGCGGGCGATGGCTGAGCGCCTCAGCAGTGTGCCCGCCAGGGGCGCGTTCAACAAAGCGGCATCCAGCCCGTCACGAAACCCCGGGTAAGCCCGATAGGCATGGCGCAGCGCGGCTATTGCCATTCCCAGCCCCAAGGCAAGCATCCACCAGGCGTGCTGCAGGAAGTTGGACAGCGCAATTACCAGCAAGGTGAAGCCTGGCAGTTGGCCATTTACCCCGGCGAAGAGGTTCTGGAACTGCGGCACCACGTGGATAAGCAACACTGCACTGACCAGGCAGGCGACGACGATCACGGCGATAGGGTAGGTCATGGCTTTTTTGATTCGCGCTTTCAGCTGCTGGCTTTTCTCCAGGTGAATCGCCACCCGCTCGAGCAATGTTTCCAGGGCGCCTGCCTGTTCGCCTGCGGCAACCAGGTTGCAATACAAATCATCAAAGTGACGCGGCTGTTTGCGCAGCGCTGCCGCCAGGCTATTACCGGCGGCAATCTCCTGTTTCAAGGCTTTTATCAGCGCGCGCATCTGCCGGTTTTCAAAGCCTTCGCAGATGATGTCGAACGCCTGCAGCAGCGCAATGCCGGCCTTTAACAGGGTCGCCAATTGGCGCGTGAACAGCGCGATATCGGCGGGTTTTATCGGCGCTGCAAAAGGTGCCAGGTGCGAAGACTTTTTGCGCACGCGGCCTGGGCAAATCCCCTGCTGGCGCAATTGTGCCTTGACCAGTGCCAGGTTATGCCCGGTGGTTTGCCCGGCCACCCGGCGGCCTTTGCGGTTGGTGCCTTCCCAGGTGTACATCGTTGAAGCGTCATTCATGGCAAAGGTCCGCACACAGGTCGTCGTAGATTTATAGCTTAGTCAGGTGACGGATTCGGACCGCTCGTTGGCGCACGATAAAATGTCAGAATGTGCGTCTTACCCACAATTGGGCGCTCACGGATGAGTACACTGGCGCCGCTGCACACTGCGGGGCGCAGGACGCGCCTTGATAAGGTTTTTATTCTGGAGAGTGAATGTGATGCGTCAGAAAGGTTTTACCTTGATCGAGTTGTTGATCGTCGTGGCAATCATCGGCATTTTGGCCACCATCGGTCTGCCCATGTACACCAAGCACCAGGCCAAGGCCAAGTTCACGGCGGGGCTGGCTGAAATTGCGGCGTTGAAGGCGGGTTTTGAAGACACCCTTAACCAGGGCACTGTGCCGACCCTGGCGCTGGTCGGTGGCACCAGCCCGACCGCCAATTGCACGATCACCGTAGCCGGCGATGTGGCCACGGGCGCCGGTTCCATCACCTGCGAAATCCTCGACGCGCCGGCGCCGGTACTGGGCAAAACCATCACCTTGACGCGCAGCGTCACCCAGGGTTGGGCCTGTGCCACCACGGTCGAGGCGCAGTATGCCGCCAAGGGTTGCGGCGCCGACGGGGCGTAATGCCTGCCGGGCGGTCAGCGAGTTTGTTGCCGCCTGCCCAATGCGGTGCTAGCTTTAGCCCACCGCCCGTGTAGCTCAGTTGGTAGAGCAGCGCACTCGTAACGCGAAGGTCGCAGGTTCGACTCCTGTCTCGGGCACAAGGCAACACTGTTTCAACGGCGACACTGTTTCAAAGGCAACGTTTTCAGATGATCCCAGAATGGTTCTGAAGGCCAGACGAGGCGGCATTCGTGCCCACTCTTTTGTATCTGCGCAACCTTGATGACCCAGATGCATCCCCATTCCATGATCTAAGAGAACAACATGACCACACAAGAAATGACTCAGGAACAGCGGCACGAAGCAGCCCTCAAAAAATACGTCGCGGAATCGCCGGAACTGCTCGACGAGATCAAGGACCTGAGCGCCGATGATCAAAAGGACCAGATCCAGTGGGCGTTCGAGGATGAGGCCGAGGCCCAGGGCCTGCAGCCATGGGAACTGACCCTCAAGTACACCTCGACGCCGCAAGAGTTCGAAGCGGCGCGCCTGGCCTTGCACAAGGAGGCCGCCGAGGTACTGGGCGTTGACTGGAACGAGTATTGCGGGATGAATAATCTCGCGATCTGAGCGCGAAATTGAAGGAGCGAGCAACCTCGCTCCTTTTGCTCGGATGTTGCTTGCTCAGAGGCTCAGGCGCATCGACAAATCCACCGCCTTCACATCCTTGGTCATCGCACCGATGGAAATGTAATCCACCCCGGTCTGCGCGATGGGCAGCAAGGTGGTTTCATTGATCCCGCCGCTGGCTTCCAGCCTGGCCTTGCCGGCATTCAGGCGCACGGCCTCACGCATGTCATCCAGGCTCAACTCGTCGAGCATGATGATATCGGCGCCCGCCGCCAGTGCCTCACGCAGCTCCTCCAGGCTTTCCACTTCGATTTCCACCGGCTTGCCCGGCGCGATCTTGTGGGCGGCGGTAATCGCCTCGGCAATCCCACCACAGGCGGCGATGTGGTTTTCCTTGATCAGGAACGCGTCATACAACCCGATGCGATGGTTGTGGCAACCGCCGCAAGTTACGGCGTACTTCTGCGCCAGGCGCAGGCCCGGCAGGGTTTTGCGGGTGTCCAGCAACTTGACCTGAGTGCTGGCGACAAAGTCCGCCAAGTACTGCGCGCGCGTGGCGACGCCTGACAACATCTGCAGAAAGTTCAGCGCACACCTTTCGCCGCTCAGCAGCGAGCGTGCCGGGCCTTCCAGGTGGAACAGCACTTGATTGGGGCTCACACGCTCACCGTCGGCCACCTGCCAATGTACTGCAACCCGTGGGTCGAGCTGGCGGAACACCGCGTCCACCCAGGCAGTGCCGGCAATAACGGCCGCATCGCGGGTAATGATGGTGGCCTTGGCCAGCCGTTCGGCCGGGATCAGTTGCGCAGTGATGTCGCCACTGCCGATATCTTCCAGCAGTGCGCGGCGCACGTTGGCTTCGATTTCGGCGGTGAGGTCGGCAAGACGGAGATTCGGCATAACAGGCTCCACAAACAAAGTGCCTCGATTATAGGGGCAGCGCGCCGCCGAACCCATACTCGCCACTCATTTACAGCGCATTGGCAGAGTTCACTGGCGCAACAGCCCCCATTTGCAAGATAATCTCGCGCCTTGCGATTGGCGTCATAGCTTTGACGTCCTGGAGATAACCTGTGTTTACCGCCCGATGGGGCCTGTAGCCGATTTTCCCCAACTCAACACCGCCGTTTCAGGAGGCCAGGATGCACATTGACGGAAAGGTGGTGCCCATCAATCGGGCACAGGCCACGCCATCGCCGCTCGCGCGCCTGCCGGTGGTGTTGTTGCAGGTTCGCGACAAGGCTGCGCAGCAGTTGCAGCAAGGTTTGCAGGAACTGTTCGATAACGCTGACGACACCTTGTTTGAAATGGCCGACAAGGCCCGCAGCAATGTTGACCACCATATTTTCTTTGAAGCCATGCGTGACCTGCGCCTCAAGCGCAAGAATTTCGAGCGCGTGTTCATGGAGCAATTGTTCGCCGCATTTATCGACCTGGGCCAGGCCGAGCGCGGTGAGTTTCACCTGGTGCCGGTGGTGTCCTATGAGGCGGCGCCGGGTACGTCCAGTGATGAGCTGGAAAAAGCTGTCGCGCTGGAGGCCATGCTCGGCCGGGTGCGCCATCGCGATGGCCTGGCGCTGGGGCAATTGACCGCGCGTCTGGGCGCGTTGCTCGGCAACCCCCTGGATGAGCGCGATAACCCGCTGGGCCCGGCACTCCTGTGCGAGTTCTTCCTGCGTGCGGGGCGCAGCCTGGGGGTGGAGATTCGCGTCAAGCTGATCATGCTCAAGCTGTTCGAGAAGTATGTGCTCAGTGACGCCGACCAACTGTACGCGGAGGCCAACCAACTGTTGGTCGCCACTGGCGTCTTGCCGCAGCTCAAGGCCGTGCCGTCCCGTCGCCCCGGTGGGTGTGCGGCGCGTGAACAGCAGCCTGAAGGCAACCTCCCGATTGTCGACCCGCCCATGGATGAAAACGGCCAGCAAGCCTTCGCCGCGTTGCAGAAGTTGCTCGCTGCCGTGCGTGGCAGCGTCGCGCCCACCCTGGAAGCCAGCGCCGAACCCCAGCCCATCGCCACCCGCGATTTGCTGCGCCTACTCTCCCACCTGCAGCAATATGTGCCGGAGCCCGAGGCCGAGGACGACTTCGACCTGCGCAACCAGCTTGAGCAGTTGTTGACCCGCGTGAGCGTCAAGAGCGGTAAATCCCGTGTGGTGGAAGACGCCGATGAGGATGTGATCAACCTGGTCGCGCTGTTGTTCGAGTTCATCCTCGCTGACCACTGCGTGCCTGACGTGTTCAAGGCCTTGATCGCACGTTTGCAGATTCCGCTGTTGAAGGTGGCGGTGCTGGACAAGAGTTTTTTCAGCCGCGCCGGCCACCCGGCGCGCCGCTTGCTCAATGAAATCGCCGGTGCGGCCATGACATGGAGCCCGCGTGATGACTATCAGCGTGACAACCTGTACCTGCGCACTGAGCAGGTGGTACAGCGGCTGTTGAATGAGTTCGTCGAAGACGTGGCGATTTTTCCTCAGGTGCTGGCGCAGTTCAGCGCCTTTACCGCAGACGAGCGCCAGCGCAGCGAATTGCTCGAACAGCATACCTGTGAGGCCGAGGAAGGCCGGGTGCGCACAGACGCTGCACGCCAGCGGGTGGCCGAGGTGCTCAATCGACGACTGGTGGGCCGAGTATTGCCCCAGGCCGTGGTGCAATTTATTCAACAGGCCTGGAGCCAGGTGCTGTTGCTGGCCAGCCTCAAGCAGGGCGAGCAGTCAGTGCAATGGCAGGCGGCCGTGCGCACCCTGGACGAATTGATCTGGAGCGTCAGCCTGCAAAAAGACACCGAGGCCGGCCGGCACTTGCTTGAACAACTGCCCGGCCTGCTCAAAGCCTTGCGTGATGGGTTGACCAGTGCAGCGTTCGACCCCTTCAGCACCCGCGAATTTTTTGTACGTTTGCAGGCCATGCACCTGCAGTCGTTCGACGGCGAGCGCCTGGACACGCTGATCGAAGTGCGTGAGCCGTTTTCGCTCAGTAGCGACGTGCCTGACCCCACCCCGAGCCTGCCCAGTGATGACCCGGCGTTGTTCAAGGTCCAGCAGTTGCGCATTGGCAACTGGTTCGAGTTCCAGCAAGACGATGGCAGCCGGCTGCGTTGCAAGCTGAAGGCCATCATGGCGCCGACCAATCGTTATATTTTTGTCAGCCGCACGGGGCTCAAAGTCCTCGATAAAAGTGCCGGCCAATTGGCCATGGCCCTCAAGCAGGGCGCGCTGCGCAACCTTGACGAGGGGCTGCTGTTCGACCGCGCGCTGGCTTCGGTGATTGGCACCCTGCGCCAACTCAATCGCGGCAAGTGATCGCAACCGCAGGGCTGAACGCGGCATACTGGTAACACCTCGACTTATTCAAGGAGCCCGTATGCAGTTGGACCCCACCAGCGGTTGGTGTAAGGGCATCCGTCATTGCCCGTCGCCCAACTTCAACGAGCGCCCCGCCGGCGAGATCTCACTGTTGGTGGTGCATAACATCAGCCTGCCGCCGGGGCAGTTTGCCACTGGCAAGGTGCATGAGTTTTTCCAGAATCGCCTGGATGTCACGGAACATCCCTACTTTGAAGGCATTGTCGACCTACGTGTGTCTGCGCATTTTCTGATTGAACGTGACGGCGCGGTGACACAATTTGTGTCGTGCCTGGACCGTGCCTGGCATGCTGGTATTTCCAGCTTCGAGGGGCGTGAAGTGTGCAATGACTTCTCCCTCGGGATCGAACTGGAAGGCACGGACGAACTGCCGTTTACCGATGCGCAATATGTGTCGCTGCTCGACCTGACCCGGCAGCTGTTGGCGGCCTACCCAGGCATTACCCCGCAGCGTATTTGTGGCCACAGTGATATCGCACCGGGACGCAAGACCGATCCGGGCCCGGCTTTTGACTGGACGCGCTTTCGCAGCGCCCTGCAGGATGGAGGACACGCACGATGAGTTTCCTGGTATTGGTGCTGGCGGTGTGGATCGAGAAGTTCTCGGCCCTGCGTCGGCGGTTGCAACGTGATGGCGGATGGCTGCGCGAACTGGCCAAGCTGGAAACGAGCCCGCGCATGGGCAAGCAGCCTTGGCTGATCCTGGTCCTGCTGGTGTTGTTGCCGGTGGCCTTGCTGGGGTTGTTGCTGTTGGTGCTGGAGCCCGTGGCTTATGGTCTGTTGGCGTTGCCGGTGCATTTGCTGGTGGTGATCTACAGCCTGGGGCGCGGCGATCTGCTGGGCGAGCTTGGGCCGTTTCGCGACGCCTGGCGGCGCGGTGACCTGCAAGCTGCCGAGCACGTAGCCGAGCGCGACCTGAAAGTGGCCGCCGACAGTGGCGAGCAACTGCTGGAGCGGGTTCAAGGCCATTTGCTGTGGCAGGCCTACCAAAGCTTTTTTGCGGTGATTTTCTGGTATTTCCTGCTCGGCCCGGTCGCGGCCCTGGCTTATCGCTTGTTGGCATTGGCCAGCGAGAACAGCCAGAACCCGCTGGTCGCCGAGCGCGCCGGGCAATTGCGTCACGCCTTTGATTGGCTGCCGGTGCGTTTGCTGGCGGCCAGCTTTGCCCTGGTGGGTAATTTTGTCGCGGTTAGCCGGGTGATGCTGCATGAGCTGTTGAGCTGGGACATCAGCGCCGCGCAACTGATGGAAAAAGTCGGCCTGGTGGCGGCTGAAATTCCACCGCCGGTGGTGGGCGCCGATGGCATCAACAGTTTGGATCGGCTGTGGGAACTGCTGCTGCGGGCCGCTGTGTTGTGGTATGCCGGGTTCGCGATCTGGACGGTGTTGCCTTAGCTTTGTACGGTCAAATGTGGGAGCTGGCTTGCCTGCGATGGCGGCTTGTGGGTGTACATATCCATTGCTGCGGTAACGGCGGCCTATGGTTCCGCTCTTACAGCGGCTCACTTTTTGAGGGACCAAAAAGTAAGCAAAAAGTCCTCGCCCCAACACTCGGTGCCTCGCTGTGGCTCGGCATACCCGCAATCCGCCAGTGATTTGGGGGGCCGCCGCGATGGGCCATCCTTGGTCCAGCGCGGCTAAACCGGCATCCCTGCCGGTTTACCCCCCAAATCCCTGTCAGATTCCGGCCATCGTGTTTGACGGGGCGATTTCAGGTCAAGATCAAAAGCGCAGATCAAAAGACCGCTGACTTCGTCATCGAAAAGGATGTAAGAGCAACAGCAACAGCAGACCGCATCGTTCAGACTCTACTCGGTCAAATGTGGGCGCTGGCTTGCCTGCGATAGCATCACCTCGGCATAACTGAAAAGCCGCGGTGCCTGTATCGCGGGCAAGCCCGGCTCCCACACAAGTCTTTGGTGAATTTCCAAGCCGTTAACCTTACGTTACAAAACTCCCTTTCAAATTGAGCTATACAGTCAGAGCGCCAAATAGTGGCTATCTGCCGCCGCCCTGCGCCTCAATAAAAATAAGAAAGGGAGCTCAACCGTGAAGCGCTTGCTCTATCCCGCTGTCGCCCTGATGAACCGCCTGAGCTTCGGCATGAAGTTCAGCCTGATCAGCGTGCTGTTCCTGCTGCCGATGCTGGCGACCAACTATTTTCTGGTGCGTGACTCCTGGTCGCAATTCCAGGGCACCCGTATCGAACTGCAAAGCCTCGATTTGCTCGGCAGCAGCCTGGCGTTGCGGCGTGACCTGGAGACTCTGAACAATCAGGTGCAGATCAACGCGGTGCTGGGGCAATCAGGCAAGGCCGGCGATCTTGAAGGCAAGATCAGTGCCCTGGAGCAGGGCGTGCTGAGCCGCCTGCAAAGCCTCAACGCCATGACCGCCGACCCCGAGCAAGCCAGCGCCTTCGAGGGCAAGCGCGACGAGTTGATCGCCGCCTTCAAGGCCCAGCAACAGGAAACCTCGCTGCTGAGCAAAAGCGCGCTGATCGGCAAATTACTCAACAAGGCGCAGATGCTCAGCCAGATCATTGCCAGCCAGTCCGGCTTGAGCCGTGACCCTCAGACTGATTTACGCCAGCTCAGTGAGCTGCTCACCAGCGTTACCGCGCAAGTCACCCAAACCCTCGGCGAGGGGCGGGCCATGGGCGCGTACTCCCTGGGCCAGGGCTTTCTCAATTCATCCTCCAGCACGCGCTTTGACGAACTGTTGCAACAGTTGGAAAAACTCCAGGCTGAATACGCCTTGAAGCTGCAGGATGCCTTGGGCGCCAGTACCGCCGCGCACACGGCGCTCGACAGCCAGGCCCAGGCCAGCAGTGCCAGCCTCAAGCAAGGCAGCGAGTTGTTCGAAGAGCAGGTTGTCATGGCGCAAACCCTCGACGCGCCATGGCAAGGTTTCTACGACGATGTCAGCCGACTGATGGCCCAGACCTACCAGCTCAATGACGCCACCCTGACGTTCCTTGAGCAGCAACTGCAGCAGCGCCTGGCGCAAAACCGTCTGCACATGGTGGTGCTGGTGTGCGCCCTGGTGGCGGTGTTCCTGCTGATCTTCTATTTGTATGCAGGCTTCTATGCCTCCACGCGCACCACCTTGCGCCGCCTGGGCGCGATGATGGACAAAGTGGCGGCCGGCGACATGACCGTCACGTTTGAGGCCCGCAGTCGCGATGAACTGGGCGACCTGGGCCAAGTGTTCAACGGCACTGTGGCCAAGATCCATGACTTGATCGAACGCGTGGGGCACACCGTCAGCCAGGTCGAGCTGCAAGCCGGCCAGGTGCAGGCCGTGTCTTCGCAAAGCAATCAGGCGGTGTCCGGCCAGCGCAGCCAGATTGAACAGGTGGCGACGGCGATGAACCAGATGTCTTCCACCGCCCAGGAAGTGGCACGCAGCGCGGCGACGGCGGTCAACAGCGCCCAAAGCGTCAACGACGAAACCGTCACCGGCCGTGGCCTGGTGCAATCCCAGCAAGGCAGCATTGCACGCCTGGCCTCGGAGATTGATGAATCGGTGCGGGTGATCAACCAGTTGGCCATCGACAGCCAGTCCATCAGCAGCGTATTGGAGGTGATCAAAAGCATCGCCGAACAAACCAACCTGCTGGCGCTCAATGCGGCGATCGAGGCGGCGCGTGCCGGTGAGCAGGGGCGTGGTTTTGCGGTGGTGGCCGATGAAGTGCGCACCCTGGCAAGACGTACCCAGCATTCCACTGAAGAAATCGAACAGATGATCAGCCGTTTGCACAGCGGTGTTGGCGCGGCGGTGAAGGCCATGGGCACCAGCCATACCATGGCGAACGGCACCGTGGCTCAGTCGGAAAAGGTCCAGCAGGCCCTGGAAAATATCCTTGGCGCCGTGGGCATGATCGTCGACCAGAACCAGCAGATCGCCGCCGCCGTCGAGCAGCAAACCGCCGTCGCGCACGATATCGATCAGAACATCGTCGAAATCAATCGAGCCGGCGAACATGCGGCCCAGGGCGCGCAGAAGACCGAGGCCGCCAGCCGGCAGCTGTCATTGCAGGTCATTGAGCTGAAGCACTTGATCGGGGCATTTCGCGTGTAAGACCTGTACGTAGGAATAGACTCGATCGTTTGTGGTGCCTGTCCCGATTTTTCGCTGTGTCTGTTTTGAGACTGTGATTGGGTGAGAATTTGTTTTACCCACTCAGGGGTCTCGGGAGGCAACGCGATGACGGCGGTTATCGGCATCAAAGGGCACTGCGCCCATTGCGACATCACCTTCGAACTCAAGCCCTGGCAATTGAACGCCATTGCCATCCGTGAGCCGTTTGATTGCCCGTATTGTCAGTGGGTTCTGGAAGTGAACTGCCCCAGGCAACTGCGCCAGTTCAAATCCTTGGATCACTGGGCCATGGTGCACCCAAGCTTGATGGTATTGACCAGCGTGGTGCTGATCGTGGCGATGGTGGCCGAGTGGCTGGGCCTGATCAGCATGGTCGGGCAGCTCAACGTTTCATTGCTGGTGGTGCTGATCCACTTTCTGATGTTGCGCTATGTGCGCCACCGGCAGCGGCTCACCCTGGAACTGCAGGCGGTCAATGGGCTACCAGTTGAAGAGCTCGTACGCGTTGCGTGTGCTCGTTTCGGCCAGCACTGAAGGGCTGATGCCCATGCGTTCGGCCAAAGCGTTGCAGATGTCCGGCAAGTGTTGCGGGCTGTTGCGCTGGCCGGGGTACATGGCGGGTGCCATGTCTGGCGCATCGGTTTCCAGCACCAGCGCCTCAAGCGGCAACTGGGTCAGCACCTTGTGCATGCGCAGCGCCTGGGGCCAGGTGGCCGCGCCGCCCAGGCCCAGTTTGAAACCGAGTTTGATGTACTCGCGGGCCTCTTCAACGCTGCCGGCAAACGCATGAATGATGCCGCCCCGTGGCAGGCGGATGCGTTTGAGGGTGGCAATCACCGCCGCGTGGCTGCGGCGCACGTGCAGCAGGGCCGGGAGCTGGAAGTCCACGGCCAGTTTCAGCTGCGCTTCAAACAGGCTTTGCTGGCGTTCGCGGTCCAGCTGTTGGAGGAAGTAATCCAGGCCGATCTCACCGACGGCGCACAGTTGCCGATGGCCGTGCAGGCGGGTCAGCCAATCACCCAACTCGATCAGGTCGGTGGGGCGATGCTCATCCAGATACACCGGGTGCAGGCCGAAGGCGGCGAATAAACCTTCATCGTCCTGGACCAGGTCCCACAGCCGTTGCCAGTTCTGCTGATACACACCCAGCACCACCATGCGTTGCACGCCGAGTTGGCGGCTGTGAGCGAGGACTTCCCGGCGATCGGTGTCGAAATCCGGGAAGTCCAGGTGCGTGTGGGTGTCGATCAGCTCCACGCTCAAGCCTCGTGTATGCGCTGCTTGAAGGTCCGGCCGATGGCATGCACGCCGGGCTCGTACTGTTCTTCTTCGATGGCCGCCAGGGCCAGGCGCAGGGCGGTGTCGGCGATCAGTTGATGTTGCTGGGCCATGGCGTTGACCGGCAAGGGCAGGAAGTCGAGCAGTTGGGTGTCGCCGAACGTGCCCAGGCGCAACGGCCGGGATTTGAGCGGGAAGTCATGCAGCGCATCGAACACACCTTGCAGCAGCACGTAGGACGTAGTCACCAGCGCGTCAGGCAAATGCCCCAGGCGTTGCAGGAGTTCTTCCATCAACTGGCGGCCACAATCACGGCTGAAAGCCTCACCTTGTTCGATCAGCACCTCGCCCTCGAAGTCGCGCAAGGCTTCACGGAAACCCGCGGCGCGTTCCTGGCTGATGCTCAGTTCCGGGTGCGCACCGATCAGCGCGATCTGCTTGGGCAACGGCTGCAACAGGCTGCTGGTGAGTTGCTGGCAGGCCTGGCGGTCGTCGCTGACCACTGAGCAGAAGTGCCCGGGTTCCATCACCCGGTCGATGGCGATAATCGGCAGGCCCTTGGCTTGCAGCTCGCGGTAGCTGTCATCGCTGGCCGGCAAGCAACTGGCGACGAACAGCGCATCGCAGCGCCGCGCGCGGAACAGTTGCAGCAGCTGGCGTTCGCTGTCGGCTTCATCATCGGAGCTGGCGATCAGCAGTTGGTAGCCGCGCGCGCGCGCGCCTTGTTCCAGCAGTTTGGCAATGCGCGCGTAGCTGGGGTTTTCCAGGTCGGGCAAGATAAAACCCAAGGTGCGCGTGTGCCGACTGCGCAGCCCGGCGGCCTGAGGGTTGGGCGTAAAGCCATGGGCTTGGACCACGGCACGCACCCGCTCGACGGTGGCGTTGCTGATGCGTTGCTGCTCGGCTTTGCCGTTGATGACATAGCTGGCGGTGGTGACGGACACACCGGCCAGACGTGCAATATCACTGAGTTTCAAACCGGGATTTCCTTGTTTTTTAGAGCTTGCCCCGACATTTTGTCCAATCGTAACCGATTCCTGCACACGACTATTGTCTGAGCTCAAGTGCCGAGTGGTCCTTCAAGCTTGCATAATTAGCGCATAATCTGCCATAAATTCTAGATTAAACGTTTCAGCAGGCGTATTTTTACGATGTTCGCCGCTGAGTGGCTACTGCCAATTGACCACTCAGTCAGCTATTTTTGAACGCGCCTGCGCTGATTTATTCAAAACAATACCTAGTGCCCACATTGCACTAACTAGGAGAACGGCATGCTTGAGCTCACTGTAGAGCAGATTTCCATGGGCCAGGTGGCTGTGGATAAATCTGCTGCCTTGCACCTGCTCGCGGACAAACTGGTGGCCGACGGCCTGGTCGCCGAGGGTTATCTGAGCGGCTTGCAAGCCCGTGAAGCCCAAGGCTCGACCTTTCTCGGCCAGGGTATCGCCATCCCCCACGGTACGCCGGAAACCCGCGACCAAGTGTTTTCCACGGGCGTGCGCCTGCTGCAATTCCCCGAAGGGGTGGATTGGGGCGACGGCCAGATCGTCTATCTGGCGATTGGCATCGCGGCCAAATCCGATGAACACCTGCGCCTGCTGCAACTGCTCACCCGCGCCCTCGGTGAAACCGACCTGGGCCAGGCGCTGCGGCGTGCCGGCTCGGCCGAAGCCTTGCTGAAACTGCTGCAAGGCGCACCGCAGGAACTGGCGCTGGATGCGCAGATGATCAGCCTGGGCGTGTCGGCCGACGATTTTGAAGAGCTGGTCTGGCGCGGCGCACGTCTGTTGCGTCAGGCCGATTGTGTGAGTAATGGTTTCGCCGCCGTCTTGCAGCAAGTCGATGCGCTGCCGTTGGGCGATGGCCTGTGGTGGCTGCACAGTGAGCAGACGGTCAAGCGACCTGGCCTTGCGTTCGTGACGCCGGACAAACCGATGCGCTATCTCGGCCAGCCCCTCAATGGCCTGTTCTGCCTGGCCAGCCTTGGTGAAGCCCATCAGACCTTGCTCGAACGCCTGTGCGCGTTGTTGATTGAGGGGCGCGGTCAGGAATTGGGCCGCGCTACCAGCAGCCGTGCCGTGCTTGAAGTACTTGGCGGCGAGTTGCCACCGGACTGGCCGAGTGCGCGCATCACCCTGGCCAATGCCCATGGTTTGCATGCACGGCCGGCGAAGATCCTCGCGCAGTTGGCGAAAAGTTTTGACGGCGATATCCGCGTGCGCATCGTCGACGGCCCGGTGGGCGCGGTGTCGGTAAAAAGCCTGAGCAAATTGCTGAGCCTCGGCGCCCGTCGCGGCCAGGTGCTGGAATTTGTCGCCGAACCTGCGATTGCCGATGATGCGTTGCCCGCGCTGTTGGCAGCGGTGGAGCAAGGGCTTGGCGAAGAAGTCGAGCCGCTGCCGACCGTCAGTGCCCAGCCAGCGCCTCTTGATAATGAACCCGCGATCAGCGCACCCGTGTCCGGCAGCCAGGTCCAGGCTATCGCCGCCGCGCCTGGCATTGCCATCGGCCCTGCGCATATCCAGACCCAACAGGTTTTTGATTACCCGCTGCGTGGCGAGTCTGCGGCCATTGAGCGCCAGCGCCTGCACGCCGCGCTCACCGAGGTGCGCGCTGATATCCAGGGTTTGATCGAGCGCAGCCAATCCAAGGCGATCCGCGAGATTTTCATCACCCACCAGGAAATGCTCGACGACCCGGAGCTGACCGACGAAGTCGACACGCGCCTCAAGCAAGGCGAGAGCGCGCAAGCGGCGTGGATGAGCGTGATCGAAGCCGCCGCCAAGCAGCAGGAGTCGTTGCAGGATGCCTTGCTCGCCGAGCGCGCCGCCGACCTGCGTGATATTGGCCGCCGGGTGCTGGCGCAATTGTGCGGCCTTGAGACCGCCCAGGAGCCGAGCGAACCTTACATCCTGGTGATGGATGAAGTCGGCCCCTCTGACGTTGCGCGCCTGGACCCCACCCGCGTCGCCGGCATCCTCACCGCCCGTGGCGGCGCCACGGCCCACAGTGCGATTGTTGCGCGTGCCTTGGGCATCCCCGCGTTGGTAGGCGCCGGCGCGGCGGTGTTGTTGCTGGCCGCTGGCACACAGCTATTGCTCGACGGCCAGCGCGGCCGCCTGCATGTCGACCCCGACGCGGCCACGCTGCAACGCGCCACGGTCGAACGCGACACCCGCGAACAGCGCCTGCAAGCGGCCTCGGCCCAGCGTCACGAACCGGCCATGACCCGCGACGGCCATGCCGTGGAAGTGTTCGCCAATATCGGTGAAAGCGCCGGCGTTGCGGCGGCGGTGGAGCAGGGCGCCGAAGGCATCGGGCTGTTGCGCACCGAACTGATTTTTATGGCCCACCCGCAGGCACCGGATGAGGCCACCCAGGAAGCCGAGTACCGCCGTGTGCTCGACGGCCTGGGCGGTCGCCCGCTGGTGGTGCGCACCCTGGATGTGGGCGGCGACAAACCGCTGCCGTATTGGCCGATTGCCGAGGAAGAAAACCCCTTCCTCGGTGTGCGCGGCATTCGCCTGACCTTGCAGCGCCCGCAGATTATGGAGGCGCAATTGCGTGCGCTGTTGCGCTCGGCGGACAACCGCCCGCTGCGCATCATGTTTCCCATGGTCGGCAGCGTCGATGAATGGCGTGCCGCCCGCGATATGACCGAGCGCCTGCGCCTGGAAATCCCGGTGGCCGACCTGCAACTGGGCATCATGATCGAAGTACCGTCCGCCGCCTTGCTGGCGCCGGTACTCGCCAAGGAAGTCGACTTTTTCAGCGTCGGCACCAACGACCTCACCCAGTACACACTGGCCATCGACCGTGGCCACCCAACCCTGTCGGCCCAGGCCGATGGCCTGCACCCGGCCGTGTTGCAACTGATCGACATCACCGTGCGCGCCGCCCATGCCCATGGCAAATGGGTCGGCGTGTGCGGCGAACTGGCGGCGGACCCGCTGGCGGTGCCGGTGCTGGTCGGCCTGGGTGTGGATGAGTTGAGTGTGTCGGCCCGCAGCATTCCCGAAGTGAAGGCGCGGGTGCGTGAATTCAGTCTGAGCGAGGCCCAGGGCCTGGCGCAAAAAGCGCTCGTGGTGGGCTCGCCCGCCGAAGTACGAGCCCTAGTGGAGGCCGTGTAAATGGCGAAGATTCTGACCCTGACGCTGAACCCGGCGTTGGACCTTACGGTACGTCTGGCACACCTGGAACCGGGTGCCGTCAACCGCAGCGAAACCCTGCTGACCCATGCTGCCGGCAAGGGCGTGAATGTCGCCCAGGTGCTGGCGGACCTCGGGCATGACGTGAGCGTGGGCGGTTTTCTCGGCGCTTCAAACCCTGAGGCTTTCGAGGCACTGATCGCCAGCCGCGGGTTTGGTGACGTGTTCATCCGCGTGCCGGGCGAAACCCGTAGCAACATCAAGATTGCCGAGCAGGATGGTCGGGTCACCGACATCAATGCGCCGGGGCCGTTGGTGAGTGAGCAGGCGCAAAAACAACTGCTCAAAATGGTCGCGATCATCGGCCCTGAATTCGATGCGGTGGTGGTCGCCGGCAGTTTGCCGCGTGGCGTCAGTGCACAGTGGTTTCAGGAACTGATACACGCGTTGAAAGACCTTGGTTTGAAAGTCGCCCTCGACACCAGCGGCGAAGCCTTGCGCGCCGGCATCAAGGCCGGCCCGTGGTTGATCAAACCCAACACCGAAGAACTCGCTGAAGCCCTCGATTGCGCCACCGACACCATCGCACAGCAGGCCCAGGCCGCCGAGCGTTTGCATGCTCAAGGTGTGGAGCATGTGGTGGTCTCCCACGGCGCCGACGGTGTCAACTGGTTCAGCCCGGGCACCGCGCTGCAGGCCACGCCGCCCAAGGTCAGCGTCGCCAGCACCGTGGGTGCAGGCGATTCGTTGCTGGCCGGGATGCTGCACGGGTTGCTCAGCTGTGATCTGCCGGAAGTCACCTTGCGCCGGGCCACGGCGATTGCCGCCATGGCGGTCACGCAGATCGGTTTTGGCATCAGCGATGACGCGCAGTTGGCGCGCCTCGAAAGCGGCGTCCACGTGCGCACGCTGACAGAACAATAAGAGGGTTTGTGATGAAGTTAGCCATTGTTACCGCCTGCCCGAACGGCATGGTCACCAGTGTGCTGTGCGCCCGCTTGTTGGACGCCGCCGCACAGCGCCAGGGCTGGAGCACCAGCACCGAAGTCGTGGATGTGCAGCGCCCGGAGCGCCAGTTGTCCCAAGCCACGATCGATGCGGCCGAGTGGGTGTTGCTGGTCAGCAGCACACCGGTGGATATGCAGCGGTTTGTCGGCAAGCGTGTCTTCCAGAGCACGCCGGCCCAGGCGCTGGCGGATGTCGACGCGGTGCTGCGCCGTGGCGCCGAAGAAGCCCAGGAGTACGTCGCCAGCCAAGCCCCGGTGGCGGCGAAGAATGCCCCGCGCATCGTCGCGATCACCGCCTGCCCGACCGGCGTGGCCCACACCTTCATGGCCGCCGAAGCCTTGCAGCAAACGGCCAAGCGGTTGGGTTATGACTTGCAGGTCGAGACCCAGGGTTCGGTGGGCGCACGCACGCCGTTGAGCGCGCAGGCCATCGCCGATGCCGATGTAGTGTTGCTGGCGGCGGATATCGAAGTCGCCACCGAGCGTTTCGCCGGCAAGAAGATTTACCGCTGCGGCACCGGCATCGCCCTCAAGCAGTCCGAGGCCACGCTCAACAAGGCGCTGGCCGAAGGTGCGGTAGAAAACGCCGGCGGCGGTGCGGTCGCCAAAAAAGAAAAAACCGGCGTGTACAAACACCTGCTCACCGGCGTGTCGTTCATGTTGCCGATGGTGGTGGCGGGCGGGCTGTTGATCGCTTTGTCGTTTGTGTTCGGCATCCATGCCTTTGAAGAAAAGGGCACCTTGGCCGCCGCCCTCAAAACCGTCGGCGACCAGGCCTTTATGCTGATGGTGCCGTTGCTGGCGGGCTACATCGCTTATTCGATTGCCGACCGTCCGGGCCTCGCGCCGGGCATGATCGGCGGCTTGCTGGCGGGCACCTTGGGCGCCGGGTTTATCGGCGGCATCCTTGCCGGTTTTCTTGCTGGTTACTGCGTCAAACTGATCACCCGCGCGGTGCAGTTGCCGCAAAGCCTGGAGGCGCTCAAGCCGATCCTGATCATCCCGCTGCTGGCGAGCCTGTTCACGGGCCTTGCGATGATCTATTTGGTCGGCCCGCCGGTGGCGCGGTTGCTCACGGGGCTGACGGATTTTCTCAGCACCATGGGCACCACCAATGCGGTGCTGCTGGGCATTTTGTTGGGCGGCATGATGTGCGTGGATTTGGGCGGGCCGATCAACAAGGCAGCGTATGCGTTTTCGGTCGGCCTGCTGGCCGCGTCCAGCGGTGCACCGATGGCGGCGACCATGGCCGCTGGCATGGTGCCGCCGATTGGCATGGGCATCGCCACCTTCCTGGCGCGGCGCAAATTCGCCCAGACCGAACGCGAGGCGGGCAAGGCCGCGATGATCCTGGGCCTGTGCTTTATCTCTGAAGGCGCGATCCCGTTTGCGGCCAAAGACCCGCTGCGGGTGATTCCGGCCAGCATCGCCGGTGGTGCCTTGACCGGCGCGCTGTCGATGTATTTCGGCTGCAAACTCGCCGCGCCCCATGGCGGTTTGTTTGTGTTGGTGATTCCGAATGCGATGAACCATGCGCTCCTGTATTTGCTGGCGATTGTGGCGGGCAGCCTGGTGACCGGGTTGGTGTATGCGCTGATCAAACGCCCGGAGGCGGCGGAGATGGCGGTCACTTCAGCCAAGGCCTGACACTGTTCAAAATGTGGGAGCTGGTGTTCTTACGGTCGGTGTCACATCCGCTTCATGCTCCCGTGTTTAAGTCTCCCTTTTGATACTCAAGAGGGCACCCGCATGAGCCACTTCGATCTCGGCCGTCGCCGTGTGATGCAAGCCGTTGGCGCCGGGCTGTTGCTGCCGGGGCTGGCGCCGGCGGTGATCGCCTCGGTCAAGGACCGCCCGCAACTCACCGACGGCGTGCAGTCCGGCGACTTGCTGGGCGACCGCGCGATGATCTGGAGCCGCAGCGACCGCCCGGCGAAGATGGTGGTGGAGTGGGACACCCGCAGCGTGTTCAGCAACCCGCGCAAATTCATTTCGCCGCTGGCAGACAGCCGCACCGACTTTACCGCTCGTGTCGAACTCACCGGGCTGCCGGTTGATCAGGCGATTTTCTACCGTGTGCACTTTGAAGACGCCCAGACCGGCGTCGCCAGCGAGCCGTGGTTCGGCCACTTGCGCAGCGTGCCGCAGCAACGTCGCGACATCCGTTTTGTGTGGAGCGGCGACACTGTGGGCCAAGGTTTTGGTATCAACCCGGACATCGGCGGCATGCGCATTTATGAAGCCATGCGCCTGCGCCTGCCGGACTTTTTTATCCACAGCGGCGACACCATCTACGCCGACGGCCCGGTGCCGGCGCAGCTGACCGTTGAAGATGGGCGCATCTGGCGCAACATCACCACAGAAGCCAAAAGCAAAGTCGCCGAAACCCTCGACGAGTATCGCGGCAATTACCGCTACAACCTGCTGGATGAAAACGTGCGCCGCTTCAATGCCGAAGTGCCGCAGATCTGGCAGTGGGACGACCACGAGGTAATCAACAACTGGTCGCCGAGCAAGGTGCTCGACGAGCGTTACCAGACCAGGGACATCAACACCTTGGTTCGCCGCGCACGCCAGGCCTGGCTGGAATATTCACCGATGCGCCGCCAGAGCGCCGATGGCGGCGGGCGCATCTATCGCAAGCTCAGCTATGGGCCGTTGCTGGATGTGTTCGTGCTGGATATGCGCAGCTATCGCGGGCCTAACGACGACAACCTGGGCGGCGAAAAACCCTTTATGGGCCGTGAGCAACTGGACTGGCTCAAGCGCGAACTCAAGGCCTCGCAAGCGCAGTGGAAAGTCGTCGCCGCCGATATGCCTATCGGCCTCGGCGTGCCCGACGGTGAAGTCAGCCCCGGCGTGCCACGTTGGGAAGCCATCGCCAACGGCGACCCAGGCCCGGCCCAGGGGCGTGAGTTGGAGATTGCCGAGCTGTTGGGTTTTTTACGCGCGCAGCAGGTGCGCAACCATGTGTGGCTGACGGCGGATGTGCATTACTGCGCGGCGCATCATTACCACCCGGACCGCGCGGCGTTTCAGGATTTCGAGCCGTTCTGGGAGTTTGTGGCGGGGCCGTTGAATGCGGGGAGCTTCGGGCCTAATCAGTTGGATAAAACCTTCGGGCCGGAGGTGGTGTTCCAGAAGGCACCGCCTGCGCAGAACACCTCGCCGTTTGCCGGTTTTCAGTTTTTTGGTGAGGTGCAGATTGATGGGCAGACGGCGGAGTTGACCGTGATCCTGCGCGATCTGGATGGGGTCTCGGTGTTCGAGCAAAAACTGCAACCCGCCTGAGGACGATCGTTCCCACGCTCTGCGTGGGAACGCCGCCATGGACGCTCCGCGTCCGCTTTTAGGGCGGTGACGCGGAGCGTCACAGGATGCATTCCCACGCAGAGCGTGGGAACGATCGGTATGAGGGCTTAGTACACATCCCGACGATAGCGGCCTTGCTCGATCAAGCGCTCCACCGCTTCGCTGCCCAGCACCTCGTGCAGCACTTGATCCACACCCGTGGCCATGCCCTGCAAGCTGCCGCACACATAAATTGCGGCGCCTTCGGCCAGCCATCTACGCAATACGTCTGCCGATTCGCGCAGGCGGTCCTGTACGTAGATTTTCTCTGCCTGGTCGCGGGAAAACGCCAGGTCCAGCAGCGCCAGGTCACCGCTGGCCAGCCAGCCTTGCAGCTCGTCCTGGCACAGGTAGTCGTGGGCAATATTGCGTTCGCCGAACAGCAGCCAGTTGCGCTGTTGGCCATCGGCAATACGCGCTTTAAGCAAGCTGCGCAGGCCGGCCAGGCCGGTGCCGTTGCCCAGCAGGATCAGCGGCACCGGCGCTTCGGGCAAGTGGAAGCCGCTGTTGCGGCGCAGGCGCAGGCTGATGCCGGAGCCGATGGCGGCGTATTCGGTCAGCCAGCCGGAGCCCAGGCCCAGGCTGCCGTCGGGGTGGCGTTCCTGGCGCACGATCAGCTCCAGCACGCCGTCACTGGCGATCGAGGCGATGGAGTATTCGCGCGTGCCCAAGGGCACCAGTGCGTTGACCAGCGCCTGTGCGTGCAGGCCGACCAGGTGCGCGCGGTTGTCCGGCAGTTGGCGGGTGGCCAAAGCCTGGTTGAGGGTTTGCGCCAGGCCGTCGATCAACACACCATCGCTGCCGACCAGGCCCAGGCCGGCGAGGAAATGCTCGATGGCCCACGGGCAATTGCGCGGCAGCACTTCCACCAGGTCACCGGCCAGCCAGCTTTGCGACGCAGGCGGCGTGAGGCCCAGCAGGTAGATGTCTGAGCCAACGCTGTCGCGGTTAAGCAGGGTGCGATGGGTGAGGGTGCAGTTTTCAAACTGAGGCGCCTGCCAGGTCGCTGCCGGTGCGTGGCCGGTGAGTTGGCCCAGTTGCTGTTGCCATATCAGCAGTGCTTCGCTGTCGCCGCTGTCGACTTCCACCGGCGCGAACAACGGCGTGCCGCCCTGGTGGGTCAGCCAGAAATGCAGGCGCCGGGCAAACCCGCAGAAGTGTTCATATTGGCGATCACCCAGGGCCAGCACCGAGTAGTTCAGGCCTTTGAGCGACAAGTCCTGACCCAGTACGCTGCGCTCAAAACCCCGCGCACTGTCAGGCGCTTCGCCATCGCCGAAGGTGCTGACCACGAACAGCGCGTGCTGCGTTTGGCTCAAGTCGTCCTGACTGACGCTGCCCAGCGGCTGCACCTTCACCGGCAAACCGGCGGCCTGCAATTGCCCGGCGGTTTGCCAGGCCAACTGTTCGGCGAAACCGCTCTGGCTGGCAAAGCCGATCAGCCAGGCCGGCGCGTCGCTGTGGTTGGCGCCGAGGCCTTTGCGGGCGTCGCGCACCTGGCGTTTTTTGCGGCGACGGTCCAGGTACAGCAGCCAGCCGGTAATAAAGAACAACGGCATCATCAGCGAGCTGAGGGTGAGGATGATCCGCCCGGTCCAACCGAAATAGCTGCCGGTGTGCAGCGCATAAATGCTGGTGAGCAATTGGGACTTGAGCGTCTTGCCGGCGTACGGGTCGTGGGATTTGACCTCGCCGGTGGCAGGGTCCAGGTTGATCTGGTTCAGCGCGCGGTCGTGGGGCGATGAGTTGAGCAGGTAATACACAATGGCCGGCTGCCCGGCGACGGACGGCATGCGAATGTTGTAGGCGATCAAACCGGGGCCGGCGTTGGCGTAGATGCTGCTCCAGATCGCGTCATAGTTGGCCACCGGCGCCGCGCCTTCGGGCGGCGGGCCCCGCTTGCGCAGGCGCTCGTTTTGCGGTGCGTCGGAGAGCAGTTTGTTCAGGCCCTGGCTGTACCAGTCGTAGGACCAATACAGGCCGGTGAGCGCCGAGAACAGGTAGAACAGCAGGCACCAGGTGCCGAATACCGAGTGCAGGTCCCAGTTGAAACTGCGGCCTTTCTTGCGCCAGTCCAGCGTCAGCCAGGCGCGCCAGCTCGCCACCTGGCGCGGCCAGCGCAGGTACAGGCCGGAGAGGCAGAAGAACACCAGGATCAGGGTGCAGGCGCCGGTGATGTTACGCCCGGTTTCGCCCATGGCGAGGAAGCGGTGCAACTGCAAGATAAAGCCGAGCACATCCTGGCCGACGGCATCGCCCATGTAATCGCCGGTGTAGGGGTCGAAGTAGCGCATCTGGCCACGCCGTTCGCCCGGCGGGGCGGTGAAGAACACGCGCGCGGCGTTGCCGCTGTCGCTTTCCACCCACAGCATCGATACGGTCTTGCCTTCGGTGGCCTCAAGCTTGCGCACCAGTTCGGCAGGCGGCAGCACACCGGCTTCGCGTTTTTCGACCTTCAAGATTGTGGGGTTCAGCGCCCGCAGGATTTCATCCTGAAACGAGACCGCAGCCCCGGTCATCCCCATCAACGCCAGCACCAGCCCGGCAGTGATGCCGAAGAACCAGTGCAATTGGAACAGGGTTTTTTTCAACACGTCGGACCGCCTCGCTCATCTGGATGTCGTTGCCACGGCGCGCATTATGCCGTGGGCTAACGAGAAATATTCTGTTTTACACGCAAAAGCCCCACGCATCCGATGCGTGGGGCTTCTGGCTGAACGTTGACCGGGTTTAGAAGTGGAAACTGGTGGTCAACAGCGCCGTACGCCCGGCGGCCTGGTTGGCGAAGTGCGCCGCATAGGCTTTGTCGTAGTAGGTCTTGTCGGTCAGGTTTTGCACGTTCAATTGCAGGTCGACGTTCTTGGTCAGCTTGTAGCTGGCCATCGCGTCATAGCGGGTGTAGGCCGGTACGTAGACGGTGTTGGCCGGGTCACCGTACACCTGATCGACGTAGAACGCGCCGCCGCCGATGGTCAGTTTTGGCGTGATGTCGTAAGTGGTCCACAGGCTGAAGGTGTTCTTCGGCGTGTTAGGCATTTGGTTGCCTTTGTTGGAGCCGGCAGACACTACGTTTTGACGGTTGCCGATTTTGCCTGGGTCGACCAGTTCGCTTTTCAGGTAGCTGTAGCCGGCAAACACTTGCCATTGATCGGTGAGCTTGCCGCTGGCCGACAGTTCCAGGCCATCGACACGGGATTCGCCGCCGTTTTCGAAGGTATTGGAGTCCACCAGGATTCGCGTGTTTTTCTTCTCGGTACGGAACACGGCTGCCGTCAACGACAGGCGGTTGTGGAACAGGTCCCACTTGGTGCCCAGCTCGTAGTTGACGGTCTCTTCGGGTTTAAGGTCGCTGGTGTTGATGCCGGTAACGAAGCCATTGGTTTCTTGCCCTTCACCCACTAGGCCGCCAACCGGCTGTGCCGAAGTGGCGTAGGAGGTATAGATGCTGCCGTTTTCCAGCGGCTTCCAGACCAGACCCGCCTGCCAGTTGAAGAATTGGCTGTCGTCCTTGAGCTTGCTGCGGCCGGCAGCGGCGTTGGTGTTGGCTTCTGTATCAAAGGTGTCGTAACGCAGGCCGACGTTCAGCAGCCATTTGGGGTCCAGCTCGATGGTATCGAACACATAGGCGGCGCGGCTGGTGGCCTTGGTGTTGGTGCCCATGTAGTTGCGGGCTACGCTGCCGGTCCAGGCGTCATCCGGTGTCGGGTTGCTCAGCGAGGTGCACTGGCCGCCCAGGCTGCCTTTGGCCACGGTGCAGGTCGGGTTGCTGTTCGGGCTGACGGTGTAGCCGCTGACGCGGGTGTCTTCACCGGTGAATTCCAGGCCGGTGGAGTAGGTGTGCTTCATGCCCGCCAGTTGGAAGTTGCCGAACAGATCGGTCTGGTTGGTGGTGGTGTCGGTGGTCGACACGCGGGTGTTGGCGCGGCGCCACACGGTGCCGAAACGGCTGACGTTGCGCTGGCTGTCATCCGGCTGCGTGAGTACGTAATCCTGGCCGGTGCTGCCATGGCGCAGGGTGTTTTTCAGCGTCATGTTGTCGTTCAGGTCGTGCTCGATGGAGAACGTGCTGATGTCGGCGCGGGTCTTACGGAAGTCGCGGTCTTTCAAACCGTAGAAGTTGTTGCTGTCGCCGCCATCGGTGGGTTTGTCATGCCCGTGGGCAGTGGCGGTCGGCGAGCTGTAGCCATACGGAATGCCCGAATCCGGGAGGTCGTTGCTTTCCATGTGGTAGTAGCTGAAGTTGACACGGGTCGGTGTGCCCAGGCCGAAGGTCAGCGACGGTGCCACGCCCCAGCGGTCGTAGTTGATGGTGTCGCGGCCGGCCACATTCTGTTCGTGACTCATCAGGTTCAAACGGAACGCGGCGTTGTCGAGGAACTGACGGTTCACGTCGAGCACGTAGCGGCGGGTCTGGTCGGAGCCGTAGGTAAAGCCGCCGTTGGTGAAGTCACGCGCCTGAGGCGTCTTGCTCACCAGGTTGATGCTGCCACCGGCCGAACCGCGACCGCCGAACGAGGAGTTGGGGCCTTTGCTGACTTCGATCGATTCGATGTCGAAGATCTCGCGGCTCTGGCCGCCGGTGTCGCGCACGCCATCCAGGTAGGTGTCGCCCTGGGCGTCAAAGCCACGGATGAACGGGCGATCGCCCTGGGGGTTGCCGCCTTCACCCGCGCCAAAGGTGATGCCCGGTACGGTGCGCAAGGCATCCTGCAGCGAGGTGGCGGCGGTGTCTTTGAGCACTTGCTGCGGCACCACGGTGACCGAGCGCGGGGTGTCCACCAGCGGCGCGGTGTACTTTTGCGACGAGGCTTTTTCGACCTGGTAGGAGGTGTTGTCCTGTTCCTGGCCGGTAATGCTGGTGGCGCCGAGGGAGATGCTGTTGCGCTCGCCTTTTGGTTCGGTGCTTTCGGCCGCTTGCGCCAGCTGGGCGGCAGAGCTGGCACTGAGTGCAACGCCGATGGCCGAAGCCAGCATGCGTGGTGAACTGGCAGGTGTTTTTAGAGTGGTGCGCGACATAACAAGTCCTTTCCCCAAGGAGGTGAGGCCGCGGAATATAGGGTCAACAAGACTTTCTATCAATTGCGATACATTACTATTCGCATTGAATTTACATTCTTTACACTTTTGCCTTACGGTTTTTACCCACTCATTCGTCTGCCGTGTTTTACAGGGCAGATAAGAATCAATACCATTAGCGCCTCTCTGATTTCAGGTATTGCCTCATGTTGCTGCATATTCCCGGCCTGTTCTCTCGCGAGGAGGTGCTGCGCATTCGCCAAGCCCTGGAAAACACTGAATGGGCCGACGGTAAAATCACTGCCGGGCACCAATCCGCCAAAGCCAAGCACAACCTGCAGTTGCCCGAAGGCCATCCGCTGGCCAAGGAAATCGGTGCGGCGATGCTCGAGCGTTTGTGGAACAACCCGTTGTTTATGTCGGCGGCGTTACCGCACAAAGTCTTCCCGCCGTTGCTCAACTGCTACACGGCCGGTGGCAGTTTTGATTTCCATATCGACAACGCCGTGCGCCAGGCGCGGGGCAGTCATGAGCGGGTGCGCACGGATTTGTCGTCCACGCTGTTCTTCAGCGACCCGGAGGAATACGACGGCGGTGAGCTGGAGATTCAGGACACCTTCGGCCTGCAACGGGTAAAACTGCCGGCGGGCGATATGGTCTTGTACCCCGGTTCCAGCCTGCACAAAGTCAACGCCGTGACCCGTGGCGCGCGCTATGCCTCGTTCTTTTGGACCCAAAGCCTGGTGCGCGAAGACAGCCAGCGCACGTTGCTGTTCGAGATGGACGGCGCTATCCAGCAATTGACCCGTGACGTACCCGACCACCCGGCGCTGATCCAGCTCACCGGCACCTACCACAATCTGCTGCGCCGCTGGGTTGAGGTGTAAGCATGGGTTTTTTATTGCGCCGCGAAGAAGTGCTCAACGTCGAGCAACTGCAAAGCATGCTCGACGACTCCCCGGTGCGCGCCGCCCAGGCGATTTTGATGGCGGCCAAGGAAGGCGTGGTCGACGCTCAAGCGTTGCTCGGGCAAATCCTGCTGGAAGGGCGCGGCATTGCACGCGATGAAGCGCTGGCACTGCGCTGGTTCCAGATCGCGGCCCATGGCGGGCATTGGATGGCGCGCAATATGGCCGGGCGTTGCCTGGAGCATGGCTGGGGTTGCGCCGTCGATGAAGCAGCGGCGGCGCGCAATTATCGTCTGGCGGCAGACGCTGGGCTGGATTGGGGCCAGTACAACTACGCGAATCTGCTGGCCACCGGCCGAGGTGTTGTTGAAGACCGGCCGCAAGCGCTGGCGTTTTACCGGCTGGCGGCAGAGCAGGGCCATGCCAAGTCGATGAACCTGCTGGGGCGGTATCTGGAAGACGGGCAGTATTGCCCTCAGGATCTGGACGCGGCCGTGGCGTGGTATCGGCGCTCAGCCGAAGGCGGGGATTTTCGCGGGCAGTTCAGTTATGCGGCGGTGTTGGCGGATAGAGGCCAGATCGATGAGGCGCTGGGCTGGCTGCGCAAGGCGCTGGCTGGGGGGAACCTCAAGTTTTTGCGCACCGCGCACAAGGCGCTGCTAAAGGCAGCGCAGCCGCAAATCAGGTCTTTGGCTAAGGAGTTCGAGCAACGAGTGGCTCAATTTAAAGATGGGCGGCATGGGTTAGCGGTTGCTGCACCACTCTAAATCACTATGAATGAAGCTGATTCAGATTTAATCGTATGTTTCGCAGTGCTGCGAAGAGAGGATTTATGGGCGCTGACACTAAAGTACTGACCGCTCACGTCCCCACGGCCTTGGCGCAAAAAGTCGATCAGATGGCGGCACGGCTGGATCGTTCGCGTGGCTGGATCGTCAAGCAAGCGCTCGCCGATTGGGTCGATATGGAGGAAGAGCGCAGTCGGCTGACACGTGAGGCCATGGCCGATGTCGATGCCGGTCGGGTGATTGATCAGCAAGCGGCTCAAGCCTGGGCGGATAGTTTAAGCACTGATACGCCGCTGCCGGTACCTCGCTGATGGCGTTGAAGTCTCTATATTTTGCGTTTATGGCACGTGCGCGAAGATCGTTGAAATGTGGAAGCCCATAAAAAACCCATGACGTATGCGGGCTGTTGAGCTGGCGAAAGAGTAAGGCGTTATGGCTGTCTTTGGCCTGTTTTACGGTAACGAAGACGTGCGGACTACATCTGAAGTCTCGTCGTTCTGACGCTTCTCACAGGCGAGTCTGATAATTTCCCTGGTTGAGCTATGGCACCGTTGGTCTCGGTCCCAGCATAGGCTGGGTATTGCCTTGAAGCCGTGAACCTCAGGAGTTTCGACTAATCATGCGAGTCGATCAGATGCCCGCTACGGGGTACAACATTGTTCAACGCGTTCGCGAAGAAACTAAACGCGGCGCAGGGAAAAAGTCTGAAAAGGGTGATCCTTCGTTTACCAGTGCACAGGTTGCAGGTCTGATTAACCGATACAAAGGTAGTCGCTGGCACGATCGTAATCATAATGGCAAGACTGAGCTTACCTATGCGTTTTCCACGGTAAAACCGCGCTGGTTCGAAGAATTCAATCTTGGAAAAAGGGGGCAGATCGAGAAAATCATACCGCTGAGCCTCCCGCAGCAAGACTTTATCAGAAGGGCGCAGCAAGAGTATGCCGATGTTGCCAATATAACGTTCACTGAAAAAGCAGGCGGCGGTGGTGAGGGACATCTGACCTACAGAGGATACACCAGCAGGGACGAGGCCTCTGCCGATGCAGGTATGGGTTACACACCGGGTCCTTATTATCCAAAACAGCAGGGGACGATCTGGATGAATAATCTGGATCCCGACAACCTGGCCTCCCCTGAAGAAGCCGGTTTTCGTGATAATTATTGGCGTTCGGTCTTGATTCATGAACTAGGGCATGGGCTTGGTATGGCGCATCCGCATAGTGAGGAGAATGAAAAGCCTGAGATACCGCTTTATGCCGAGAAGTCGAGGAACTACTCGATCATGGGCTATGACTTGCCGATACTCAGTGAGACCCAAGATACTCCACACCCTGTCAGTTTGATGTTGGATGATATACAAGCAATACAATCTAAATACGGCGCGAACTACTCCACCCGCAAAGGCAACACCACCTATGGTTTCAACTCCAATACCAACCGAGAACATTACAGCCTGAAATCTTCCCAAGAGATACCGTTCTTCAGTGTGTGGGACGGTGGCGGCTGGGATACCCTCGACTTTTCCCAGTTCACTCAAGATCAGACGATAAATCTCAATGCGGGCACTTTTTCTTCGGTCGGCGGATTGAGAGATAATGTCAGCATCGCCCATGGTGTGACGGTCGAGGAGGCCAGAGGTGGCCAAGGTAAGAATACGCTGATTGGCAATGCCGCATTCAATATCCTGCGGGGCGGCCGTGATCGCGATATTTTGTACGGCGGCAGTGGTGGCGCGCAGATGTGGGGTGGAGAGGGTGCCGATACCTTTGTCTTTGACGCCACCTCCAGCGGCAAGCCGAACCTGGTGATGGATTTTGTCAGCGGCAAGGACAAGATCGACCTTTCCGGCATGCGCCGACAATCAGGCCCGCTGAAGCTTGTGTCCAGGTTGCCCCTTGATCGCACAAAACCGCAAAACCCGAACAATCCAACGTTTATCACCCAGCCCGGTGACGTGCTTGTGAGTTACGACCGCACCGGCCAGCAGACGCTGTTGAGGATGGACACTACAGGTGATGGCAAGATGGACATGCAAGTCTATGTCCGCGGAAAAGTGGCACGTGAGGACATTGTTGTTTGAATCTATCAGGCGCGTCACGCTGTGGGCTGCGAAGATCGATGAAACATAGCCCCCATAAAAAACCCATGACATGTCATGGGTTTTTTGTGTGCAGCGTTCTTACACGTAGTAAGACTTCAGCGGCGGAAAGCCGTTGAACTCAACCGCGCTGTAACTGGTGGTGTACGCACCGGTCGACAGCCAGTACAAACGATCACCAATCGCCAGGTTCAGCGGCAGCCCGTACTTGTAGTTTTCGTACATGATGTCGGCGCTGTCGCAGGTTGGGCCGGCGATGACCACTTCTTCCATCTCGCCTTTCTTCTCGGTCCAGATCGGGAACTTGATGGCTTCGTCCATGGTTTCGATCAGGCCGGAGAATTTGCCCACGTCCGTATACACCCAACGCTCGACGGCGGTGCGCGATTTGCGTGCAACCAGTACCACTTCGCTGACCAGGATACCGGCGTTGGCGATCAACGAACGGCCCGGTTCCAGGATGATTTCCGGCAGGTCGTCGCCGAAATCTTCCTTGAGGAAGCGGATGATTTCTTCGGCGTAGGTTTCCAGGCTGTTGGTGCGGGTGATGTAGTTGGCCGGGAAGCCGCCGCCCATGTTGATCAGCTTGAGATGAATGCCGTCTTCTTCCTTCAGGCGCTCGAAGATCACTTTGACCTTGGCGATCGCCGCGTCCCACACGCTGATGTCGCGCTGTTGCGAGCCGACGTGGAAGGAGATGCCGTAAGGCACCAGGCCCAGGTCACGGGCGAGGATCAGCAGGTCCATGGCCATGTCGGTCTGGCAGCCGAATTTGCGCGACAACGGCCAGTCGGCCGTGGTTGAGCCTTCGGTGAGGATACGCACATACACTTTCGAACCCGGCGCGGCTTTGGCGATGTTGCGCAGATCGGCTTCGGAGTCGGTGGAGAACAGACGCACGCCCTTCTCGTAGAAGTAGCGGATGTCCTTGGATTTCTTGATGGTGTTGCCGTAGCTGATACGGTCCGGGCTGACGCCACGGTCCATCACTTTATCCAGCTCATAGATAGACGCGATGTCGAAGCTCGAACCCTTGTCTTTCAACAGGTCGATGATCTCGACGGCCGGGTTGGCCTTGACCGCGTAATAGACTTTGGCGAATTCGAAACCGGCGCGCAGGTCATCGTAGGCCTGGCTGATCATCGCGGTGTCGATCACCACGAACGGGGTTTCTTGCTTGTCGGCGAACGCCTTCATTTTGTCAAAAGTGGCGCGCGCGAAATAATCTTCGACGTTGATCGACATGCTGGGGACTCCTAAGGGCAAACTAAATTGATCAATGGGTGCAAATGAACGTCCTCCGTATCCCCACTTTGGTTCGCCTACTTCCCAAGGCATGTCGCCGAAAGCAAAAAGGCCATGGGAATAACCGCTTCCCTTGGCCTTGCTGTCTCGTCGTCAGTACTTGAGCCGGATGGATCGTTTCCAGCATGGACGTTCGGCGCGAACTTTAGGACGTGAGGGGACATAGATCAACTAAAAATGTCGCGTTTTTGCACGCGTTCGTCGCGAGGTCGCGTGCAGCTACTTATGTAACCGACAGGTGTGACGGATTGATGTTCCCCGGATGGGGCAATTTGAGGTGTTTCAGGCACAGTGAAGATCCAATGTGGGAGCGGGCTTGCTCGCGAATGCGGTGTATCAGCCAATGCATCCTGTGACTGACACTCCGCCTTCGCGAGCAAGCCCGCTCCCACATTTTGACCGCAGCGCGTCAGGTCATGCGAGTGCAGTCTCGGCCGGCGACACGATGCTGGTCTTGCCCCCACGCGACTTACCGGAGCTCAGGTACTCGGCGATCGACTCCTGGGTCACTTCACCGAGGAACACCCGCTCAGCGTCCATCACCGGCAACCACGAACGGTTGAACTCGTACATACGCGACAACAGGATGCGCAAATGCTCGTCATACGCCGCCGTGGCGTTGAACTCGCGCAGGTATTGGCCGCACGTACCGGTCTGACGGTGCAGGTCGCGGCGTCGTACATACCCCAGTGCCTTGTTCTCGGCGCAGGTGACCACCACATAACGGCGGTCCGTCTCGTCCATCAACTCCAGCGCTTCGGCCACCGGGGTTTCCGGGCTTACCGACGGGGCGTTGTCCGCCGCGTCTTCGGCTTTCACCAGGAGCAGGCGCTTGAGGGTGCTGTCCTGGCCGACAAAGTTGCTCACGAACTCGTCAGCCGGGTGTGCCAGTAGCGTGTCCGGGTGGTCGATCTGCAGCAGCTTGCCGGCACGGAAAATCGCAATCTTGTCGCCCAGCTTGATCGCTTCGTCGATGTCGTGGCTGACCATGATCACGGTCTTGTTCAGCGCCCGTTGCATCTCGAAAAACTCGTTCTGGATCATTTCGCGGTTGATCGGGTCGACCGCACCGAACGGCTCGTCCATCAGCAGCAACGGCGCATCCGCCGCCAGCGCGCGGATCACGCCGATGCGCTGCTGCTGGCCGCCCGACAATTCGCGTGGGTAGCGATGCAGGTACTGCTTGGGTTCGAGCTTGATCATGCTCATCAACTCGCGAGCACGGTCATGGCATTTCTGCTTGTCCCAGCCGAGCAGCTTGGGCACCACCACGATGTTTTCTTCGATGGTCATGTTCGGGAACAGGCCGATCTGCTGGATCACATAGCCGATGTTGCGGCGCAGGGTCACTTCGTCGAGGTCGGTGGTGTCTTCGCCATTGATCAAAATCTTGCCCGAAGTGGGCTTGATCAAGCGGTTGATCATTTTCAGCGTGGTGCTCTTGCCGCAGCCCGACGGGCCGAGGAATACGCAAATCTCGCCTTCGTTGACGGTCAGGCTTACGTCGTTCACGGCGGATACGGTTTTGCCGTTGCTTTGAAAAGTCTTGGTCAGGTTTTGAAGTTCGATCATTTGAGCAGTCCTTTTGGAGTCAGCGAGCGTTGCAGCCATTGCAGAAGCAGGTCGGCGAAGATGGCCAGGAGACTGACCAGTACGGCGCCAACGATCAGCATCGACATGTCACTGCGGCTGATGGAAGCCAGAATAAGTACACCCAGGCCACCGGCGCCGATGGTGGCGGCGATGGTCATCACACCAATGTTCATCACCACGGCGGTGCGTACACCGGCGAGGATCACCGGCACGGCGATCGGCAGTTCGACCATGCGCAGGCGCTGGCCGAAGGTCATGCCGATGCCTTTGGCGGCTTCGCGAATGCCCGGCTCAACGCCGGTCAGTGCCAGGTAGGTGTTACGCATGATCGGCAGCAGCGAGTAGAGGAACACGGCGGTGATCGCCGGCATCGGCCCCAGGCCCTGGCCGAACTTGGAGTAGAACGGCAGCAGCAGGCCGAACAAGGCAATCGACGGCACGGTGAGCAGCACCGTGGCGCTGGCTTGCAACGGGCCGGCAAGTGACGGGAAACGGGTCATCAGCACGCCCAGGGGCACGCCCACGACGATTGCCAGGATGACCGCAATGCCGACCAGCGTGATGTGCTGCCAGGTCAGGTGCAGGACCTGGGCCCAATCAAGATGGGAAAAGGCGTTTAAAAATTCCATGTCTTCTCCTCTTATTGGCTGATGGGATGCTGGCGCAGAAAATCTGCGGCCACGGCGGATGGGCTTTCATGGTCGACGTCGACCCGCGCGTTCAGCTGGCGCATGGTTTCGTCGTCGAACAGCGCGGCCAGTGGTTTCAGGTCGGCGGCCAATTGCGGGTGCGCGTCGAGATAAACCTGACGCACCACCGGCGCGGCGGTGTAGTCCGGGAAGTAGTGCTTGTCGTCTTCCAGCAGCTTCAATTTGAAGGCATTCAGGCGACCGTCGGTGGTGTAGACCAAACCCGCAAACACCTGGCCATTACGCAGCGCGGTGTAGACCAGGCCGGCGTCCATCTGCCGAGTGTTTTTGCGCGTGAGGTTCATGTCGTACAGCTTGACCATGCCGGCCAGGCCGTCGGAGCGGTTGGCGAACTCGGTGTCCAGGGCGACCAGGCGGTTTTCCTGGGTGTGTTGCGCCATGGCCTGGGTGAGGTCGCTGATGCTGTTGATCTCAGGGTGTTCCTTGGCCACTTTTTCAGGCAGTGCCAGGGCGTAGGTATTGCTGAAGTGCGACGGAGAGAGCCAGACCAGGCCTTTTTTTGCGTCGAGTTCTTTCACCCGAGCGTAGGACTGTTCGCTGTCGAGCTTCTCGTCGATATGGTTGTAGGCCACCAGCGACACGCCGGTGTACTCCCAAATTAAATCCAGCTGCCCGCTTTCCTGGGCACTGCGCGCCAGGTTACTGCCCAGGCCGCCGGTCACGCGGGTGTCGTAGCCTTTGGTGCGCAGGTATTGGGAGGTGATTTCGGCGAGCAGGGTCTGTTCGGTGAACACCCGGGCGCCGATGCGAATTACTGGTTTTTCGGCGGCTTGCGCAATGCCTGCAAACAGCAGGACGCAGCTCAATATCAAGGTCAGTTTTTTCATGTGATTTCCTTTGCCAAGCCTTAAGACGCACGCACTCCGCGTTCCAGCCAGAGGCGGCTGGCCATGGTCACCAGACCGTCGAGCAGCAAGGCCAGCAGCGCGGTGCACGCGGCGCCGAGCAGCAGTTGCGGCTGATTGTTCAGGGCGATGCCGGGGAAAATCAGGCTGCCCAAGCTGTTGGCGCCAATCAGGAACGCCAGCGGTGCGGTGCCGACGTTGATCGCCAGGGCCACACGCACGCCGCCGATGATGATCGGCACGGCGTTGGGCAGTTCCACCCGAAACAGCACCTGGCGCGGCGTCATGCCGATGCCGGTGGCGGCTTCTTTGAGTGAGCCTTGAACGTTTTTGAGGCCCTCGTAGGTGTTGCGCACGATGGGCAGCAACGAGGCGAGGAACAACGCGAAGATGGCCGGGCCACTGCCGATGCCGAGGACGCCGAGGGCGATGGCCAGTACGGCCAGGGGAGGGACGGTGTTGCCGATGTTGAAGATCTGCATGAAGCGTTCTGCGCGCCCGACCATGTTCGGTCGGCTGAGCAGGATACCGGCGGGGATGCCCACAACAAGGGCGGCCAGCATGGAGACTAGAACGAGGATCAGGTGTGCTTGCAGGTAAAACAACAAATCGTCGCGGTACATCTCGATCGTGTTGATGCCGATCCAGTGGACCAGCAGGGCCAGGAGTGCGACGACAACCGCACCTCCTATCAGCCCTTTGCCATAGCGAATAGCCACAGGCGGACTCCTTTTTTTCTTTTGTCGGCGAACACATTCTCCGGCGGCAATGCCATTGCTGGCTGCCTTCGAATAGGTTCGCGAAAAGCAGCTCGCCGATACCGGCAACGCGGTATGCGATCGAGCCATGAGCGCAGCCTCGTCAGGCTAACTTGCTGATTTTTCAGCCCCTGTTCCGAGTGCGGTAGCAGGGGAGTGGACGTCTCTACCTTTTAAAAGGTTCCATACTTGGCAGCATTTAGCCACCCCCAATCGGGTGAACGGTGGTCCGGCGCCTGGGGTTTGCGCTATACTCGCCGCCCTTTTTTGACTCACCTGCCAGGCGATTTCCCATGACCCACCAGGCCGCCGAAGTCGCGAAACGCCGCACTTTCGCCATTATTTCCCACCCCGATGCCGGTAAAACCACCATCACCGAGAAGCTGTTGCTGATGGGCAAGGCAATCGCTGTGGCCGGCACGGTGAAATCCCGCAAATCCGACCGCCATGCGACATCCGACTGGATGGAGATGGAAAAGCAACGGGGTATTTCCATTACCACGTCGGTCATGCAGTTCCCGTATCGCGATCACATGGTCAACCTGCTCGACACCCCGGGCCACGAAGACTTCTCCGAAGACACCTACCGCACCCTGACTGCGGTGGACTCGGCCTTGATGGTCCTCGACGGCGGTAAAGGCGTTGAGCCACGGACCATCGCGCTGATGGACGTGTGCCGCCTGCGTGACACGCCCATCGTCAGCTTCATCAACAAACTCGACCGCGACATTCGCGACCCGATCGAGCTGCTGGATGAAATCGAAGCGGTCCTGAAGATCAAGGCCGCGCCGATCACCTGGCCGATCGGTTGCTACCGCGACTTCAAGGGCGTGTACCACCTGGCTGATGACTACATCATTGTCTACACCGCCGGCCACGGTCACGAACGCACCGAAACCAAGATCATCGAAAAACTCGACTCGGACGAAGCCCGCGCCCACTTGGGTGACGAGTACGACCGTTTTGTCGACCAGCTCGAATTGGTGCAGGGCGCCTGCCACGAGTTCAATCAGCAGGAATTCCTCGACGGCCAGCTGACGCCGGTGTTCTTCGGTACGGCTCTGGGCAACTTCGGTGTCGACCATGTGCTCGACGCCGTGGTGGATTGGGCGCCGAAGCCCCTGGCCCGGGTTGCCAACGAGCGCACCGTGGAGCCGGTCGAAGAGAAATTCACCGGCTTCGTGTTCAAGATCCAGGCGAACATGGACCCGAAACACCGCGACCGTATTGCCTTCATGCGCATCTGCTCCGGCAAATACGAAAAAGGCATGAAGATGCGCCACGTGCGCACCGGCAAGGACGTGCGCATCGGCGACGCCCTGACGTTCTTCTCCTCCGAGCGTGAACAGCTGGAAGAGGCGTTTGCCGGCGACATCATCGGCCTGCACAACCACGGCACCATCCAGATCGGCGACACCTTCACCGAAGGCGAAGCCCTGGGGTTCACCGGTATCCCGCACTTCGCCCCGGAACTGTTCCGCCGCGTACGCCTGCGTGACCCGCTCAAATCCAAGCAACTGCGCCAAGGTTTGCAGCAGCTGGCGGAAGAGGGCGCCACCCAGGTGTTCTTCCCTGAGCGCAGCAACGACATCATCCTCGGCGCCGTCGGTGTGCTGCAGTTCGATGTGGTCGCCAGCCGCTTGAAAGAGGAATACAAGGTCGAATGCTCCTACGAGCCAATCACCGTGTACTCCGCGCGCTGGATCGATTGCAGCGATAAGAAGAAGCTGGAAGAGTTCTCCAACAAAGCCGTGGAAAACCTGGCGATCGACGGCGGTGGTCACCTGACCTACCTGGCGCCGACGCGGGTCAACCTGGCACTGATGGAAGAGCGCTGGCCGGATGTGAAATTCCGTGCGACGCGCGAACACCACTAAGGTCCGCGCGGTACACCAAAGGGCGTAGCTGTCATGGCTTCGCCCTTTTTTGTGCGCGCGCTGCCGACCTAATGTGGGCGCAGGCAAGCCAGCTCCCACATTTTGATCTTCATCTGTCTGGGCCATTGGCGCGAACCCCGCATCCGGACTAGCGTATTCAAATACTTCACCCATTCACCGACGGATCCGGAGGCGACCTTGCGTATAACTCAACGTGCCGTCCAGCTGATGCTGCTGGCGGCTTTGGGCCTGGCCGGCACAGCGGCGCTGGCGGATACCGGCACGCCACAGTGGAAAGACACTGGCCCGGTCACCAAGAAAAAGCAGAAGGAGGTCAACTCCGGCAGCTGGCAGCCCCAGGCTCAGCCCGCGCCCAAGGAAGATCAAGAAAACCCCTACAACGAAGGTGAGGACAGCGAAACCTACGATGACGGCGATACCTGAGGCCTGATTGGCATAAACCCGAGAACGGAACTAGCTTCATTCACAGCGCCGGTCGAACACTGGCGCACGTGTTTCACTGACTGGACGGAAATCGACCATGACTATCTTTCAACGTTTGGTGCTGTTGCTGAAAGTGTTGGTGATGTTATCGCTGGGCGCTTCATCGGCGTGGGCCAGTACGGCCGTGCAGAGCCAGGCCCCAGGCTATGTGGCGGCGAAGACGGCGCAGGTGGGGGGTTTGCAGTTGGCCAAGAGCGAGGCAGAGCCTGGTGATGAAGACCAGGGCGGTTCCAAGGATGACGATGACCAGCAAGCGCCGTCAGATGACGATGACACCCCTGAAGGTGACAGCGATACCTGAGTCGAGATGAAAAAAGCCCCACCTGCCGGACTGATGCGCAATCCGACGGGTGGGGCGGTAGAACTCCTCTAAGTCGATCGTTCCCGCGCTCCGCGTGGGAATGCATCCTGTGACGCTCTGCGTCACGCCTCAATCGAGCGACGGGACGCAGAGCGTCCTGGGCGGCGTTCCCACGCAGAGCGTGGGAACGATCCAGCGATCTCGTTATGCCACAAACTGCTCCGCGTAGTGGCAAGCCACCTGACGGTTATCCAATGCGCGCAACTGCGGCTCCTCACTGCTGCACCGCGCCGTGGCATACGGGCAGCGCTTGTGGAACGCGCAGCCAGGCGGCGGGTTCAGCGGGTTGGGCAGTTCGCCGACGATCTTGATCTTCGGCTTGTTCGGGTCCGGGTGGATGGTCGGGGTGGCCGACAGCAGCGCCTGGGTGTAGGGGTGCAGCGGGCGGGCGTAGATGTCTTCCTTGGGGCCGACTTCCACCGGGCGGCCGAGGTACATCACCATCACGTCGTCGGCGACGTGCTGCACCACTGCCAGGTTGTGGGAGATGAACACGTAGGCGGTGTTGAATTCCTGCTGCAAATCCATGAACAGGTTGAGTACCTGGGCCTGGATCGACACGTCCAGCGCCGAGGTCGGTTCATCCGCCACCAGCACCTTGGGTTGCAGCATCATGGCGCGCGCCAGGGCGATGCGCTGGCGCTGGCCGCCGGAGAACATGTGCGGATAGCGCTGATAATGCTCAGGGCGCAGGCCCACTTGCTTCATCATTGCCTGCACTTTCTCGCGGCGTTCGGCGGCGGACAGGTTGGTATTGATCAGCAGCGGCTCGCCGAGCTGGTCACCGACCTTCTGGCGCGGGTTCAACGAGGCGTAGGGGCTCTGGAACACCATCTGCACGTCTTTGCGCAATTGCTTGCGCTGGGCCTTGTCGGCGCCGGCCACTTCCTGGCCGGCGATTTTCAAGGAGCCCGAAGACGGCTCTTCGATCAGCGTCAATGCGCGGGCCAGGGTGGATTTGCCGCAACCCGATTCGCCTACCACGGCGAGGGTCTTGCCGGCTTCCAGTTCAAACGACACACCATTGAGCGCGCGTACCAGTGCATGGCCCTTGAACAGGCCACGGGACACTTCGTAGTGACGGGTGAGGTCGCGGGCGGTAAGAACGACGGCCATTACGCCACCTCCTGGTTCAAGGGGTAGAAGCAGCGCGCGAGGCTGTTGCTTTTCGGGTCAAGGCCGGGGCGCTGGGCGCGGCAGGATTCCTGCACGTAAGGGCAGCGCGGCGACAGCAGGCAACCCTGCGGACGGTCATAACGACCGGGCACGATACCCGGCAGCGTGGCCAGGCGCGTGGCGCCCAGGCTGTGCTCGGGAATCGCCTTGAGCAGTGCTTCGCTGTACGGGTGCGCCGGGATGTCGAACAGTTGCGGCACCTGGCCGACTTCCACGGCCTGGCCTGCGTACATCACGCACACGCGCTGGGCGGTTTCAGCCACGACCGCGAGGTCGTGAGTGATCAGCACCAGGCCCATGTTCTGTTCTTTTTGCAGGGCCAGCAGCAGTTCCATGATCTGCGCCTGGATGGTCACGTCCAGTGCCGTGGTCGGCTCATCGGCGATCAGCAGTTTCGGCTCGCCGGCGATTGCCATGGCGATTGCCACACGCTGGCTCATACCACCGGACAGTTGGTGCGGGTAGGCATCCATACGGCTGGCAGCGCCTGGGATCTCTACTTTTTCGAGCAGTTCGATAGCGCGCTTGCGTGCTTGCTTGCCGGACATTTTCAGGTGCAGGCGCAGCACTTCTTCGATCTGGAAACCCACGGTGTAGCTGGGGTTCAGCGCGGTCATCGGGTCCTGGAATACCATCGCCAAGTCTTTGCCGACGATCTGGCGGCGCTGGCGGTTGCTCAGCTTGAGCATGTCCTTGCCGTCAAAGTTCAGCGCGTCGGCTGTGACGATGCCGGGGTGCTCGATCAGGCCCATCAGCGCCATCATGGTCACGGATTTACCCGAGCCCGACTCGCCAACGATCGCCAGTACTTCGCCTTTGTCGACCGAGATGTCGAGGCCATCGACCACCGGTACGGCGGTCTTGTCGCCGAAGCGCACGTTGAGATTCTTGATTTCTAACAGTGACATGGGAATCTCCTCAGGCGGCGTTCTTGAGTTTCGGGTCCAGCGCGTCGCGCAGGCCGTCACCCATCAAGTTGATTGCCAGCACGCTGAGCAAAATGGTCAAACCAGGCAGGCTCACCACCCACCAGGCGCGTTCGATGTAGTCACGGGCCGAAGCCAGCATGGTGCCCCACTCAGGGGTTGGCGGTTGTACGCCAAGGCCGAGGAAGCCCAGGGCCGCGGCATCGAGGATCGCCGAAGAGAAGCTCAAAGTGGCCTGTACGATCAGCGGCGCCATGCAGTTGGGCAGCACAGTGATGAACATCAGGCGTGGCAGGCCGGCGCCGGCGAGGCGGGCGGCGGTCACGTAGTCACGGTTCAACTCGCCCATCACCGCGGCGCGGGTCAAGCGCACATACGAAGGCAGCGACACGATAGCGATGGCGATCACGGTGTTGATCAGGCCAGGGCCGAGGATCGCGACGATGGCTACAGCCAGCAGCAGCGATGGCAGGGCCAGCATGATGTCCATCAAGCGCATGATGGTTGGGCCGAGCAGGCGCGGGAAGAACCCGGCGAACAGACCCAGCAGGATGCCCGGAATCAGCGACATCACCACCGATGACAAACCGATCAGCAACGACAGGCGCGAGCCCTGGATCAGGCGCGAGAGCAGGTCACGGCCCAGTTCATCGGTGCCCAGCAGGAACTGCATCTGGCCACCTTCCAGCCAGGCTGGCGGGGTGAGCAGGAAGTCACGGTATTGCTCGCTCGGGTTATGCGGCGCTACCCACGGGGCAAACAGCGCGCAAAACACCACCAGCAACATGAACAGCAGGCCGGCAACCGCGCCTTTGTTCTTGGAGAAGGCTTGCCAGAATTCTTTGTACGGGGACGGGTACAGCAGGCTTTGATCGACTGCTGACACTTGAGTAGGTGTGGTCATGGTCATGATCTCAGCGCTGGTGACGGATGCGTGGGTTGGCGAAGCCGTAGAGGATATCCACCACGAAGTTCACCAGGATCACCAGGCAGGCGATCAACAGGATGCCGTTTTGCACCACCGGGTAGTCCCGCGCGCCAATGGCTTCGATCAGCCATTTGCCGATGCCGGGCCACGAGAAGATGGTTTCGGTCAGTACCGCACCGGCCAGCAGGGTGCCGACTTGCAGGCCGACAACGGTAAGCACCGGAATCAACGCGTTACGCAGGCCGTGCACGAATACCACGCGCGCCGGCGACAGGCCTTTGGCCTTGGCGGTACGGATGTAGTCTTCGCGCAGCACTTCGAGCATCGACGAACGGGTCATCCGCGCAATCACCGCCAGCGGGATGGTGCCGAGCACGATAGCGGGCAGGATCAGGTGGTGCAGGGCATCCCAGAATGCGTCCGGCTCGTCAGCCAGCAGGGTGTCGATCAGCATGAAGCCGGTGCGCGGCTCGATGTCGTAGAGCAGGTCGATACGCCCGGAAACCGGGGTCCAGCCCAGGCTCACCGAGAAGAACATGATCAGGATCAGGCCCCACCAGAAGATCGGCATCGAATATCCCGCGAGGGAGATGCCCATCACCCCATGGTCGAACAGGGATCCTCGTTTAAGGGCCGCGATCACCCCGGCCAACAGGCCCAGGATACCGGCGAACAACAGGGCGGCCATGGACAGTTCCAGGGTCGCAGGGAAGAGGGCGGTGAATTCGGTCCACACGCTGGTGCGTGTGCGCAGCGATTCGCCGAGGTCGCCGTGGGCGAGCTTGCCTACATAGTCAAAGTATTGCGCATAGAGCGGCTTGTTCAGGCCAAGGCGTTCCATTGCCTGTGCGTGCATCTCGGGGTCGACACGGCGTTCGCCCATCATGACTTCTACGGGGTCGCCGGGAATCATGCGAATTAACGCAAACGTGAGCAACGTGATGCCGAAAAACGTGGGGATCAATAACCCCAATCGGCGGGCAATAAAACTAAACATCTTGTTGTGTACCTCAATCAGCCGGTTAGGCAGGTTCGGCACCGTCAATGTCGACGGTGCCGAGCGTCTTCTCTTATTTACTTCACCTGGGTGGTGGCGAAGTTATTTGTGGTCAGAGGGCTTTGGGTAAAGCCTTCGACGTTTTTGCGCATGGCGGTGAACATTTTCGGGTAAGCCATGGGAATCCACGGTTGGTCTTTTTCGAAGACATCCATGGCTTGTTCGTAGAGTGCGGCCCGTTTCGAGGGTTCCTCGATGGCGCGCGCTTTGTCGATCAAGTCCTGAAACTCTTTGTTACACCAGCGGGCGTAGTTTTCGCCGTTTTTCGCTGCGTCGCAACTCAGGTTTGGCGTGAGGAAGTTATCCGGGTCCCCGTTGTCCCCTGCCCAACCGGCGGAAACCATGTCGTGCTCGCCATTTTTAGCGCGTTTGAGCATCTCGCCCCATTCCATGACCTTGATGTTCACCTTCAGGCCGATCTGCGCCAGATCCGCCTGCATGCGCTGGGCGCCGAGCATCGGGTTCGGGTTGGTCGGGCCGCCGCCATTGCGGGTGAACAGGGTGAACTCGGTGCCTTCCGGTACACCGGCTTCCTTGAGCAGGGCGCGGGCCTTGTCGAGGTCACGCGGCGGGTTTTTCAGCTTGTCGCTGAAACCCAGCAGGGTTGGCGGGTACGGGCCGGTGGCATCGATGGCGTTGCCTTTGCCGTACAGGGATTCGTTGTAGCCTTTTTTGTCGAACGCGATGTTGATCGCGTGACGCACCCGCGCGTCGCTCATGTACTTGTGGGTGGTGTTCAGCGCAGTGTAGGCGGTGGTCATCGCCGCCAGCTCCGCAACCTTCAGGTTCGGGTCGGCCTTCATGCTCGGCACGTCATCCGGTTTCGGATACAGCGCGATCTGGCACTCGTTGGCCTTGAGCTTCTGCAAGCGCACGTTGTTGTCGGTGGTGATCGCCAAAATCAGCGGGTCAGCCGGCGGCTTGCCACGGAAGTAGTCCGGGTTGGCCTTGAAACGCACCTGCGCGTCTTTGGCGTAACGGGTGAAGATGAACGGGCCGGTGCCGATAGGCTTGGCGTTCAGGTCATCGGTCTTGCCGGACTTGAGTAACTGGTCGGCGTATTCGGCGGAGTGAATCGAGGAAAACGCCATGGCCAGGTCGGCCAAAAACGGTGCTTCAGGACGTGTCAGGGTAAAGACGACGGTGTGATCGTCGGTCTTCTCTACGCTCTTGAGCAGTTCCTTGAAGCCCATGCTTTCAAAGTACGGGTAGCCCACGAGGGACTTTTTGTGCCAAGGGTGATTCGGGTCCAGCTGGCGCTGAAAGCTCCAAAGCACGTCGTCGGCATTCATGTTGCGCGTGGGTTTGAAGTAGTCGGTGGTGTGGAACTTTACATCGTCACGCAGGTGGAAGGTGTAGGTCAGGCCGTCAGCGCTGATCTCGGGCAGGGCCTTGGCCAGTGCCGGTACAACTTCGGTGGTGCCGGGCTTGAAGTCCACCAGGCGGTTGAACATGGTTTCAGCGGCGGCGTCAGCGGTGACAGCGGTGGTGTACAGCACCGGGTCAAAACCTTCCGGGCTGGCTTCGGTGCAGACCACCAGCGGTTTGGCCGAAACGCCGATCGCAACGCTCAGCAGCGCAGCGGCAATGGCAGCTTGTAGCGGGAGCATTTTCATTCAGAGCCCTCTGCAATCGATTAAACCAGACAAGCGTAGACGGCGGGCTCGTGATGAGCCCGCCGTCTACCTGGCGCTAATTAAAGAATGTTGAACGGGATGGTGGTGACCAGACGGAACTCACGGATGTTGCCGTCAGCCTGGTTGGCGCTGGCACGGTGAGTCACGTAGGTACCACGGATGGTGGTGGCCTTGAGTGGGCCGCTTTGCAGGGCGTACGAGGTGCCGATGCCGTATTCCTGGTGTTTCTCGCCATCCTGGGACTGGATGCCGTTGTAAGCGAAGCCGGCACGGCCGCCGTCGCCGGTGTAGTGAGTGCCGTCGATGCCCCAGCCGCGAGCCGAGTAGATGTTGAACTTCAGGCCCGGCACGCCGTATTCGGCCATGTTGATGCCGTAAGCGACCTGGAACGATTTCTCGTTCGGACCGTTAAAGTCGGACGTCAGGGAGTTGGCCAGGTAGATGCCGTTGGTTTCGTGCAGGTAGTCGAAGTATTCGTTACCGTTAACTTCCTGGTACGAGAAGGTCAGGCTGTGAGCCTGGTGAGTCAGGCCCAGCGACAGCGAGTAGGTGTCGTTGTCGATCTTGCCCATCAACTTTTTGCCTTCGTCGACGGTTTTGTAGTAGTTCAGGCCGGTGGTCAGGGCCAGGGTCTGAGCATCACCCAGTTCGTGGGTGGCGCCGAAGTAGTACTGGTTCCAGAAGTCTTTGACTTGAGCGCCGAAGAAGCTGGTTTTCAGGCTCTTGAACGGCTGGTAGTTCACACCGGCGGTGTAGACGTGATCCGCTTCCTGACCATTGCCGTATTCACTGCGGAATTTCGACAGGCTCTGTTCGGTACGTGGCGACACGCGGTCGAAGTAAGCGCCCTGGAACGACAGGTTGCTGAATTCTTCGCTGTTCAGGGCGAAACCTTCGAAGCTCGATGGCAGTGCACGGTTGCCGATGGTGTCGACGATGCCGCTGCTGAAGTTCTGGCGACCGGCGGTCAAGGTGGTGTTCGACACACGGAACTTCACGTTGGCCAGGCCCAGTTTGCTCCACTGATCGACTGCATCGCCGTCGGAGTCGGCCAGGGTACGGTTGGAACCACCCTTGATGTCGCGCTTGCTGCGGTCCAGCACGATAGCGTTGTAGGCCGCGACTTCGGTAGCGACGCCCACGGTGCCTTGGGTAAAGCCTGAGCTCAGGTTAAGGATGGTGCCCTGTACCCAGTTGGTACGGTAAGCATCAGTGCGCGCTTCGCCGTGCTTCTGGTAGGTGAACTTGCCGCCACGGAACTTCTGTTCGTTGGAGAACCAGTTACGGGTGGTACCGCCCAGGCTTGCGCCGTCGACAAAGCCCTTGGCCTCGCTTTGGGCGCTGGTGCCGGCCAATGTGGTGGGGACGAAGTCCTGGCTCTGGGTTTCCGCAAATGCGGTGGCCGTGATGCTGCTGATGGCCAGGGCCAGAAGCGCTTTGCTGCTCAGTTTCATGGGTGGAGCTCCTTTGGTTCTCTTTTTAATGCCGGTCTTTTTAGGTGAACCGGCTATTGGGTGTGTAACTCGTTCAAGCTAGTGCAAACGTTTGCCGTAGGATAAATCCCAACAAAAGGCTGCACGTTTGCCACGGAGCCGATTTGGCTCCGCACCATCCGGTTATTTTCTTATGGGTTGAGACTGACGCCCGAAAACACGTTGCGGCCGAAGGGGCTGACTTTGAAACCTTCGACTTTGGCGCTTAACGGCTGGTTGACCGTCGAGTGGGCGACTGGCGTGATCGGCACTTGCTGTTTAAGCAATTGCTGCGCCTGCTTGTACAGAACAGTCCTTTGTTCGCGGTCGGTCACGACCTTGGCTTGCTTGATCAGCTTGTCGTACGCCGGGTCACACCACATGGAGTAGTTGTTCCCGCCGATGGCGTCGCAGCTGTAGAGGGTGCCCAGCCAGTTGTCCGGGTCACCGTTGTCGCCGGTCCAGCCGATCAGGCTGATATCGTGCTCACCGTTCTTGGTGCGCTTGATGTATTCGCCCCATTCATAGCTGACGATCTTGACCTTGAGGCCGATCTTGGCCCAATCGCTTTGCAGCATCTCGGCCATCAGCTTGGCGTTGGGGTTGTACGGGCGCTGCACCGGCATGGCCCACAGGGTGATCTCGGTGCCTTCTTTAACGCCGGCAGCCTTGAGCAGTTGCTTGGCCTTTTCCGGGTTGTAGGCGGCGTCCTTGATGCTGTCGTCATAGGACCACTGGGTCGGCGGCATGGCGTTGACCGCCAGTTGGCCCGCGCCCTGGTACACGGCATTCAGGATGCTCTGCTTGTTCACCGCCATGTCCAGCGCCTGGCGCACTTCGAGCTGGTCGAAGGGTTTGTGGCGCACGTTGTAGGCGATGTAGCCGAGGTTGAAACCTGGCTTGGTCAACAGTTGCAGGTTTGGATCGGCCTTGAGCGCGTCGACGTCAGCGGGGCGCGGATGCAGGGTGATCTGGCACTCGCCGGCCTTGAGCTTCTGCACTCGCACCGAGGCGTCGGTGTTGATGGCAAAAATCAGTTGGTCCAGCTTGACGCGACTTGGGTCCCAGTACTGTTTGTTGCCCACATAACGGATCTGCGAGTCTTTCTGGTAGCGCTGGAATACAAACGGCCCAGTGCCGATCGGCTTCTGGTTGATGTCGCTGGGTTTGCCCTCTTTGAGCAACTGTTCGGCGTACTCGGCCGACAGGATCGAGGCAAAGCTCATCGCGATGTTTTGTACAAACGCGGCGTCGACCGTGTTCAGGGTCATCACCACGGTGTAGGGGCCGGTCTTCTCGACCTTGGCGATGTTCTTGTTCAGGCTCATCCCGTTGAAGTACGGAAACTCGGTGGGGTAGGCCTTGCGAAACGGGTATTCAGGGTCAAGCATGCGGTTGAAGGTGAACAGCACATCGTCGGCATTGAAGTCGCGTGTCGGCTTGAATTCCTTGTTGCTGTGGAACTTCACCCCTTCACGCAGGTGAAAGGTGTAAGTCAGGCCGTCTTCGGAAATATCCCACTTGGTTGCCAGCCCAGGCACCACGTCAGTCGCACCTTTTTCGAATTCAACCAGGCGGTTGTACAAAGGTTCCGCCGCGTCGTTGTCGGTGGCGGTGGTGTACTGCGCGGTGTCGAACCCTGCCGGGCTGCCTTCAGAGCAGAACACCAGGCTCTTCTTTTCGGCAGCTTGGCCCATCGTGGCCACAGCCAGCAGGCTGGTGCCAAAAATTGCGGATAGAACAGTGGTATGGCGCATGACGATCCCGATCCTTGTTTGTTGTTGTCATCAGCGAGCAATCACCCAGGCGTCAGGCCTGGTGGACATCACTGATCCCACACGCAGCAAGTGCCTTTCCTAGGTTGGCGCTTCTGCTGTCCTACGACGGTATGGGTCGCGGAGCTTGCAGTAAATGCGCCAAAACGGATTGACCTTGTAGGTAACGGATGCACAAGTCGCAGTTCATTGCTGTAGGAAGGCAATGTTGCGGTTGTGGTCTGTTTCCTACGGTCTAGGCGGATGCAATAACGGCGACGTTATGAAACGTCGCCGCTACTGAGTCTTACTTGCCGCTTACACTAACGCCGTAGAAGGAGTTCAAGCCAAACGGGCTGATCTTGAAGTCCTGCACGGTGTTGCGCATGGGTTGATACACCGTCGAGTGCGCGATAGGTGTCATCGGGACTGCATCTTTGAGGATATGTTGCGCCTGCTTGTACAGCTCGGTGCGTTTGGCGACGTCCGATGTGGCTTTGGCTTCTTTGACGATGCCGTCGAATTTCTTGTCGCACCATTTGGAGAAGTTGTTACCGGCCAGCGAGTCGCAGCCGAACAGCACGTTCAGCCAGTTGTCCGGGTCACCATTGTCGCCGCTCCAGCCAATGATCATGGCCTGGTTCTCGCCGCCTTTGGAGCGCTTGAGGTACTCGCCCCACTCGTAACTGACGATGTTGACCTTCAGGCCGATCTGTTTCCAGTCGTTCTGCAGCATCTCGGCCATCAGTTTGGCGTTCGGGTTGTACGGCCGTTGAACCGGCATGGCCCACAGGGTGATCTCGGTGCCTTCTTTAATGCCGGCTTCCTTGAGCAGTTCCTTGGCCTTGGCTGGGTCGAACTTCGTATCCTTGATGGTGGTGTCGTAGGACCACTGGGTCGGCGGCATGGCGTTGACGGCCAGTTGGCCTGCGCCCTGGTACACGGAGTCGATGATCTGCTGCTTGTTCACCGACATGTCCAACGCTTCACGTACACGCAGGTCGGCCAGTGGGTTGGCGGCGGTCTGCCCCTTGATCACCGGCATGACGTTGTAAGCGATGTAGCCCAGGTTGAAACCGGCCTGGTGCGGCAGTTTCAGGTCCTTGTCTTCGCCCAGCGCCTTGAGGTCGGCCGGACGTGGGAACAAGGTGATCTGGCATTCGTTTTTCTTGAGCTTCTGGATGCGCACCGACGGGTCGGTGGTGATGGCGAAGATCAGGTTATCGATCTTCACATCCTCAGGTTTCCAGTAGTCCTTGTTGCCGGTGTAACGAATGTTCGAATCTTTCTGATAGCTCTTGAACACGAACGGACCAGTGCCGATTGGCTTCTGGTTGATGTCCGCGGGCTTGCCTTCCTTCAACAGTTGAGCGGCGTATTCGGCCGACTGGATGGAGGCGAAACTCATCGCCAGGTTCTGGATGAAGGCGGCGTCCACAGTGCCAAGGGTGAACTTGACGGTGTGGTCATCGACTTTCTCGATGTTCTTGATGTTGGTGTCCATCCCCATGTCCGTGAAGTACGGGAACTCGGTGGGGTAGGCTTTACGGAACGGATCGTCCTTGTTGATCATGCGGTTGAACGTGAACAGAACGTCATCGGCATTGAAGGTACGGGTCGGCTTGAAGTACGAAGTGGTGTGGAATTTCACGCCATCACGCAGGTGGAAGGTGTACGTCAGGCCATCCGGGGCCACGTCCCAGCTGGTGGCCAGCCCAGGAATCACAGCGGTGCCGCCGCGTTCGAACTGGGTCAGACGGTTGAACATGGTTTCGGCCGAGGCATCGAAGTCTGTTCCGGCGGTGTACTGGCCTGGGTCGAAACCGGCCGGGCTCCCTTCGGAGCAGAACACCAGGTTACTCGCCGCATGGGCGAAAGGAGCAGCGGCCATAAGGCCAGCACTCACTAAAAGCGGAAGGACTGCGTGTTTAAGCATGTTGGCCTCATGATTTGTTGTCATTTTTGGTGGTGAGGGCGACCTCGTGAGTCGGCCTGCGGATACTTATGCAGGGGCCATACCCATTGCAAGATGCTGAACCGTTGCAAGAGGCAAACTGTGGTACGAACGTACAGGAATGTCGCATTTATGAAAGTTTGTACATAAATGCATATATATAGAGGGTTTTTTCGGTGCATCGAGCGCACCAAAAAAGCCCAGCCGAGGCGTCTGGCGCACTCGGTTGGGGCGCTCTTGTTACTTATCTAGACTGACACCGTAGAACGGCGTCAGCCCAAACGGACTGATTTTGAAGTCATGCACTTCTTTACGCAGTGGCTGGAAAACCGTCGAGTTCGCAATAGGCGTTATAGGTACCTGTTCTTTAAGAATTTTCTGTGCCTGTTGATACCACTTGATGCGTTGCTCGCGGTCGTTGCTGACCTTGGCCTGCTGCACCAGTTTGTCGTAGGCCGGGTTACACCATTTGGCGTAGTTGCTGCCCTTCACGGCGGCACAACTGTAGAGCACGCCGAGCCAGTTATCGGGGTCGCCATTGTCACCGGTCCAGCCGTAAATCATCGCGTCATGCTCGCCATTTTTGGCGCGTTTGATGTATTCGCCCCATTCGTAGCTGATGATGTTGGCTTTGATACCGACCTTCGCCCAGTCTTGCTGGATCATTTGCGCCGACATGCGCGCGTTGGGGTTGGAAGCCCGCTGGACGGTCATGGCCCACAAATTGATGGTGGTACCTGGTGCAACCCCTGCTTCTTTTAGTAGCGCCCGGGCCTTGGTCGGATCGTAGGGCGCATCCTTGATAGTCGGGTCATAAGACCACTGCGCGGGTGGCAGTGCGTTTTGCGCCAATTGTCCGGCGCTTTGGTAAACAGCCTTGATAATTGCCGGCTTATCGATGGCCATGTCCAGCGCCTGGCGCACCTTGAGCTGGTCCAGCGGAGGATGCGTCACGTTGTAGGCCAGGAAACCCAAATTGAAACCGGCCTGTTGCAGCACGCGCAGGTTGGGGTCTTGTTTCATTATTTCAATGTCGGACGGGCGCGGGTAACCGCTGACCTGGCATTCCCCGGCCTTGAGCTTTTGCAGGCGCGCGGCGGCGTCCGGGGTGATGGCGAATACCAGGTTATCGAGCTTCACATCCTCAGGTTTCCAATACTGTTTATTGGCCACGTAGCGAATCTGCGAGTCTTTCTGGTAGCGCTTGAACACAAATGGCCCGGTGCCTACGGGCTTTTGGTTGATTTGCTCGGCCTTGCCCTCTTTCAGCAAGTGGGCGGCGTACTCGGCCGATTGCACCGAGGCGAAGCTCATGGCCAGGTTCTGCACAAACGAGGCGTCGACGTTGTTCAGGTTGAACTGCACGGTGTGCTCGTCGAGTTTTTCGACACTTTTGATCGTGGTGTTCAAACCCATGTCGGTGAAGTACGGCGATTCGGATGGATAAGCCTTGCGAAACGGGCTATCGGCATCCAGCAGGCGATTGAAGGTAAACAGCACGTCATCTGCGTTGAAGTCGCGGCTCGGGGTGAAGTAGTCAGTGGTGTGGAACTTGACCCCGTCGCGCAGGTGGAAAGTGTAGGTCAGACCGTCTTTGGAGACATCCCAGCTTGTTGCCAGGCCAGGTTCTACCTCGGTACCGCCGCGCTTGAACTGGGTCAGGCGGTTAAAGACGGTTTCAGCGGAGGCATCAAAGTCGGTGCCGCTGGTGTACTGGCTGGGGTCGAAGCCGGCGGGGCTGGCTTCGGAGCAGTAGACCAGGGTGCTCGCGGCGTGAGCCATGGGCATGCAGGCCAAGAGGCCGGCGGCGAGTAGCAACGGTTTTAAGGTGATTCTGTCCATTAAAGACCCCTGAAGTGGCAAGCCTGTAAAAGCTGCCCGAACGAAAACGGCGGTCACCGAGGTTACCGCCGTTCAGGGGATCAGGTAAGGGCTGGTTTATTCACCGGCTCCGGTTGGGGTTTGACGGTTACTTCAATGCTGGATGGAGCATTGCTGTCGATCGTATAGGAGCTGTCCAACTCGTTACCCTCTCGTATCGTGAACGTTCTCTTGATCGTTACCTCTACGCCGGGAACGTGTTCTATATCCAGGTCCCCGTTATTGAGGTGCCCTCTGGAAATGATCTGAACCTTGGCCTCGTTCTTGGAACTGTCGTATTCAATGTGATACTGAGTGTCGTCGGCGCCGAAGCGGTAGCCCTCTTGCAGCATCGAGCCATCCGTATTCAACTCGATGATAGCGGGTGCTATGGAGCCCTGATGGGCTACCTCGGAAATGCGGGCGCGCAAGTCGGCGTCAGGGATGGCATCCTCAAACTGTTTCAGCCGTGCTTTCCTGATATTTTCAGCCGAGTCTGCCACGGCATCCAACGGTGCGGTACTCAGCAGCCCGTTTTCGGTGCGTGTGACGATGTAAGTATTACGATTTACATCCAGGACAAAGTTGGGTGAGTACTCGCTGGTACTGTGTTCCGTAACGCGTGCTTTTTCTCCTGGCTCAACGGAAAAATCAGTCTCGTCGATTTTCCAGGACACATTGAAGTTCGATTTGATTTTCCCGTTCTCTTCGTAGTTTCGGGTGGCAAACTCATAGTGCGTCCGTTCATTTATTTTCAAGAATTCATCGACTCTTTCAGCCGCGTTAATTTTTTTTCCCTCCAGATCGAGGAATTGATTGGCAAACGAAGGTGGCGACTTCAGGTCATCACTGAGCGTGGGTGAAGGTGTACGATCCCAGAACCATTTTCCACCACCCTCCACCCCGATTTTTTTCCACACGCCCGCTGCATCAGGCTTGGCAACAATCCCGCTACTCACCAGTTTTGTTGGATCCTTTGGATCTTGCACGCGTAACAAGTAACTTGTGCCGTCCAGGGCATCGGGCTCATCGGCTGCGAAATACGCCTTGCCCCTGAACTCCACTTCACGCATCCCCGCAAAGGTCAGGGAAGGCTTATCGGCTGCCGGGACGCTGGGTGCACTCGCTGGTATAGCTGAGCCGGTATCAACATCGTTAGATGTTTGTGATTTTCGCACCAGTTCAAAATCTGTTGTCAGCTCGTTGTAGTTCCAGCTGTAGTGCCCGGATGATGAGGGATTAACGGCTGTCGGGATGTCGCCAAGGCCGGCCTCTACCACGGCAGGTGTGATTTCGTGCACCAGCTGCAGGCTCGATATCACCGCAGCAGCGGTGCCGCCAACGCGATCTTCGGCGGTCTTGCCATAAATGGAGTCATGAATACCGAAGAAAATGTTGCCCGCATTACCAAGGACGGGCACGTAGCCGAAGGTGCGTCCCCACAACTCTTTGGCTTCCTTCCACGTTTGCTGCGAAGAACCAAATACCTGGGTTTGATCGGCCCACTTTGCATTGTTGGCGTTAATCTCCTGATAATCCCTTGCAATGCCGGATTTCAGGTCTCCAAAATTTAAGTAATAACTTTCTTTGCGCGACTGGGTGTAATTAAATGTCTCCCTGACGGAGACTTGTTTATCGCTGAGAAGGTTATGACGTCCGGGGTAGTGCGCATGATTACCCGCAATCAAGTTGTCGAGGACGGTGCTCGCCGGTGGCCAATGAGCATCTTTCCCACCTTGTTTGTCTTCGCCATTGAAGCTGGCCAGTAGTGCTTCACGATTGTTTTTGGCCCAGCGCGCAAATTCATCATCTCCCTTCAGCTCACTGACCGTACCGTTTTTCAAGTCAATCATCAGGCCTTGATTGGGGCGGGTGTCATAATCGCCGTGATAATTGACATAAGGGATAAACGCATAACCGGCCAGTGGGTAGCCGTATATATTTGGGATGACCACATTGCCGTTCTTGTCGAGCGTGCGATCAATCGCTGCTCGACCTTCAGGTGTCAGCGCTTTATAAATAGCCTTGTCGTTTCGCAGGCTTTGTAAGGTGCCCTTGACGACATAGGCATCGGCTTTGCCCGAGCGCTTTGCCAATGCACCCGACTTGTCGCTCATGGGTTTGGCGATGTCATCTTTCCAGTGGTCTTGAAGCTTTTTGCCCAGGGCCTCCAAATCGTTAATTTTGCTCCGGTCTTCTGGCTTGATTTCCATTGTTTGGAAGTTGAGTAGGCCGCCGGCGGCCGGCCTATCGTGCTTTAGAGCGCCCGCTGCAATCTCCCAAGCAAAATAAGTGCGTGTGTCGGTGTTGGTCTTGACTTCCGGCTTCCATTTTCCAACGTATGAGTTAAATGTTACCGTTATTTTCTCATGTGGATCCAAGCCGGCAGCCAGTAACCCGCCGCTAAAGTAACCGGCAGGTTCCATGAACTGACGAGTCTTCTGGAACCGGATATTGCTTTCACCTTCTTCGCCACTTTCTATGTTCTTGATTTGCGTTACTACACGACCGGCGAAGGCGTCGACCCGCTGTAGGCGCTCCTGTTGCGTATAGCTTGCCGTGGGCGGGGGAACGGTGATTGACCCATAAATCACCCCTTTGGCGAAATCAAGCTCATGGTTGGGGGTTGGGGCGGTGCTCGGTTTTTGCCCCGGGCCTGAAGTTTCCGCTCCTGGACCGGTCAGCGCACTTGGGCGTGTATTTTCCGCTGGCGGCGTGACGACAGGTTTCGGATGTGTATTGGCAGGGTTGGTATAGGGCGACAGCACGGGCGGGCGTATATTCATGATCGGGGCGCTTTACTCATGAGTTATCAACAATAGTTGCATGACGCGAAATATCAGGGCCGGCATTACGCACGCCGCGACATTACGATATGTCATGACTTATGTGGGTTCTGAACACGCTTGTTTTACCTCTGATCGACTTATGTGCTTACGGTTGCGTAATGGCATAAGCCAAAGAGGAAAACTGATTTACTCGTACATCCGCTAAATGGAATTTACGGGTTAGAGTTTGAAAGCATCAGTTGCTTGTAACTGGGTGGTTTAATACTTGCGCAGGGTTCCACGGCAGGCGGGTACGTTGTACGAAAATAACCTCTATAAGGCGCGGCCTACGGCGTTTGGGAAAAAACTGACAGCTCGCCGTCCTCCAAATTAAACAATCAAAAAAAAACGGTGCGAGCCATCAAGGCTGCACCGTTTTTTAATCGTAAGACTTACTGCAGGACTTCAATCACCCCATCAGCACTCATGCTGACCTGGCTGGTGCCCGCTTCCACTTCCGGTGTGGGGGCCGAATCCGCCATGGCTGCCTTCATCATCATGCCGCCACGGGCGTAAGGCATCGGGTAACCGTTGGTGTTGAAGTTAAGGTTGACGATCTTGTAGCCCTTGCCGCCCAGTGCATCGGTGGCCAGTTGCGCGCGGGCCTTGAATGCGGCAACCGCTTCTTTAAGCAACGCGTCTTCGCTGGACTTGCGCGTGGCATCCGCGATGGCGAAGTCCATATTCTCCATTTTCAAGGTATTGAGCAGCTCGCCGGTGAGCTTGGACAGGGCAGGGAAGTCGGCACTTTCCAGGCGCAGTTCGGCGCGCTCACGCCAGCCGGTAATCTTCTGGTTCTTGTTGTCGTAGATCGGGTAGCTGTTACGGCTGCCTTGACGCAGGGTCACAGCCTTGACTTCGCGCGCCTGGCCCAGCGCCTTGTTCATGGTGGTGGTGATTTCTGCGGCGAGTTTGGCCGGGTCGGCGTTTTGCGACTCGGTGTAAAGCGTCACGATCATCTTGTCGCGAGCAACCTCCTGGCTGACCTCGGCGCGCAGGGAAATCTGGTTGTAGTTCAGCCCTTCGGCTGCCAGCGCAGGCAGGCTGGCCAGGGTGGCGACGCCGAGGGTGATAACAGCTGCACTGCGAGTGAAACGAGACATGGAAGCTCCTTGAGGTAGTCGTGTTGGTTAAGACTGTAGACGGTGGCATCGGGTTCTTCGGGTTTACACATTCGCTACAAGTGGTGGTGGTGCCGACGAACGGTCATTTGGCCGGCCTGCGTCAAAGAGCCACACGCGCCGTGCCAGCGGGTCTGCTTCGTTTATACTCGTGCCGATCCGCCTGCAGCGCTCACCGGGAGAGCTCATGCTCGCCGCCGTAAAACTGACTTCCGCCACACGCCAGAACCTCTGGCGCCTGACGTTCATCCGTACCCTGGTACTGGCCGCACAGGCCGGCTCCGTCGGGCTTGCCTATTGGTTCGACCTGCTGCCGCTGCCGTGGCTGCAACTGGGTGTGACCCTGGCGTTTTCCACGGTGCTGTGCGCGTTCACCGCCATCCGTTTGCGCACTACGTGGCCGGTGACCGAGTTGGAATATGCGCTCCAGTTGGCCTGCGACCTGTTTATCCACAGTGTGTTGCTTTATTTCTCCGGTGGTTCCACCAACCCGTTCGTTTCTTATTACCTGGTGCCACTGACCATCGCCGCCGTGACCTTGCCATGGCGCTACTCGGTGGTGCTGTCGGGAATTGCGCTGACGCTCTATACCTTGCTGCTGGCGCAGTTCTATCCGCTGCAAACCTTTCCCATCGCCCGCGAAAACCTGCAGATCTACGGGATGTGGCTGAGCTTCGCGCTGTCTGCTGCGGTGATCACGTTTTTCGCTGCACGCATGGCCGAAGAACTGCGCCGTCAGGAAGAACTGCGCGCTATTCGCCGCGAAGAAGGCCTGCGCGACCAGCAATTGCTGGCCGTCGCCACTCAAGCCGCCGGCGCCGCCCACGAATTGGGCACACCATTGGCGACCATGAGCGTGCTGCTTAACGAAATGACCCAGGACCATCACGACCCGGTGCTGCAAGAAGACCTCGGTGTGTTGCGCGAACAGGTCAAGCAGTGCAAGCAGACCTTGCAGCAACTGGTGCGCGCGGCCGAAGCCAATCGCCGCCTGGCGGTAGAGATGCAGGACGTGACCCAGTGGCTCGACGAAGCCCTGAACCGCTGGCACCTGATGCGTCCCGAAGCCAGTTACCGTTTTCATCTATTAGGGCAGGGCAGTGTGCCGCGCATGGCGCCGCCGCCGGACCTGACCCAGGCCTTGCTCAACCTGCTGAACAACGCCGCCGACGCTTGCCCCGAAGGCCTGGGCGTACAGCTGGACTGGGACGCGGAAAACGTCACCATCAGTATTCGTGACCACGGCGCGGGCGTGCCGCTGGCCATTGCCGAACAGATCGGCAAACCGTTCTTTACCACCAAGGGCAAAGGCTTCGGCCTCGGCCTGTTTTTGAGCAAGGCCAGCGTGACCCGCGCGGGCGGCTCAGTGAAGCTCTATAGTCATGAGGAAGGTGGCACGCTCACCGAGCTGCGCCTGCCCCGTGTCGCACGAGGAGATATCGATGAGTGACGAGATCCAAGTCGAAGGCGAAGAACTGCCGCACCTGTTGCTGGTAGATGACGACGCCACCTTTACCCGCGTGATGGCGCGCGCCATGAGCCGTCGTGGCTTTCGCGTGAGCACCGCAGGTTCGGCTGAAGAAGGCCTGACCATCGCCCAGGCCGACCTGCCGGACTACGCCGCGCTCGACCTGAAAATGGACGGTGACTCCGGCCTGGTGTTGCTGCCCAAGCTGCTGGAGCTGGACCCGGAAATGCGCGTGGTGATCCTCACCGGTTACTCCAGCATCGCCACCGCCGTCGAGGCCATCAAGCGCGGTGCCTGCAATTACCTGTGCAAGCCGGCCGACGCCGACGACGTGCTGGCTGCCTTGCTCTCCGAGCACGCCGACCTCGACACCCTGGTGCCGGAAAACCCGATGTCGGTGGACCGCCTGCAGTGGGAACACATCCAGCGCGTGCTGACCGAACACGAAGGCAATATCTCCGCTACCGCCCGCGCGTTGGGCATGCACCGACGTACGCTGCAACGCAAGTTGCAGAAACGCCCGGTACGGCGCTGAACAAAGTCTGAACAATCCGCTTCAGGCTGCACGGAGCCCTGAACCGATCGTCTATGATCGGTTCAAACGCCTGTCACATTTTCTTACAGAGCCTGAACGATGAATCAGAACGCTGAGTATTCCGCGGTCAACGACGCGGTGCGTGGGCATTTTTTTCGCCGAACCTGGGCGCTGATAGCGCCTTACTGGCGCAGCGAAGAGAAGGGCAAAGCCTGGGTATTGCTGGCAGCAGTGATTGCTCTTTCGCTGTTCAGTGTGGCCTTTTCGGTCTGGATCAACCATTGGTACAAGGACTTCTACAACGCCCTGGAGAAGAAGGACACGGCCGCCTTCTGGCAACTGATCGGCTATTTCTGCATGCTCGCCGCCGTGGCGATTGTCGCTGCGGTCTACCGCCTGTACTTGACTCAGATGCTGACGATTCGTTGGCGTGCCTGGCTCACCGAAAAGTATTTCGCGCGCTGGCTTAGCCACAAGAACTACTACCAGCTGGAACAGGGCGGTTATACCGATAACCCGGACCAACGTATTTCCGAAGACCTCAATAACTTCACGTCGACGACGTTGAGCTTGAGTCTGGGGCTGCTGCGCAACGTCGTCAGCCTGGTGTCGTTTTCGATCATTCTGTGGGGCGTGTCGGGCAGCATCGAAGTGTTCGGTATCACCATCCCCGGCTACATGTTCTGGTGCGCATTGCTGTATGCCGCCGTCGGCAGTTGGCTGACGCACCTGATCGGTCGTCGTTTGATCGGTCTTAGCAACCAGCAGCAACGTTTCGAAGCAGACTTGCGCTTCTCCATGGTGCGCGTGCGGGAAAATGCCGAAAGCATTGCTTTGTACAATGGCGAGCCAAACGAAAATCAGCGTTTGAGTGCGCGGTTCGGCAAGGTTTGGCACAACTATTGGGACATCATGAAAGTGTCCAAGCGCCTGACCTTCTTCACCGCCGGTTATGAGCAGATCGCAATCGTCTTTGCGTTTATCGTGGCGGCACCGCGCTATTTCTCCGGCAAGATCGAACTGGGCGAGCTGATGCAAATCAACTCCGCATTCGGCAATGTGCAGGGCAATTTCAGCTGGTTTATCACCGCTTACTCCGATTTGGCCAGCTGGCGCGCGACCAGTGACCGTTTGCTGAGCTTCCACCAGGCCATGAGCGAAAACGAGCAACGTGCTCCGGCCATTGATGTGCGCCCGCAAGGCGAGCAACTGGTGGTCAAAGACCTGGGCATGGACCTGGTCGACGGCCGCCATCTGCTCACCGACGCCGACATGACCGTAGAGCCTGGCCAGCGCGTGATGCTCAGTGGGCGTTCCGGTAGCGGCAAAAGTACGTTGCTGCGCGCCATGGGCAACTTGTGGCCGGCGGGCCACGGCAGCATTCGCCTGCCGGCGGCGCGTTATCTGTTCCTGCCGCAAAAGCCTTACTTGCCGATTGGCAGCCTGAAGGCCGTGTTGAGTTATCCACAAGACGACAGCACCTACCCGGCCGAACGTTATGCACAGGTCCTGGAAACCTGCCGCTTGCCCCATCTGGTCAGCCGCCTGGATGAGGCCAACCACTGGCAGCGGATGCTCTCACCCGGTGAGCAGCAGCGTCTGGCCTTTGCCCGTGCCTTGTTGTTCGCGCCGCAGTGGATGTACATGGACGAAGCCACCTCGGCCATGGATGAAGAGGATGAGGCGAGCTTGTATCAAGCGTTGATCGATGAGCTGCCGGGGTTGAGTATCGTCAGTGTCGGCCATCGCAGCAGCCTCAAGCGTTTTCATGGGCGGCATGTGCGGATTGAGGGGGGGCTGTTGCAGGAGCAACCCGTCTCCTGAGGCGAGCTCGATCAAAATGTGGGAGCGGGCTTGCTCGCGAATGCGGTCTGTCAGTTGCAGTTGTTTTGACTGATCCACCGCTTTCGCGAGCAAGCCCGCTCTCACAGTGGATCTCCACTGTTCTTGAGAATAAGCACCCACAAAAAAGCCCGGCTGATCATCGATCAGCCGGGCTTTTTATTGCTTGAAAATAACTTACTTCTTCAAGCCGTAATGCTCGTCCAGCATGCCTGGGGCGTTCGGCGTTTTTGGCGCGTAGTCCCGTGGTGGCTCCTGATTTTCCCGCGGTGGCGTCAAGCGCTCCCGTGGGGCTTGCGGTGCATCGGAATGCAACGCGGCCAGCAGGCGCTGGCGGGTGATGTCGTCGAGGGCGAGGCGGTTGGCGCCATCGGCGAGATGATCCTGTACTTCCTGGTAGCTCTGAGTGAGCTTCTTGACCAGGGTCGCGGTGCTGTTGAAGTGGGTAACAACCTCGTTCTGATAACTGTCAAAACGTTCCTGAATGTCATCCAACTGACGCTGCGTGCGGTTAGGCGCGGCATTCGGCAGCAAGCGGGCAACCAGGAATCCAATGGCGACACCGGCAACCAGGGCAAGAGTCGGCAACAACCAAACTAAGAGCGAGTGTTCCACGAGTCCTTCCTCTATAAACGGCTTTGCTTTACGTTAACGGCTCAAACCTGCGCTGTATACCGCGATTAAGCTCGCAATGATGCCATGCACAGACTTTTAGCTAGACGAGTCGACCCTTTGAGAGGTCACGGAGTTCATTCCTTGCTCATGCGTGAAACCCCCGTTTTGATCGCTGGCCCGGTAGGCCAATTGGAAGCCTTGTACCTGGATCACCCCGAGCCACGTGGCCTGGCGCTGATCTGCCACCCTAACCCGGTGCAAGGTGGCACCATGCTCAATAAAGTCGTTTCGACCCTGCAGCGTACTGCCCGCGATGCTGGTTTGATTACTTTACGTTTCAATTACCGTGGCGTCGGCGCGAGCGCCGGTACTCACGACATGGCCAACGGTGAAGTGGACGATGCCGAAGCGGCGGCTACCTGGCTGCGGGAAAAACACCCCGAGCTGCCGATTACCCTGCTCGGCTTTTCCTTCGGCGGCTATGTCGCGGCCAGCCTCGGTGGCCGCCTGGAAGCCAAGGGCGAAAAGCTTGCGCACCTGTTTATGGTCGCCGCTGCGGTGATGCGCCTGCGTGATAGCGATGTGCTGCCCCAAGGTTGCCCACTGACCCTGATCCAGCCGGAAACCGACGAAGTGGTCGACCCTCAACTGGTCTACGACTGGTCCGCCGCCCTCAAACGCCCCCATGAGCTGCTGAAAGTGGCAGAATGCGGACACTTTTTTCATGGCAAGCTCACCGATCTCAAGGATCTGGTGCTGCCGCGCCTCTCGAATTGATAGCAGTCTGATAAGCGATTACCCATGACGACTCGTACCCGTATCCTCACCGGCATCACCACCACCGGCACGCCGCACCTGGGCAACTACGCCGGTGCGATCCGCCCGGCGATCCTCGCCAGCCAGGACGCGAATGCCGATTCCTTCTACTTCCTGGCCGACTACCACGCCCTGATCAAGTGCGATGACCCGCAGCGCATCCAGCGCTCGCGCATGGAAATCGCCGCGACCTGGCTGGCCGGTGGCCTGGATGTGAACCGGGTGACCTTCTATCGCCAGTCCGACATCCCGGAAATCCCCGAGCTGACCTGGCTGCTGACTTGTGTTGCCGCCAAGGGCCTGCTCAACCGTGCCCACGCCTACAAGGCCTCGGTGGACAAGAACGTCGAAAGCGGTGAAGACCCGGACGCGGGCATCAGCATGGGCCTGTACAGCTACCCGGTGCTGATGGCGGCGGACATCCTGATGTTCAACGCGCACAAGGTGCCGGTGGGCCGTGACCAGATCCAGCACGTGGAAATGGCCCGCGACATCGGCCAGCGTTTCAACCACCTGTTCGGCAACGGTAAAGAATTCTTCACCATGCCCGAGGCGTTGATCGAAGAAAGCGTCGCCACCTTGCCGGGCCTGGATGGCCGCAAGATGTCCAAGAGCTACGACAACACCATCCCGTTGTTCACCAGCGCCAAGGACATGAAGGACGCCATCTCGCGGATCGTCACCGACTCGCGCGCGCCCGGCGAAGCCAAGGACCCGGACAACTCGCACCTGTTCACCTTGTTCCAGGCATTTGCCAGCAAGGCTCAGGAACAAGAGTTCCGCGCCGAGCTGCTGCAAGGCCTGGGCTGGGGCGAAGCGAAGAACCGCCTGTTCCAACTGCTCGACAGCCAACTGAGCGAGCCGCGCGAGCGTTACCACCAGTTGATGTCGCGCCCCTCGGACATGGAAGACCTGTTGCTGATCGGCGCCAAGAAAGCCCGCGCCGTGGCCGCACCGTTCCTTGCCGAGCTGCGTGAAGCCGTGGGCCTGCGCTCGTTCGTCAACCAGGGCGCCGCGCCGGTGGCGGCCAAGAAGAAAGCCGCGAAAGCTGCGCGATTTGTAAGCTTTCGTGAAGACGACGGTAGTTTCCGCTTCCGCCTGCTGTCGGCCGAGGGCGAGCAATTGCTGTTGTCGCGCAATTTTGCCGATGGCAAAACAGCGGGCGCAGTGACCAAGCAACTGCAAAACGGCGACGCGCTTGATCTACGTACTGAGGCCACAGGCTTCAGCGTATGGCTGGACGGTGCGGCCGTGGCCGATAGCGCTGACTTTGCCGACGAAACGTCGCGCGATGCAGCCATCGCCGCCTTGCGCGTTGCGTTGACCCCCATCGAGGATTAACCCGACCAAGGGTTGATTGCCATTATCCAGGGCCGTCGTTACAGTGACGGCCCGTTTTTGTTGCCTTGCTAACGAAATTATGACGCCCCTAGAACGATATCAAGCTGATCTGAAACGCCCTGAGTTCTTCCATGACGCGGCCCAGGAAAATGCGGTGCGTCATTTGCAGCGCCTGTACGACGACCTGGTCGCGGCCTCGCACAACAAGCCAGGGATGTTCAGCAAGCTGTTTGGCAAGAAAGACCACACGCCGGTCAAAGGCCTGTACTTCTGGGGTGGCGTGGGCCGTGGCAAGACCTACCTGGTCGACACCTTCTTCGAAGCACTGCCCTTTAAGGAAAAGGTGCGTACGCACTTCCACCGCTTCATGAAGCGTGTGCACGAAGAAATGAAGACGCTGCCGGGCGAGAAAAACCCGCTGACCATCATCGCCAAGCGCTTCTCCGACGAGGCGCGGGTCATCTGCTTCGATGAGTTCTTCGTCTCCGACATCACCGACGCCATGATCCTCGGTACCCTGATGGAAGAGCTGTTCAAGAACGGCGTGACCCTGGTCGCCACCTCGAACATCGTGCCTGACGGCTTGTACAAGGACGGCCTGCAACGTGCGCGCTTTCTGCCGGCCATCGCGCTGATCAAGCAGAACACCGAGATCGTCAACGTCGACAGCGGTGTCGACTACCGTCTGCGTCACCTTGAGCAGGCTGAACTGTTCCACTTCCCGCTGAACGAAGCGGCGCATGAAAGCCTGAAAAAAAGCTTCCGCGCGCTGACGCCGGAATGCACCCAGGCGGTGGAAAACGACAAGCTGATGATCGAGAACCGCGAAATCATCGCCCTGCGTACCTGCGATGACGTGGCCTGGTTCGAATTTCGCCAGCTGTGCGACGGCCCGCGTAGCCAGAACGACTACATCGAGTTGGGCAAGATCTTCCACGCGGTGATCTTGAGCGGCGTGGAGCAGATGAGCGTTACTACCGATGACATCGCGCGGCGGTTCATCAACATGGTCGATGAGTTCTACGACCGTAACGTCAAGCTGATCATCTCGGCGGAAGTCGAGCTCAAGGACCTCTACACGGGCGGTCGCTTGAACTTCGAATTCCAGCGCACCCTGAGCCGCTTGCTGGAAATGCAATCCCACGAGTTCCTGTCGCGTGGGCACAAGCCGTAAGCGATGGGCATGAGATGACCAAGGCCTGCAGTGATGCAGGCCTTTTTTATGGGGGTGTCCAGAGCAATGGAGATCGCTTGTGGGAGCCGGGCTTGCCCGCGATGGCGGTGTGTCAGTAGCAAGTGTATCCGCTGATATACCGCTATCGCAGGCAAGCCAGCTCCCACATGGGACTGTGTACACCCGGGCTCAAGCGGCTTGCTGGAACTGCTGCCGATACTGGTTTGGCGACAGCTCGGTATGCTGCCGGAACAGCCGCGCAAAGAAGCTCGCATCGTCGTATCCCACCTCATAGCTGATGGTCTTGATGCTCTTGCGGCTGCCCGAGAGCAAGCCTTTGGCCGTCTCGATGCGCAGCCGTTGCAGGTAATGCAGCGGCTTGTCACCCGTGGCCGTCTGGAAGCGGCGCATGAAGTTGCGAATGCTCATGCCGTGCTCCCGGGCGACGTCTTCGAAGCGGAACTTGTCGGCAAAGTGCTCTTCCAGCCAGTGCTGGATCTGCAGGATGATCACGTCCTGGTGCAGCTTCTGCCCGCCAAAACCGATGCGCCCTGGCGCGTAGTTGCGCTGCACTTCGTAAAGGATGTCGCGGGCCACCGCCTGGGCGATGTTGGCGCCGCAGAAGCGCTCGATCAGATAGATGTAAAGGTCGCACGCCGAGGTGGTGCCGCCGGCGCAGTACAGGTTGTCGGCGTCGGTGAGGTGCTTGTCCTGGTTGAGCTGCACCTTGGGGAAACGCTCGCTGAAGGCGTTGAAGAAGCGCCAGTAAGTGGTCGCCTCTTTACCATCGAGCAGTCCGGCTTCGGCCAGCCAGAACACGCCGGTGGCTTCGCCGCACAGCACCGCGCCACGCGCATGTTGTTCGCGCAACCAGGGCAGCACTTGCGGGTAGCGGGTGCACAGGGCTTCGAAGTCATCCCAGAAGGCCGGCAACACGATGATGTCGGCGTTTTCCAGGCCGCCGTCCACCGGCATGATCACATCGCTGAAGCTGCGTACCGACTGCCCGTCGGGGCTGACCAGGCGCGTTTCGAATGCCGGAGTCAGGCCCAGGCCTTGCTGTTTGCCATAACGCAGGCTGGCGAGGTGGAAGAAATCCTTGGCTTGCATGAGGGTGGAAGCGAATACCCGATCAATGGCCAAAATGCTGACGCGCCGCAGGGGCGTGGAGATTTGGTTAGACATAATTTCATTTATTCTTATAGGGGAAAGTGGTCACCAGACGGCTGGATCGTCTTATTTTTTGTCGCATGTGTCCAGTGTCCTGTGACGCCTTCGCGGCATAGGCTCTGTGGTCTGGTCTTTGTCCGACAATCCACGCAGGTGACCCATGATCCCCAGAACCTTGTTCAGCTCGGAGCACGAACTCTTCCGCGAGAGCGTGCGCACCTTCCTCGAAAAACACGCTGCGCCGTTCCATGGGCGGTGGGAAAAGCAGGGTTATATCGACCGTAACCTGTGGAGCATGGCGGGGGAGGCGGGGATGCTGTGCTCCCATCTGCCCGAAGAATACGGCGGGCTGGGCGCAGACTTCTTGTACAGCGCAGTAGTGATCGAAGAGATCAGCCGCCTGGGCCTCACCGGCATTGGTTTTTCCCTGCATTCGGACATCGTCGCGCCCTACATCCTGCATTACGGCAGTGAGGCGCTGAAGCAAAAGTACCTGCCAAAATTGATCTCCGGCGAGATGGTCACGGCCATCGCCATGACCGAGCCGGGTGCCGGTTCGGACCTGCAAGGTGTGAAGACCACCGCCGTGCCGGATGGTGATGAGTACGTGATCAACGGCTCCAAAACCTTTATCACCAATGGCTACCTCGCCGAGTTGGTGATCGTGGTGGCCAAGACCGACCCCAAGGCCGGCGCCAAGGGCACCAGCCTGTTTCTGGTGGAAGCCGATACGCCAGGCTTCGACAAGGGCAAGCGCCTGGAGAAGGTCGGTATGAAGGCCCAGGACACCTCGGAGCTGTTCTTTCAGGATGTACGCGTGCCCAAGGAAAACCTGCTCGGCCAGGCAGGCATGGGCTTCGCGTATTTGATGCAGGAACTGCCGCAGGAGCGCCTGACGGTGGCGATTGGCGCGCTGTCATCCGCCGAAGCTGCGCTGGCGTGGACCCTGGACTACACCCGCGAGCGCAAGGCGTTCGGCAAGGCGATTGCCGACTTTCAGAATACCCGCTTCAAGCTGGCGGAGATGGCCACCGAGATTCAGATCGGCCGCGTGTTTGTCGATAAATGCATGGCGCTGCACCTGGAAGGCAAGCTCGACGTGCCCACCGCTGCGATGGCCAAGTACTGGGCCACCGACCTGCAATGCAAAGTGCTCGACGAGTGCGTGCAGTTGCACGGTGGCTACGGCTTCATGTGGGAATACCCAATTGCGCGGGCCTGGGCGGATGCGCGGGTGCAGCGCATTTATGCGGGGACCAATGAGATCATGAAGGAGATTATTGCGCGGGCGCTTTGACGCCCACCGGATCGTTCCCACGCTCTGCGTGGGAATGCACCCAGTGACGCTCTGCGTCATACCTTCAAGCGCGGACGCGGAGCGTCCAGGGCGGCATTCCCACGCAGAGCGTGGGAACGATCATTGCGGGTCAATCAAGGCGCTGGGTTCGGATGATCCTTCTGAATCGCCTCAATCCCGTCCAGCACTTCCTTGGACAGCTTCAAGTCAGCACTGGCAATGTTGCTGTCCAATTGCTCCAGGCTCGTGGCGCCAATAATATTGCTGGTCACAAACGGCTGCTGCGTCACAAACGCCAGGGCCATCTGCGCCGGGTCCAGGCCATGTTCCCGCGCCAGGGCCACATAACGGCTGCACGCGGCTTCCGACTGCGGGTTGAAGTAGCGGCTGAAGCGGCTGTACTCGGTCAGGCGCGCCTTGGCCGGGCGTGCGCCGTTTTCGTATTTGCCGCTGAGCATGCCGAAGGCCAGCGGTGAATAGGCCAGCAAGCCGCATTGCTCGCGAATCGCCACTTCCGCCAAACCCACCTCAAAGCTGCGGTTGAGCAGGTTGTAGGGGTTCTGGATCGACACGGCGCGGGTCCAGCCACGGGCTTCGGCCAGGGCCAGGAACTTCATGGTGCCCCACGGGGTTTCATTGGACAGGCCGATATGGCGGATCTTGCCGGCCTTGACCTGTTCGTCCAGCGCTTCGAGGGTTTCTTCCAGCGGGGTCAGGTCGTCTTCGTCCTTGTGCTTGTAGCTCAGTTGGCCAAAGAAGTTGGTGCTGCGCTCCGGCCAGTGCAGCTGGTAGAGGTCGATCCAATCGGTTTGCAGGCGCTTGAGGCTGGCATCCAGGGCGTCGACGATGTGCTTGCGGTTGTGGCGCAGGTGGCCGTCGCGGATGTAGTCGATGGTATTGCCGGGGCCGGCGATCTTGCTGGCGAGGATCCAGTCGGCACGGTCGCCGCGGCTCTTGAAGTAATTACCGATATAACGCTCGGTGGTGGCATAGGTGTCGGCTTTAGGCGGCACCGGGTACATTTCGGCGGTGTCGAGGAAGTTGATCCCTGCGGCCTTGGCCCGTTCGATCTGTGCGAAGGCCTCTGCCTCGCTGTTCTGCTCACCCCAGGTCATGGTGCCCAAGGCGATCGCGCTTACGTTCAGATCGGTGCGGCCCAGCTGTCGATAATCCATCGGGTACTCCTTCGGGGAAAACAATCATAAAAGCAGGTTGAATTTTTTTTCGCAATCTGCATAATTGCCCACCTCTTTCTGCAGTGGAAGTGATGCGCCGCCTGCCGAAGAATCTTGCCGTTGAACGGACGCGCCGACCCGAGCCCCCGATAGCGTCTGTATCCGGCTGCCTTTGACTTGTCAAAGTACGCACTATTCAGTAAGATCCGCCGTCTAATTTACAGGGCGGCCCCTGAGGCTATTAAAGAATGACAACTTTTACTGCAAAACCGGAAACAGTTCAGCGCGACTGGTTTGTCGTCGACGCCGCTGGTCAGACCCTGGGTCGTCTGGCCACTGAAGTCGCCAGCCGTCTGCGTGGCAAGCACAAGCCTGAGTACACCCCTCACGTTGACACCGGTGACTACATTGTCATCATCAACGCCGAGCAGGTACGTGTTACCGGCAACAAAGCGCAAGACAAAATGTACTACCGTCACTCCGGTTTCCCAGGCGGTATCAAGTCTTCGAACTTCGAAGGCCTGATCTCCAAGAAGCCTGAAGCCCCGATCGAAATCGCGGTCAAAGGTATGCTGCCTAAGGGCCCACTGGGTCGCGATATGTTTCGCAAGCTGAAAGTCTATGCGGGCGCTGTACACCCTCATGCTGCTCAGCAGCCCCAAGAACTGAAGTTTTAACGGAATAGTTCATTATGTCGGCGACTCAAAATTACGGCACTGGCCGTCGCAAAACCGCTACCGCTCGCGTTTTCCTGCGTCCGGGTACTGGTAACATCTCGATCAACAACCGCACTCTGGAAAATTTCTTCGGTCGCGAAACTGCCCGCATGGTAGTTCGTCAGCCGCTGGAACTGACCGAGACTGTTGAAAAGTTCGACATCTACGTCACCGTTATCGGTGGCGGTGTAAGTGGTCAAGCTGGCGCAATCCGCCACGGTATCACTCGCGCTCTGATGCAGTACGACGAAACCCTGCGTGGCGCTCTGCGCAAAGCTGGCTTCGTAACTCGCGATGCTCGTGAAGTAGAACGTAAGAAAGTCGGTCTGCGTAAAGCGCGTAAGCGTCCGCAGTACTCGAAGCGTTAATTCGCTTTACGTTCCACAAAAACGCCCAACTCCTCACGGAGCTGGGCGTTTTTTATTGCCTGCGATTTATGCATAAATTTCGCCGTGACAACTTGCCACATCCGTAGACCCCCTATACTACAAGGCCTGGAGGCTGAGCCCAGGGCAATTCCCTTGTCATACGTGGGGCTTTTCATTACCATCCGACAAAATTTTTATAAGTAAAGATTCAACACTTAGTAGACGCCTGATTTAACAGGCCAAAAAGCTGATGGGAGAGGACTGAATGAGCAATGACGGCGTGAATGCAGGCCGGCGTCGCTTCTTGGTAGCAGCCACATCCGTGGTGGGTGCTGCAGGAGCGGTGGGGGCTGCGGTCCCGTTCGTGGGGTCATGGTTTCCCAGTGCCAAGGCGAAAGCCGCAGGTGCACCGGTGAAGGTGAATGTCAGCAAGATCGACCCAGGCCAGCAGATGATTGCTGAGTGGCGCGGTCAGCCGGTCTTCATCGTTCGTCGTACTGAGGAGATCCTGGGGAATCTGAAGAAAATCGAAGGTCAGCTGTCTGACCCCGACTCTAAGAACTCCGACCAGCCCGCCTACGTCGATAAGGAAATCCGTTCGATCAAGCCAGAGATCCTGCTGCTGATCGGTATCTGCACCCACTTGGGTTGCTCGCCTACCTTCCGCCCGGAAGTTGCTCCTGCCGACCTTGGCAAGGATTGGGTCGGTGGCTACTTCTGCCCTTGCCACGGCTCCCATTACGACCTCGCCGGTCGCGTCTACAAGTCACAACCCGCACCACTGAACCTGCCAGTGCCGCCACATCACTACGAGACTGACAGTGTCATTGTCATTGGCGTCGACGAGGGGGAGAAAGCCTGATGAGCAAGTTCATGGATTGGGTGGATGCGCGTTTCCCCGCCACTAAAATGTGGGAAGACCATCTCAGCAAATATTACGCGCCAAAAAACTTCAACTTCTTCTACTTCTTCGGCTCGCTGGCCTTGCTGGTGCTGGTCAACCAGATCGTCACCGGTGTGTGGCTGACGATGAGCTACACGCCGTCGGCGGAAGAGGCGTTCGCCTCCGTCGAATACATCATGCGTGACGTCGAGTACGGCTCGATCCTGCGTCTGTTGCACTCCACCGGCGCATCAGCGTTCTTCATCGTCGTGTATATGCACATGTTCCGTGGCCTGCTCTACGGTTCGTACCAGAAGCCACGCGAGCTGGTGTGGGTGTTTGGCATGCTGATCTACCTGGCGCTGATGGCCGAGGCCTTCATGGGCTACCTGCTGCCGTGGGGCCAGATGTCGTACTGGGGCGCCCAGGTGATCATCTCGCTGTTTGGTGCTATCCCGGTGATCGGCAACGACCTGACCCAGTGGATTCGTGGTGACTACCTGATCTCCGGCATCACTCTGAACCGCTTCTTTGCGTTGCATGTCGTTGCATTGCCTATCGTGATTCTGGGCCTGGTAGTACTGCACATCCTGGCGCTGCACGAAGTGGGTTCCAACAACCCCGATGGCGTGGACATCAAAAAGCACAAAGACGAAAACGGCATCCCGCTGGATGGCATTCCATTCCATCCGTACTACACCGTCAAAGACATCGTCGGCGTAGTGGTTTTCCTGTTCATCTTCTGCTCGATCGTGTTCTTTTTCCCGGAGATGGGCGGTTATTTCCTCGAGAAGCCTAACTTCGAACAGGCCAACGCTTTCAAGACGCCTGAGCACATTGCGCCGGTCTGGTACTTCACGCCGTTCTACGCGATCTTGCGGGCGATCCCCGACAAGCTCATGGGCGTAATGGCCATGGGCGCGTCGATTGCGCTGCTGTTCGTACTGCCGTGGCTCGACCGCAGCCCGGTCAAGTCGATGCGCTACAAAGGCTGGCTGAGCAAGATCTGGCTGTGGGTGTTCTGCATTGCATTCGTGATCCTGGGCGTATTGGGCGTATTGGCGCCGACCCCTGAGCGCACGCTGCTGTCGCAGGTCTGCACCTTCCTGTACTTCGCCTACTTCATTCTGATGCCGTTCTACACCCGGCTCGAGAAGACCAAACCGGTTCCGGAAAGGGTGACTGGCTGATGAAAAAGTTATTCGTTGCTTTGATCCTTGCGGCGCTGCCGCTACTGTCCTTCGCGGCCGAGCACGGCGCGGAGCTGGAAAAAGTCGATATCGACGTGTCCGACAAGGCCGCCATGCAAGATGGCCTGCGTACGTTCACCAACTACTGCATGGGCTGCCACAGCGCCAAGTTCCAGCGGTACGAGCGGGTTGCCGATGACCTCGGCATCCCCCATGACGTGATGCTCAGCCATGCGGTGTTCACCGGTGCGAAGATCGGCGACCACATGAATATCGGCATGCAGCCGGCAGATGCCAAGGCCTGGTTCGGCGCTGCGCCGCCCGACCTGACCCTGGTGGCGCGTGTGCGCGGTACCGATTGGCTGTATGGCTACCTCAAATCCTTCTACGAAGACCCGGCGCGCCCTTACGGCGTGAACAACAAAGTCTTCCCGAACGTCGGTATGCCTAACGTTCTGGTCGGCCTGCAGGGTCGCCAAGTGGTAGGATGCAAGCAGGTTCAGGTCGTTGAAGACGGCAAGAAGCAATATGATCCGCTGACCGGCACGCCTCTGACACACGAAGCGTGCGATCAACTGACCATCGTGCCCAAGACCGGTACGCTGAACGAAGAGCAGTTCGACGAGAAGGTCAAGAATCTGGTGACCTTCCTGGCCTACTCGGCCAACCCGGTCAAATTGCAGCATCAGCGCATCGGTACGTATGTGTTGCTGTACCTGGCCTTCTTCTTCGTGTTCGCTTATCTGCTTAAACGCGAATACTGGAAGGATGTGCATTGATCCAACCGTAAGCAATTGCTGTTAATCTTGCGCGCCCAGCGGCATCTCAACACGTAGCGGTCTGGTTGAACCAGGCACTACAGGGATGCTCTCTGGGCGCGCTCGTTTTTGAGCTTTCCATAATTTCAACAAGCGAGGAGGACCGCCATGGGCGTGACCAATCGGTTGGCCTGTTACTCCGACCCCGCCGACCACTATTCCCACCGAGTACGCATCGTGCTCGCAGAGAAGGGTGTCAGCGCCGAGATCATCAGTGTGGAGGTAGGTCGTCATCCGCCGAAACTGATCGAAGTGAACCCTTACGGCAGCTTGCCCACCCTGGTCGATCGTGACCTGGCGTTGTGGGAGTCAACCGTGGTGATGGAATACCTGGATGAGCGTTACCCGCATCCGCCTTTGCTGCCGGTGTATCCGGTGGCGCGTGCCAACAGCCGCCTGCTGATCCATCGGATCCAGCGTGACTGGTGCGGGCTGGTGGATGTGATCCTGGATACACGCAGTAAAGAAGCCGTTCGTGTGCAAGCGCGCAAGGAATTGCGCGAGAGCCTGACCGGCGTTTCGCCGCTGTTCGCCGACAAGCCTTTTTTCCTCAGTGAGGAACAAAGCTTGGTGGATTGCTGCCTATTACCCATACTCTGGCGCTTGCCGATCCTGGGCATTGAACTGCCACGGCCGGCCAAGCCGTTGCTTGATTACATGGAGCGCCAGTTTGCGCGTGAGGCTTTCCAGGCGAGTCTGTCTGGTGTCGAACGCGACATGCGCTAAGGCTTAAGGAGCCGCTGATGAACTCCAGTCGACCCTATTTGGTCCGCGCGCTCTATGAGTGGATTGTGGACAACGATTGCACCCCGCACATGCTGGTCAACTCTGAATTTCCCAAGGTTGACGTGCCGCAGGGTTTTGCCAGTGACGGGCAGATCGTACTGAACGTTTCGCCAAGTGCTGTGCGCCACCTGCACATGGACAATGAAGCCGTCAGCTTCGAAGGGCGTTTTGGCGGCGTGCCGCATACGCTGTTCGTGCCGATTGGTGCCATCCTCGGGATCTATGCCCGGGAAAATGGCCAGGGCATGGTGTTTGATCTGGAGTCGCCTTTCGAGGATGACGAAGCGATCGAAGGCGAAGACGGTGATGATGTACCGCCACCAGACGCCGAGCCGCCGCGTCCAAGCGGTCGGCCGAGCCTGAAAGTGGTGAAGTAAGCGGCGTTCACCTTCGTGTGAGCCCTGAAAATGCCTCGGCCTGTGCCGGGGCATTTTTTTGCGTAAAGGATATGGATGAAAGTCGTGTCAGAACGGTGATCGTACAACCGCCATGGGCTATGATGCGGGCTCAAGTTCGCCGAGAAAGATCATTCGTCATGGAAAACGCCAACACCGCCCCTCGTCTTCCCCGCAAGCGCCGCAGCCTTGCCCAGGAATTGGTCACGGTGTTGTCCGAGCAGATCCGTGACGGCCAGCTCAAACGCGGCGACAAGTTGCCCACCGAGTCGGCCATCATGGAAGCCCATGGGGTCAGCCGCACCGTGGTGCGTGAGGCCATCTCGCGCTTGCAGGCGGCGGGCCAAGTGGAAACTCGCCACGGTATCGGCACCTTTGTGCTGGACACACCCAGCCCGAGCGGTTTCCGGATCGACCCGGCCACGGTAGTAACGCTGCGTGATGTGCTGGCGATTCTGGAGTTGCGTATCAGCCTGGAAGTGGAATCCGCCGGCCTTGCCGCGTTGCGCCGCAGTGACGAACAATTGGCCGCGATGCGCGCAGCCCTCGATGCGTTGAATGAAAGCGCGGCCCACGCAGGGGACGCGGTGGCGTCAGACTTCGCGTTCCACCTGGAAATCGCGCTGTCCACCGGCAACCGCTACTTCACCGACATCATGACCCACCTGGGTACCAGCATCATTCCGCGTACCCGCCTGAATTCGGCGCGCCTGGCCCATGATGATCAGCAGCACTACATGGGCCGCCTGAGCCGCGAACACGAAGAGATTTATGAGGCGATTGCCCGCCAGGATTCGGACGCGGCGCGCGCAGCCATGCGCCTGCATTTGACCAACAGCCGTGAGCGGCTGCGCCATGCCCATGAAGAGGCGCAGGCGCAGCGCGGTTAACCGGACAACCGAGCGGTGTCGGGAGTAAATCGATCCAAGTGTGGGAGCGGGCTTAACTGAAAAAACGCCTTCGCGAGCAAGCCCGCTCCCACATTTTGACCTCTTTGGCCTGGAGTTTTGTGTTTACTTAATTGGCCGGTTGGTTGGGCTTGTAGTCCTTGAGCAGCAGGTAAGTGCTCCAACCCCACCAATCATTGGTCCAGTGCTTGTCGTTCAGGTCATTCACGTCCTTGCGGCGCAGCACCTTGTCACCCTCCATCTTGAACAGCGGCGAAAAGTTGTTCGCCGGGTTCTGCGCAGCATTCAGGTCCGGCACATATAACGGTGCCTTGAAGCTGGCCGGGGAGGGCGCGATACCGCTGATAAAGGTCTCGAAGATCTCATCGGCCGACGCCTGTACCGCACGTTTGACCATGGCCCGATTGTCCGCGTCGATCGCATCGAAGTAGCGCTTGTCCCCATAGGCGTGCCATTGATCACCTTTGGCATTGCGTACCTTGAGCCCGAACTTGCTGTCTTCGTCGTGCATGAAGCGGCTGATCAGCGAGCCCAATTCTCCGGGTGTGACCACCGCCGCCAATTGCTTGCGCGGCACGCGCAGGTGGCCAGCTGAAAACAGATCGGTCAAAAAGTGATCGGCAAAGCTGTTCATTGCATACGCCAGTTCCAGTGCCTGGTCGGTGCCGGTCTGGTGCGCGATGACCGCCTGTTGCAGCGCCGCCGTATGGCCGGCCAGGTACGCCGACAGCGCCCATTCGCCAAAGTGGTCGGCGTTGTCTGCGGCCAGCTTCAAGTAACGCCCCAGTGGAATCAGCGCCGAAACCGCACTGCCGCCGCCGGTGATGCGGTTCCATTCCTCGGACAACGTATCACCCAGCGCGTCATAGGCTTCATGGGGTTGTTTGCCGTCACGGATTGCCTGGTTGACTGCGTTGATTTCCTTTTGCATGACCGCGAGGATTTTCCCGGCTTCTTCACGCGAGGCCGGCAGCACCGCCAGCGAGTTGAAGGCGGCGGTAAAGCGTTGCACACGCTCGGTCGGGGAGGCGCCTTCGCTGATGGCCTGGCCGGGAATGCCATAGAAGTCGCCGCCCAGGGCGATTACCTGGCCGTAGGTCAGCGCCAGGCCGTTGGGCAGGTGCAGTTCAACGTGTCGCGCAGGGATCGCCGGGGCCTCCTTGACGAAACGCAGCAGCGTGTCATCGCCGATGGCAGTGTGTTCACCGCCTTCAAAACGTAGGGTGGGTGGTGTTTTTTCGGGGGCTGCGAGTTCAAGACCTGACATGTTAGCTCCTTGCTATGTCGTAGGAATCTTCCGTAATAACTGTATGTATATACAGTTGTTCGGAGCATAGAGGAATAATTTCCTACGTCAAGAAGCTGCGTTTAAACACGTGGTTACGAATGAAGCCGGATGAATTGCTGTTGACGAATCTTTTTATAGTTGTACGATGACGTACGACATCACCAAAACCAACAACAACCTTTCGACAGAAAGTCTTCATCCAGGGTGTTCGAATAATGAATCCACAAGAACTGAAGTCCATCCTCTCCCACGGTCTGCTGTCTTTTCCGGTAACCGATTTCAATGCCCAGGGTGACTTCCACCAGGCGGGCTACATCAAGCGTCTGGAATGGCTGGCCCCTTACGGCGCCACCGCCTTGTTCGCCGCCGGCGGCACCGGTGAGTTTTTCTCCCTGGCCGCCAGCGAATATTCCCAAGTGGTGAAGACTGCTGTTGATACCTGCGCCACCAGCGTGCCGATTCTGGCCGGTGTCGGCGGTTCGACCCGCCAGGCCATCGAATACGCCCAGGAAGCCGAGCGCCTTGGCGCCAAAGGCTTGCTGCTGCTGCCGCACTACCTGACCGAAGCCAGCCAGGACGGCGTCGCCGCCCACGTTGAGGCCGTGTGCAAGTCGGTCAAGATCGGCGTAGTGGTCTACAACCGCAACGTTTGCCGCCTGACTGCGCCCTTGCTCGAACGCCTGGCCGAACGCTGCCCGAACCTGATCGGCTACAAAGACGGCCTGGGCGATATCGAGCTGATGGTGTCGATCCGCCGCCGTCTCGGCGACCGTTTCAGCTACCTCGGCGGCCTGCCGACTGCAGAGGTTTACGCCGCAGCCTACAAGGCCCTGGGCGTGCCGGTGTACTCCTCGGCGGTGTTCAACTTCATCCCGAAAACCGCGATGGACTTCTACCACGCGATTGCCCAGGACGATCACGCCACTGTTGCCAAGATTATCGACAACTTCTTCCTGCCTTACCTCGATATCCGCAACCGTAAAGCCGGTTACGCGGTGAGCATCGTCAAGGCCGGCGCCAAGATTGCTGGTTACGACGCAGGCCCGGTGCGTACGCCACTGACCGACCTGCTGCCGGAAGAATACGAAGCCCTGGCCGCGCTGATCGACAAGCAAGGTCCGCAGTAACTTATCCACAAGGCCGCTGAGCAATCAGCGGCCTTTTGCGTCAGGAGAGAATGTGTGTCCCAAGCCAAACGTTTTGAAAACTACATCAACGGCGAGTGGGTGGCCGGTGCCGACTACTGCAACAACATCAACCCGTCGGAGTTGTCCGATGTCATTGGCGAATACGCCAAGGCTGACGTAGCCCAAGTCAACGCTGCTATCGATGCCGCCCGCGCCGCGTTCCCGGGCTGGTCCACATCCGGCATCCAGGCGCGCCACGATGCACTGGATAAAGTCGGCAGCGAAATCCTCGCCCGCCGCGAAGAGCTCGGCACTTTGCTGGCCCGTGAAGAGGGCAAGACCCTGCCCGAAGCCATCGGCGAAGTGACCCGCGCCGGTAACATCTTCAAATTCTTCGCCGGCGAATGCCTGCGCTTGTCTGGCGATTACGTGCCTTCGGTGCGCCCGGGCGTGAACGTGGAAGTCACCCGCGAAGCCCTCGGTGTGGTCGGCCTGATCACGCCGTGGAACTTCCCGATTGCCATTCCCGCGTGGAAAATCGCCCCGGCCCTGGCCTACGGCAACTGTGTGGTGATCAAACCGGCCGAACTGGTGCCGGGCTGCGCCTGGGCCTTGGCCGAGATCATTTCCCGCGCCGGTTTCCCGGCCGGTGTGTTCAACCTGGTGATGGGCAGCGGCCGTGTGGTCGGCGATGTGTTGGTCAACAGCCCGAAAGTCGACGGCATCAGCTTTACCGGTTCGGTGGGCGTGGGCCGGCAGATCGCGGTCAGCTGCGTGTCGCGCCAGGCCAAAGTGCAGTTGGAGATGGGCGGTAAGAACCCGCAGATCATCCTCGATGACGCCGACCTCAAGCAGGCCGTCGAACTGTCGGTACAGAGCGCGTTCTACTCCACCGGCCAGCGTTGCACGGCCTCCAGCCGTTTGATCGTCACTGCCGGTATCCACGACCGGTTCGTCGCAGCCATGGCCGAGCGCATGAAGTCGATCAAAGTCGGCCACGCGCTCAAAAGCGGCACTGACATTGGCCCGGTGGTCTCCCAGGCCCAGTTGGACCAGGACATGAAGTACATCGACATCGGCCAAAGCGAAGGCGCGCGGCTGGTCAGCGGTGGCGGCCTGGTGACCTGTGACACCGAAGGCTACTACCTGGCGCCGACGCTGTTTGCCGACAGCGAAGCCGCCATGCGTATCAGCCGTGAAGAGATCTTCGGCCCGGTGGCCAACGTGGTGCGTGTCGCCGATTACGAGGCGGCGCTGGCCATGGCCAATGACACCGAGTTCGGCCTGTCGGCGGGCATCGCCACCACCTCGCTCAAATACGCCAACCACTTCAAACGTCACTCCCAGGCCGGGATGGTGATGGTCAACCTGCCGACCGCCGGCGTGGATTATCACGTGCCGTTCGGTGGCCGCAAGGGTTCGTCCTATGGTTCGCGTGAGCAAGGTCGCTATGCGCAAGAGTTCTACACAGTGGTGAAAACCAGCTACATCGGGTCGTAGGAAATGGCCCGGTAGGCACCGGCTTATGTGGGAGCAGGCAAGCCAGCTCCCACACAAAGCGGTTCCTGCACTTAAAACAGAAATGATTACCCGCAAAAAAAATAATTAGTGGGAGTACTTCTTCATGCAAGCGACCAAGCCGACTCACGTCCGCTATTTGATCCTGCTCATGCTGTTTCTGGTGACCACGATCAACTACGCCGACCGAGCCACTATCGCCATCGCCGGCTCCAGCCTGCAAAAAGACCTCGGCATTGACGCGGTCACCCTCGGTTACATCTTCTCTGCATTCGGTTGGGCCTACGTGGCCGGGCAAATTCCCGGTGGCTGGCTGCTGGACCGGTTCGGCTCGAAAAAAATCTATGCGCTGAGCATTTTCACCTGGTCGCTGTTCACCGTGCTGCAAGGCTATGTGGGTGAATTTGGGGTCTCCACCGCGATTGTGGCGCTGTTCATGCTGCGCTTTTTGGTGGGCCTGGCTGAGGCGCCTTCGTTTCCCGGAAACGCCCGTATTGTGGCGGCGTGGTTTCCTACGGCTGAACGCGGCACAGCGTCGGCGATTTTCAACTCGGCGCAGTACTTCGCCACGGTGCTGTTTGCACCGCTGATGGGCTGGATCGTCTACACCTTCGGCTGGCAGCACGTGTTTATTGTGATGGGCGGCATCGGCATCCTGTTCTCGCTGATCTGGCTCAAACTTATCCACAGCCCGCGCCAGCATCCGATGATCAACGAGGCCGAGTTCAACCACATCGCGGCCAACGGTGCGATGGTCGACATGGACCAGGACAAAACCAAAGGCCAGAAAACCGACGGGCCGAAGTGGGACTACATCCGCCAACTGCTCACCAACCGCATGATGCTCGGCGTGTACCTGGGCCAGTACTGCATCAATGGCATCACCTATTTTTTCCTGACCTGGTTTCCGGTGTACCTGGTTCAAGAGCGCGGCATGACCATCCTCAAGGCGGGTTTCATTGCCTCGTTGCCGGCGATCTGCGGCTTTATCGGCGGCGTACTCGGCGGCGTGATTTCCGACTACCTGCTGCGCAAAGGCCATTCGCTGACTTTTGCGCGCAAGGCGCCGATCATTGCCGGCTTGTTGGTCTCCAGCAGTATCATCGCGTGTAACTACGTTGACGTTGAATGGATGGTGGTGGGCTTCATGGCTTTGGCCTTCTTCGGCAAAGGCGTTGGCGCACTGGGTTGGGCGGTGGTGTCCGACACCTCACCGAAACAAATCGCCGGGCTCAGTGGCGGCTTGTTCAATATGTTCGGCAACCTGGCGTCCATCAGCACGCCGATCGTGATTGGTTACATCATCGCCACCACCGGCTCGTTCAAATGGGCCTTGGTGTTCGTCGGCGCCAACGCGCTGCTGGCGGTGTTCAGCTATTTGGTGATTGTCGGCCCGATCAAGCGCGTGGTGCTCAAAGAGCCGCCAAGCAAAGGGCCGGAACTGACTAACCTTACCCAAGCGCACTCCTGAGGGGCGATGTAATGCAGTTGATTGAACATGCCGACTCGCCGCGCTCGATCCGTTTGCACGCGCGCGATAACGTGGTGATCGTGGTGAACGACCAGGGCGTGCCGGCCGGCACCGAGTTTCCGGACGGCCTGGTCACCGTGGATTTCATTCCGCAGAGCCATAAGGTCACCCTGGAAGACATCCCCGAAGGCGGTGAGATTATTCGCTACGGCCAGACCATCGGCTACGCGCTGGCGCCGATTCCGCGCGGCAGTTGGGTGCAGGAAGACCAGTTGCGCATGCCCACTGCGCCGCCGCTGGACAGCTTGCCGCTGTCGACCGAGGTGCCTGCCACCCAGGCGCCGTTGGAAGGCTTCACGTTTGAGGGTTACCGCAACGCCGACGGCACCGTCGGCACGCGCAATATCCTTGGCATTACCACCACGGTGCAGTGCGTCACCGGTGTGCTGGACCATGCGGTCAAGCGCATCAAGGACGAGTTGCTGCCCAAGTACCCGCACGTTGACGACGTGGTGGCGCTGACCCACAGCTACGGCTGTGGCGTGGCCATCACTGCCACCGATGCCTATATTCCGATTCGCACCGTGCGCAACCTGGCGCGCAATCCCAACCTGGGCGGCGAAGCGCTGGTGATCAGCCTGGGCTGCGAGAAGTTGCAGGCCGGGCAGGTGATGCACGACAACGACAGTTCCGTCGACCTCAGTGAGCCTTGGCTGTACCGCTTGCAGGACTCCAGCCACGGGTTTACCGAAATGATCGAGCAGATCATGGCGCTGGCCGAAACCCGCTTGAAGAAACTCGACCAGCGCCGCCGGGAAACCGTGCCGGCGTCCGAGTTGATCCTGGGCATGCAATGCGGCGGCAGTGATGCGTTTTCCGGTATCACCGCCAACCCGGCGTTGGGCTATGCCTCGGATTTGCTGTTGCGCGCCGGGGCGACGGTGATGTTTTCCGAAGTCACGGAAGTACGCGATGCCATCTACCTGCTGACGTCGCGCGCCGAGAACAAGGAAGTTGCCCAGGAACTCGTCAGGGAAATGGACTGGTACGACCGTTACCTGGCCAAGGGTGAGGCGGATCGCAGCGCCAACACCACGCCGGGTAACAAGAAGGGCGGGTTGTCGAACATTGTCGAGAAGTCCCTGGGCTCCATCGTCAAATCGGGCAGCAGCGCGATCAATGGCGTGCTTGGCCCGGGTGAGCGGTTCAAGGGCAAGGGCCTGATCTTTTGCGCCACGCCGGCCAGCGACTTTGTGTGTGGCACCCTGCAACTGGCGGCCGGGATGAACCTGCATGTGTTCACCACCGGGCGTGGTACGCCGTATGGGCTGGCGATGGCGCCGGTGGTGAAGGTGTCGACACGCACGGAATTGGCGCAGCGCTGGCCGGACTTGATTGATATCGACGCCGGGCGCATCGCCACCGGGCGCGCGAGCATCGAGGAGTTGGGCTGGGAGCTGTTCCACTTCTACCTGGAGGTGGCCAGCGGCAAGAAACAGACGTGGGCGGAGCAACATAAGCTGCATAACGACATCACCCTGTTCAACCCTGCACCCATTACCTGAGACCGACGACTGATCGTTCCCACGCTCTGCGTGGGAATGCCTCTTTGGACGCTCTGCGTCCGCTGTGAATGGGACGCGGAGCGTCCTGGGCTGCATTCCCACGCAGAGCGTGGGAACGATCCAGGTGAATCTGGCTTATCATTAGCCACCTGACGACACCCACCAAGGTTTTCCCCGGCATGCTGGCTATCTTCCTCACCACCCTGACCATCACCGCGCCGGTGTTTGCCATGCTGTTTTTGGGGGTGCTGCTCAAGCGCATCAACTGGATCAACGACAACTTCATCCACGTTGCATCGTCGCTGGTGTTCAACGTCACCATGCCGGCGCTGCTGTTTCTCGGCATCCTCCACGCCGACCTGCATTCGGCGCTCAAGCCCGGTTTGCTGATCTACTTTGCCGTCGCCACGCTGCTGAGCTTTGCCCTGGCCTGGGGCTGGGCGATCTTTCGCTGCCCGCGTGAAGACCGTGGCATTTATGCCCAGGGCGCGTTTCGCGGCAATAACGGCGTGATCGGCCTGGCGCTGGCGGCCAGCATGTACGGCGACTACGGCATCTCCCTGGGCGCGATTCTCGCGGCGCTGGTGATTCTGTTTTACAACACGCTGTCGACCATCGTGCTGGCGGTGTACAGCCCGGTGATCAAGTCCGACCCGTGGAGCATCTTCAAAAGCGTGATAGCCAACCCGCTGATCATCAGCGTGATCGTCGCTGCGCCGTTCGCGATCTTCAAGATCGGCTTGCCGGGCTGGTTGGAGTCATCCGGGCAGTACCTGGCGGACATGACTTTGCCGCTGGCACTGATCTGCATTGGCGGCACCTTGTCATTGGCGGCCTTGCGCAAAAGCGGCAGCATGGCCTTGAGTGCCAGCCTGGTGAAGATGATCGGCCTGCCGCTATTCGCGACGCTGGGCGCGTGGCTGCTGGGCTTTCGCGGGCCGGAGTTGGGGATTTTGTTCCTGTATTTCGGTGCGCCGACGGCGGCGGCGAGTTTTGTCATGGCCAGGGCTGCCGAGGGTAACCATGAATTGGCGGCGGCGATTATTGTGATCACCACCTTGATGGCGGCGGTGACCACCAATATCGGGATTTTTGTGTTGCAGGCGGGTGGGTGGATCTAAGGTTTGTGGTGTGCTTGCCTGCGATGGCTATCTAACAGTCACTACCGGTCTGCCTGATACGCCTCAATCACTTCCTGCGCCGCCCGAAACGCATCAATCGCCGCCGGCACACCCGCATACACCGCGCAATGCAGCAGCGCTTCGCGAATCTCTTCCACCGTGCAGCCATTGTTCAGTGCGCCGCGCACGTGGCCCTTGAGTTCCTGTGGGCACTTGAGTGCGGTCAGGGCCGCGAGGGTGATCAGGCTGCGGGTCTTCAAGGGCAAGCCTTCGCGATTCCACACGCTGCCCCAGGCATGTTCGTTGACAAAATCCTGCAGCGGCTGGGTGAATTCGGTGGCGTTGCCCAGGGCGCGATCGACGAACACGTCGCCCATTACCTGGCGACGCATCTCAACTCCGGGCTTTTTCGGATCGGTCATTGCGCTTCCCTCTTGTGTTGGCGGCGCCAGGCGCGCAGCGTGCTGAGTAGCAGAAACGCCACCAGCGCCGGCAGGACGTAATACAGCATCAGTTTTTCAAGCCGGGTAGCCAGGGGCATGCCGAACGTGAACGAGACCACATGCAACGCGTACACCAGGTACAGGCCCAGCAATACCAGGCCTTCGGCGCGGGTGACCCGGTAACCGGTGTAGAACACCGGCAGGCACAGCGCCACCACGGCGAGCATCACCGGCAAGTCGAAATCGAGGGCGTTGGGCGATACCGACAGCGGTGACGGCGCTACCAATGCAGTAAACCCCAACACACCGAGCAGGTTGAACAGGCTGCTGCCGATCACATTGCCCACAGCAATCTCGCGCTCGCCGCGCACGGCGGCAATCAATGAGGTGGCCAGGCACGGTAACGAAGTGCCGACGCCGATCAAGGTCAGGCCAACGATGCGTTCCGACAAGCCCAGGTCGCTCGCCACGTCCACCGCCGCGCCCAGCAGCAAGTGCCCGGCCAGCACCAGAATCAGCAGCCCGCCGAGCATCAGCAACACGCTGCTCAACCACGGCGCCCTGGCCACGGTGTCCAGCGTGCGCGGGCGCCGGGAATGGCGGGTCTGGTAATGCAGCACACCCAGGTAGGCCACCAGCGCCGCGAGCAGTACCAGCCCGTCAGCGGGCGTCAGCTCTTCATTGGCCGACAGGGTAAACACCAGCAGCGCGGCGCAAATCATCACCGGGATGTCCAGGCGCACCAGTTGCCGCGATACCCGCAGCGGGATGATCAACGCAGACAGGCCCAGGGTGACGAGGATGTTGAAAATGCTGCTGCCGATCACGCTGCCCACGGCGATATCGGTATTGCCGGCCAGGGTGGCTTGCAGGCTGACGGTCATCTGCGGCGCGCTGCTGCCGAAGGCGACGATGCTCAAGCCGATGATCAGCGGCCGCACCTTGAGGCTGGCCGCCAGGCGCACGGCGGCGCGCACCAGGATTTCGGCGCCGAGGATCAGCAGCAGCAGGCCGCTGACCAATTCGAGCAGGCTGAAGGGCGAGAGGGCGGTGAGTGCGGAAATAGCCAAGGCTCCTGTCAGTTGCTCAGCGCTTGCACGCGAACCCGCGCGGTGCCACGGCCCAGCATACCGAGCTGCTCAGCCGCTTTGCGGGAAACATCGATCAGGCGACCACGGGTGTGCGGCCCGCGATCATTCACACGCAGCACCACGGATCTGTTGTTGTCGAGATTGGTCACCTTGACCCGCGTGCCGAAGGGCAAGCGCCGATGGGCGGCGGTCAGGGCGTTTTGGTTGAAGGGTTCACCGCTGGCGGTTTTATTGCCATGGTGCTTGGCGCCGTAATAGGAGGCGGTGCCGGTTTCGTCGTAGCCGTTGGGGTCGATGAGGCCGCTGGCGCAACCGGCCAGCAGAGAGAACAGGGCCAGGAGGCCGAGTAGACGCTTCATGTTCAACAACCCCCCAATTGATCGTTCCCACGCTCTGCGTGGGAATGCAGCCCGTGACGCTGCGCGTCACAAAAGCGGACGCGGGGCGTCCAGTGAGGCGTTCCCACGCGGAGCGTGGGAACGATCAAGTGTCAGCCTTCGAGCTTGCTTTTGAGCAGTTCGTTCACCTGTTGCGGGTTGGCTTTGCCTTTGGAGGCTTTCATCGCCTGGCCGACAAAGAAGCCGAACATCTTGCCGCGCTTGGCTTCGTCTGCCCCACGGTATTGTTCAACTTGCTCGGCATTGGCGGCGAGCATCTCATCGAGCACGGCCGAAATAGCGCCGCTGTCGGTGACTTGCTTGAGGCCACGCTTCTCGATGATGTCGTCGGCGCTGCCTTCGCCTGCGGCCATCGCTTCAAACACGGTCTTGGCGATTTTGCCGGAGATGGTGTTGTCCTTGATGCGCAGCAGCATGCCGCCCAACTGCTCGGCGGTCACCGGGGCTTCGTCGATCTCCAGGCCCTGTTTGTTCAACAGGCTGCCCAGCTCAACCATCACCCAGTTGGCCGCCAGCTTGGCGTCGCCGGCAATGCTCACGACTTTTTCGAAGTAGTCGGCTTGTTCACGGCTGGAGGCCAGTACGCTGGCATCGTAGACCGACAGGCCGAACTGTTCCTGGAAACGCTCGCGTTTTTGCGGCGGCAATTCCGGCAGGGTGGCACGCACGTCATTCAGGAACGAGTCTTCGATGATCACCGGCAACAGGTCCGGGTCGGGGAAGTAACGGTAGTCGTTGGCTTCCTCTTTGCTGCGCATGGCGCGGGTTTCGTCTTTGTTCGGGTCATACAGGCGCGTTTGCTGGATCACCTTGCCGCCGTCTTCGATCAGCTCGATCTGGCGACGCACTTCGGTGTTGATCGCCTTCTCGATGAAACGGAACGAGTTGACGTTCTTGATCTCGCAGCGTGTGCCGTACTCGGCCTGGCCTTTTGGCCGTACCGACACGTTGCAGTCGCAACGCAGCGAGCCTTCGGCCATGTTGCCGTCGCAGATACCCAGGTAACGCACCAGCGCATGGATAGTCTTGACGTAAGCCACGGCTTCCTTGGCGCTGCGCATGTCCGGCTCGGAGACGATCTCCAGCAGCGGCGTGCCGGCGCGGTTCAGGTCGATGCCGGTGGCGCCGTTGAATTCTTCATGCAGGCTCTTGCCGGCATCTTCTTCCAGGTGCGCACGGGTCACGCCGACACGCTTGATGGTGCCGTCTTCCAGGGGGATGTCCAGGTAGCCCTTGCCGACGATCGGCAATTCCATCTGGCTGATCTGGTAGCCCTTGGGCAGGTCCGGGTAGAAGTAGTTTTTGCGCGCAAACACGTTGTGTTGGCCGATCTCGGCGTCAATCGCCAGGCCGAACATCACCGCCATGCGCACCGCTTCCTCGTTCAGCACCGGCAGTACGCCGGGCATGCCCAGGTCTACCAGGCTGGCCTGGGTATTGGGTTCTGCGCCGAACGTGGTGGCGCTACCGGAGAAAATCTTCGATTGGGTGGCGAGCTGGGTATGAATCTCCAGCCCGATCACAACTTCCCATTGCATAGTGTTCTCCTCAGAAGCCGGTAGGGGTGCGAGTGTGCCAGTCGGTGTTCAACTGGTACTGGTGCGCCACATTGAGCAGGCGGCCTTCCTGGAAATACGGGGCGAGCAATTGCACGCCGACCGGCAGGCCATCGACGAAACCTGCGGGCATGGACAAGCCCGGCAAGCCCGCGAGGTTGGCGGTGATGGTGTAGAGGTCTTCCAGGTACTCGGCGATCGGGTCGCCGGTCTTGGCGCCGATCTTCCAGGCCGGGTTAGGCGTGGTCGGGCCGAGGATCACGTCGACTTCTTCAAAGGCGGCCATGAAGTCGTTCTTGATCAGGCGGCGGATCTTTTGCGCCTTGAGGTAGTACGCGTCGTAGTAACCGGCGGACAGTGCGTAGGCACCGACCATGATCCGGCGTTGCACTTCGGCGCCGAAGCCTTCGCCACGGGAGCGTTTGTACAGGTCGGTGAGGTCTTTCGGGTTTTCGCAGCGGTAGCCGAAACGCACGCCGTCGAAACGCGACAGGTTCGAGGAGGCTTCTGCCGGCGCGATCACGTAGTACGCAGGAATCGCGTGCTGGTTGTTCGGCAGGCTGATTTCCTTGATCACGGCGCCGAGCTTTTCCAGCTCTTTGATGCTGTTGTGCACCAATTCGGCGATACGCGGGTCGAGACCGGCACTGAAATACTCTTTCGGCACGCCGATACGCAGGCCTTTAAGCGAGGTATTAAGGCTGGCGCTGTAGTCCGGCACCGGCTCATCGATGCTGGTGGAGTCCTGTTTATCGAACCCGGCCATACCTTGTAACAATATTGCGCAGTCTTCTGCCGTGCGTGCCAGCGGGCCGCCCTGATCGAGGCTGGAGGCGTAGGCAATCATGCCCCAGCGGGAAACGCGACCGTAGGTCGGCTTCAAACCGGTGAGGTTGGTGAAGGCTGCGGGCTGGCGGATCGAGCCGCCGGTGTCGGTGGCGGTCGCGGCCGGCAGGAAGCGCGCAGCAACGGCGGCAGCCGAACCGCCCGATGAACCGCCGGGCACGTGTTCCAGGTTCCACGGGTTTTTAACTGCGCCGTAGTAGCTCGACTCGTTGGCCGAACCCATGGCGAATTCGTCCATGTTGGTCTTGCCCAGAGTCACGGCCCCGGCGGCAGCCAGCTTGGACACCACGGTGGCGTCGTAGGGCGCCTTGAAGTTATCGAGCATCTTCGAGCCGCAGCTGGTGCGAATGCCCTGGGTGCAGAACAGGTCTTTGTGGGCGATCGGTGCGCCCAGCAGTGCGCCGTTTTCACCGTTGGCGCGACGTGCGTCGGCGGCCTTGGCCTGGCTCAGGGCCAGCTCCTCGGTGAGGCTGATAAAGCTGTTGACCTTGGGGTCCAGCGCGGCGATACGCGCCAGCAGGGTCTGGGTCAGCTCTTCGGAAGAAAACTTTTTATCGGCGAGACCGCGGGCGATCTCGGCCAGAGTCATGTGATGCATGAAAGGCTCTTTCCCTTTAGTCGATGACTTTCGGAACCAGGTACAGGCCGTTTTCGACCGCTGGCGCGATGGACTGGTAGGCCTCGCGATTATTTCGCTCGGTCACAACGTCTGCGCGCAGGCGCTGGCTGGCTTCCAGCGGGTGAGCCAGGGGCTCGATGCCGTCAGTATTCACGGCCTGCATTTGGTCGACCAGCCCGAGAATGCTGTTCAGGGCTGCGGTGGTCTGTGGAAGATCGGCGTCATTCAGGCCAAGCGAGGCCAGATGCGCGATTTTTTCCACGTCGGAGCGTTCAAGCGCCATGGGTTTCTCCAGTGGAAAACAGAACGGAGGGCATCCGTGTGTTAGATTGTCGGAACACTACCGCATTTCTACGGTCATAAGGCCGCGATTGTGGGGGTTGGTGCACAGAAAGTCGGCCAATTTAGCACATTGGCGCCTTGCCCAAAATCCCTGTCGTTGTTAGAGTTTGCCGCACTTTTTTACCCACGCGTTGCCTAGGGTCCTTTCCCCATGTTCAAGAAACTGCGTGGCATGTTTTCCAGCGATCTTTCCATTGACCTGGGCACTGCCAACACCCTTATTTACGTGCGCGAGCGCGGTATCGTTCTGAATGAGCCATCGGTTGTGGCCATTCGGACCCATGGTAATCAGAAAAGTGTCGTTGCCGTAGGCACCGAGGCCAAGCGCATGCTCGGCCGTACACCAGGCAATATTGCTGCCATTCGTCCGATGAAAGACGGCGTGATCGCCGACTTCAGCGTCTGCGAAAAGATGCTGCAGTACTTCATCAACAAAGTTCACGAAAACAGTTTTCTGCAGCCCAGCCCTCGTGTGCTGATCTGCGTTCCGTGCAAGTCCACCCAGGTGGAGCGTCGAGCCATCCGTGAATCGGCCCTTGGCGCCGGTGCCCGCGAAGTGTTCCTGATCGAAGAGCCTATGGCTGCCGCAATCGGCGCCGGCCTGCCGGTTGAGGAAGCGCGCGGTTCGATGGTGGTGGATATCGGTGGTGGTACTACCGAGATCGCCCTGATTTCCCTGAACGGTGTGGTGTATGCCGAATCCGTGCGTGTAGGCGGCGACCGTTTCGACGAAGCGATCATCACGTATGTGCGTCGTAACTACGGCAGCCTGATCGGCGAATCTACCGCTGAGCGCATCAAGCAGGAAATCGGCACCGCTTACCCGGGCGGCGAAGTTCGCGAAGTGGATGTTCGCGGTCGCAACCTGGCCGAAGGCGTTCCACGTGCCTTCACCCTGAACTCCAATGAAGTGCTGGAAGCTCTGCAAGAGTCCCTGGCCACCATCGTTCAGGCTGTGAAAAGCGCTCTGGAGCAATCGCCGCCGGAACTGGCTTCCGATATCGCCGAGCGTGGCCTGGTGCTGACCGGTGGTGGCGCCTTGCTGCGCGACCTCGACAAGCTGCTGGCCCAGGAAACCGGCCTGCCGGTGATAGTCGCCGAAGACCCGCTGACCTGCGTTGCCCGTGGCGGTGGTCGTGCACTGGAAATGATGGATAAACACACCATGGACCTGCTCTCCAGCGAATAAGATCGTTGGTTGCACCATGCTTCGCCCGCAGGCAGCACTTTGCAGTGCTGCCTGTTGGCGTTTATCTTCTTCAATCTGCATCCAGGCCGGTTTGATGCCGTATGAATAAAGAGAACATTTGCCTGGGAGGAGCGGCTTATTAAACCGCTTTTCGCCAAAGGCCCCTCATTGGGCGTGCGCTTATTGGTGCTGGTCGTGCTTTCGGTCGCGCTGATGGTGGTCGATGCCCGTTTTGCACTGCTCAAGCCCGTGCGTAGCCAGATGTCGCTGGTGTTGATGCAGACTTACTGGATCACCGACCTGCCGCAGCGTCTCTACCAGGGTGTGGCCAGCCAATTCGGCAGCCGTACCGAGCTGGTCGCCGAGAACGAAAAACTCAAGACTGAAAACCTGCTGTTGCAGGGGCGCATGCAAAAGCTCGCGGCCCTCACCGAGCAGAACGTTCGGCTGCGCGAGTTGCTCAATTCTTCGGCACTGGTCAACGAGAAGGTCGAAGTGGCCGAGTTGATCGGCATGGACCCCAACCCCTTTACCCACCGTATCATCATCAACAAGGGTGAACGCGACGGTGTCGTGCTGGGCCAGCCGGTGCTCGATGCCCGAGGCCTGATGGGCCAGGTAGTGGAGCTTATGCCCTACACCTCGCGGGTATTGTTGCTGACGGACACCACCCACAGCATTCCGGTACAGGTCAACCGTAACGGCCTTCGCGCCATTGCCAGCGGCACCGGTAACCCGGAACGCCTGGAATTGCGGCATGTGGCCGACACCGCCGACATCAAGGAAGGCGACCTGCTGGTCAGCTCCGGTTTGGGCCAGCGCTTCCCGGCGGGTTACCCGGTGGCGACGGTCAAGGAAGTGATCCACGATTCCGGCCAGCCGTTTGCCATTGTGCGTGCAGTTCCGACCGCTGCCTTGAACCGCAGCCGCTACCTGCTGCTGGTGTTCAGCGACAACCGCACCCCGGAAGAGCGCGTCAACGACGCCGCTCAAGCCCAGGAAGCGGAAGACAAGCAGAACGGTACAACGCCGATCGTTCCCGCAACGGTGCCCAAGCCAGCCTTTGTTGGGCCGCCTGCACCGGTGGCAACTCCGGCAGCGCCGGTGGCGACG